>NZ_BMQE01000017.1:0-143938 GCF_014647955.1 Planomonospora antibiotica | reverse complement strand
TGAACTCGTCGTGATCGACCGCTGGTTCCCCAGCTCGAAGCTGTGCGGAGCCTGCGGCACGATCCGCGGGAAGCTGCCGTTGAACGTCCGCGAGTGGACGTGCGACTGCGGTGCCGTGCATGACCGCGATGTGAACGCGGCACGCAACATCCTGGCCGCCGGGCTGGCGGCGTCTGCCTGTGGAGACGGTGTGAGACCTCAACGGGAGTCCTCCCGGACGGGGCGGTCGTCGGTGAAGCAGGAACCCCAGCGGGCGACCGCTGGAATCCCCCGCCTTTAGGCGGGGGAGGAAGTCAAGATGTACGACAAGCTCAACAGAGAATGGTCCCCGCTGCTGTCGGGCATCGTGGCGCGCAGGGGCAGCGCTCTGATGATCTACTTCGGTGACCTGGACTCCCTCGGCCACCCGCAGAAGCGAGCCGTCAAGACCCTGCGTGGCAATGCCACCGAGATGGCGGCGAAGACATGCACACTGCCCGGAGTCTGCTGACGGACGGACGGCTGCTCCGCGGGGACGGACGGACGCTCCGCGGGGACGGACGGTCGTTCCGCGACGCGGCTCCGCGGCGCTGTGGGAGGATGCGGGCATGCCGTTCCGGACAGTGACGGCCGCGGTCACAGCTGCGGTCGTGCTCATGACCGGCCTTCCGGCCGGGGCCGCACCGGTCAAGCCGGTGATCCGCCACGCCGGCCTCGGCGTCTGCCGGAACGACGACGGCGTCGGGCGGCGCTCGTGCGGCCCGTGGAGGCTCTGGCTGAGCGACGGCCGCGTCCGGTCGCTCCCTGACGCGCACCGGCCCGACGGCGACCATCCGGCCATGGGCGTCATGGCGCTCTCCCCGGACGGCACCCGCGCCGCGTACTTCCGCAAGAGCGACGGCGTGCTCATGATCTGGGAGGCCGCCACCGGGAAGGCGCGCCGGACCGCGGTGAGGCGGCCGGAGTCCGTATCGGTGACCGAGCTGACCCTCTCCCCGCGCGGGCGGTTCGTCGGCATCGACGGAGAGCACCTCGTCTCCCTGAAACCGGTCGACCGGATCGTGGACACGGCCACCGGGAAGGCCTTCGACCTGCCCCGGGGATACGACCTGGCGAGGTTCAGCCCGGATGAGAAGCACCTGATGGCCACCCACGTGCGCGGGGCGGTGGTCTACAAGACCGGGACCTGGTCGGTGAGACTGCGGCGGTCGGCCTACATGATGGGCGACCTCGGTCGCGACGGCGTCACCGTGGCCAAGGCCCGGCGGGACGACGTCCATCCCTCGAAGAACGCGGTCACCGTCCGCAACCTGGACACCGGGAAGAGACGCACGTTCCCGCTCCGCCTCCGCAAGGGCGAGGCCCCCTACCGGGCGCGCTGGGACAGGGCGGGCCGGCTCGACGTGCTGACCGACTCCTATCGCGGGCGGAGCGGGGAGGAGTACCACGTCTACACCTGGTACCGGTTGGACCGGACGACGGGCCGGCTGCGGCGGCTCGACTCCTTCACCGTCACCTCCGCCGTGGGGGACGTCATCGTCGCCGGCTGACGGCGACGGTTCCGCCCTCGGCGGCCCTCCGCGCTCAGTCGCCCGGTGCTCAGTCGCACGGCGGGCCGGCGGACGGCGTGGGCTCGGCCTCGGGGCGCACCGTCCGCGACGCCCTGGGGGAGCACCGTCCGAGACGTCCCGGGCGCGCCCTCCGCGACGCGCCTCAGAGCCCGAAGACCGCCAGGAGGGTGAGGCCGATGCTCAGCGCCACGAAGGGGACCGTCCTGGGCCGCCGGGCCGCCTCCCGCCGGGAGGAGAGCACCAGCGCCGCGCCCACGGCCAGCGCGATCAGCAGGTGCAGGCCGTACCAGAGGGGGATGGGCACCCGGCCCAGGACGGTCCCGGACAGCAGGTCGTCGGCGGCTCCGTAGCCGGTGATCCCGCCGACAATGATCAGGCCCAGCACCGCGAACGCGTACCGGAACCGGCCGAGCAGGGCCCAGAAGGCGGTGCCCACGCCGAGCAGGAGCGAGGTGCTGTGGTGCAGCAGCCGCACGTACAGCCCTGTGCCCTCTTCGAAGCTGATGTCCAGGATCGAGTGGTAGGCGGCGCTCATGGGGACGCCCCGGAGCGGCTCATAGTCTCCGCTGTAGGGGATCATCTCGCCGCTGGGCGTGTAGAAGAACGCCAGGAAGCCGCCGCTGATCAGGACGATCACGAAACAGCAGAGCAGCATCTCACCCAGCAACTGCCTCACCCGCGCTTGATCCACGGGAGTATTCCACCACGGAGATCGATTCGGACGATCGGGCGGACCGCCGGATCGGCCGCCGGTACGGCTGCACCGGTGGCGCAGCCGTACCGGCTTGCCGGGTCAATCGACGGTGCAGGGCGTGCCGTTGAGGGTGAAGGAGGCCGGCTCGTCGGTGTTCCCGGTGTGGGCGGCCTGGAAGCCGAACTCCGCCGAGGCGCCCGGTGTGATGGTCCGGTTGTAGGAGGCGTTCCTCGCGGTCACCTGGCCGCTGCTCGGTGAGACGGCGGCGTTCCAGGCGTTGGAGACCGTCTGCCCGCCCGGCAGGGTGAAGGCCAGGGACCAGCCGTCGACCGCGGTGGAGCCGGTGTTGGTGACCTTGACCGCGGCGGTGAGGCCGGTGTTCCAGGCGTTCACGGTGTAGGTGACGCGGCAGGAGCCGGTGCCGGGGGTGACGGTGGGCGTCGCGGTCGGGGTGGGCGAGGCGGTGGGGCCGCCGGTCAGGCCGAAGAACCGGATGACGGCCTCGGCCATGCCGCCCATCGGCAGGTTGTGCCCGACCCCCGGCAGGCTGATCGCCTCCACCGGGGCCTGCTCGCCGGTGCTCCCGTAGCGGGTCCGCACCCAGCCCGGCCGCGGGGTGTCGGAGAGCACCGGGGTCTGGCCGATCCCGTGGACGTTCGTCCACTGCTTGATCTGCTCCTGGAAGTTCGGGTAGCGCAGCGTGGCGTCCTCGGTGCCGTGCCAGATCTGCATCCGGGGGCGCGGCCCGCTGTGGCCGGGGTACGCGGCGCGCACCAGGTCGCCCCACTGCTGCGGGGTCCTGACCACCTGGCCGTTGGCGCAGGCGCTGTTCCAGGAGGAGCCGTCGGTGGTGGCGAAGCAGCCGAACGGCACGCCCATGAACGCGGCCCCGGCCTTGAACACGTCGGGGTAGTCGCCCAGCAGGACGTTCGTCATCATGCCGCCGGAGGACGCGCCGGTGACGTAGACCCGGTCGGGGTCGCCGTTGTGGCGCTGCTGGACGTACCTGACCATGGACATGATCCCCACCGGGTCGCTGCCGCCGTCGCGCCGCAGGGCCTGGGGCGAGGAGACGTCGAAGCAGGAGCCGCTCCTGGTCGCGGACGGGTAGACGAGGACGAATCCGTACCGGTCGGCCAGGGAGGCGAACTCCGTGCCCGAGTGGAAGGCCGGGCCGGAGCCGGTGCAGTAGTGCACGGCCACCACGATCGCGGGCCTGGCCGGGGCGCTGTCCGGGACGTACAGGTGCATCCTCAGGTTGGTCGGGTTGGTCCCGAAGCCGGTGACCTCGGTGAGGGAGGCCGACGACGCCGGGGGCGCCGCGACCAGTCCCGTGACGGCGAGTGCCATGACGGCGGCCACCGTGGCGGCCACAGCGGCGGCTACGGTGCTCAGCCCGCCCCTCGCCTTGCTTCTCATCCTCATCGGCTGTCCTGTCCTCCGGGTACGGGCCGCACGGCGCGAGCCTCCTGAAACGTTCCGGAGTATCCGGCGGAACATTTCCACGGGCAAGGCGCTCCGGCACGCCCGCCCGGAGGCGCGCCGATGACCTGGTACGGCCTGCGGGGGCGGGCGCGGCGGGGATGAAACTTTCTTCGCCGGCGCCGGGCCGGGAGGGGGCGGTGGTCCGCCGTACGGCTCAGCGTCGGGACGGCGGGGCGGTGCTCTGCCGTGCGGCTCAGTGACGGGGCGGCGGGGCGGTGCTCTGCCGTACGACGAGTTCGGTGGCCAGCTCGACGCGGTGCTGTTCGAGCTCCTCGCCGCCCGCCAGGGCGACGATCATCCGGGCGGCGGCGGCCCCCATCTGAACCAGCGGCTGGCGCACGGTCGTCATGGGAGGCCCGGCCCACCGGGTGAACGACAGGTCGTCGAACCCGACGACGCTCAGGTCCTCCGGGATCCGCAGGCCGGCCTGGCGGGCGGCCTCGTAGACGCCGAACGCCTGCAGGTCGTTGGCGGTGAAGACCGCGGTCGGCGGGTCGGGCAGGCGGAGCAGCTCGCCGCCGTCGCGCAGGCCGCCCTCGACGTAGAGGGTGCTGACGCGGACGAGGTCCGGGTCGACCGGCACGCCCGCGGCGTCCATGGCGGCCCGGTAGCCGTCGAGCCGGGCACGGCAGCACGGCCACCCGGTCGGGCCGCTGAGCATGGCGATGCGCCGGTGCCCCAGGTCGAGCAGGTGCCGGGTCGCGGCCATCCCGCCGCTCCAGTTGGTGGCGCCCACCGAGGGCGTGCGGTGCAGCGGCTCCCCGGTCGGGTCGAGCACGACCAGGGGGATCGAACGGGTGGCCAGCTGCGACTGCTGCTGGACGGTGAGCTCGGAGAAGACGGCGATGACACCGGCCGGGCGCCGGGCGAGGACCTGCTCGGTCCACGCCCGCCCGGGGGTGAGCCGGCCCTGCATCTCGGTGAGCACCACGGCGAGCCCGTGCTCCCGGGCGACCTGCTCCACGCCGCGGATGATCTCAAGCGCCCACAGGCTCTCCAGCGCGTGGAAGACCAGCTCCAGGATGGCGGCCGGACCGCTCTCCCGCCGCTGGTATCCCTGCTCCCGGAGCACGGCCTCCACCCGCTGCCGGGTGCCGAGCGCCACACCCGGCTGGCCGTTGAGGACCCGGGAGACGGTCGGCGCGGACACCCCCGCGAGGTGCGCGATCTTCGCGACGGTCAGCCCCTGCCGCCCGGGTTCCGCGCTGTCGGGGCCGCTCGAAGTCACCGCCCCAGTCTAGACAGGAGAGCGCGACGGGCCGGTTCAGGCCCGGGGGAGGCGGTCGGTGATCCAGTCCGTCACGAGGGAGAGGAGACCGGGGTCGACGGGCCTGCGGATCTGCTGCTTGTAGGTGCGCAGGCCGCCGCCGTCCGGGTCGCGGCGGAGCAGATGGCTCAGCTCGGGCACGCGCACGGTCGTGACGTCGCCCGTCGCCGTGACGTCGCCCGTCACCGTGACGTCGCCCTCGGTCACGCCGCCGTCGCGGCCCGCGGTGGCGGCGATGGCGTCGAGGTCGGCGGGGTCCACCTGGACGTCGCAGGCCCCGGTGACGGCGAGGACCGGGGCGCGCAGCGCGCGCAGCGCGGGTCCGGGGTCGAAGGCGATGAACTCGCGGTGCCAGCGCGCGTTCGTCCTGCGCCCCTGGATCCGGGCCACGTCGGTCGTCGTGGCCTTGAGCCTGGTGACGGCCTCCGCCTGCTTGGCGGCGAGGTCGGTGCGGAGCAGGCGCAGGATCACCCGGACCGGCGCGGGCAGGTCTCCGGCGATCTGCCGCGTCTGCCAGGCCAGCGTCTCCTCGCCCGTCTTCGCCATGGGCGAGAGCAGCACGATCCCGGCCAGGTCCGCCGCCGGCCCGGCGGGCTCGGCGCCGAGGGCGGTGGCGATGACGGCGCCCTCGCTGTGGCCGACGACGAACACCGCCGCCGGGTCGATCTCCGGGCGGGTCCGGAGCCAGGCCAGCGCGGCGCGCGCGTCGTCGATGTTGTCACCGAGGCCCGCGGCGAGGAAGGACCCCTGGGACTCCCCGGCGCCGCGCTTGTCGTAGCGGAAGGACGCCACCCCGGCCCGGGCCAGCGCGTGCGCCAGGTCGCGGCTGATCCCCAGGGGCATCCGCGGGTGGTTCGCGTCCCGGTCCAGCGGACCCGAACCGGTGATGATCAGCGCCACCGGGTACGGCTCCCGCCCGCTGGGGCCCGTGCTCGTGGAGGCCGCCCCCGCGGAGGTCGCTCCTGCAGAGGCCGTATCCGTGGAGGTCGCTCCCGCGGAGGCCGTACCCGTGGGGGCCGCGCCGGTGGAGGCCGGTGAGGCGGCCGGGTCCGCCGGGACCGTGTCGGCGGGCGGGAGGGCGAGCGTGCCGCCGAGGGCGAGGTCGCCGGAGGAGAACGTGACGCGCTGCTCGGCGACCGGCGCGGGCAGGCCGGCCGACTCGCGGATGCGCGCGGCGAGCTCCACCGCGGCCGCGTCGCTGACCAGCAGCTCGTCGTAGCGGGCACCGCTCAGCGCCACCCGCACGGCGGGCACGTCCCGGCGGGCGACCACGAACGACCGGCTCCCCGCCCGCCGCCAGGTCCCGATCTTCGTCCGCCCGGGGACGGCCAGGCCGGGGGCGCGCAGGCCGCGGACCTCCGCCACCGGGTTCTCCACGACGGCGACCTCGCGGACCGCGGAGAGCGGCACCCGGATGTCCCCGTGCAGCCCCGCCGTCCTCTCGCCCCGGCCGAGCGCCAGCACCAGCTCGCCGCCGGTCACCGTCATCGTCGCCATCATGCGTCCTTTCCTCTATGTCCAACCATGAGTATTCTCATCTTTGAGATTGATGTCAAATATGAGAGTATTCATCCATGAAGACGACGGCCGATCTGCTGCTCCACCCGGTCCGCCTGCGCATCGTCCAGGCGCTGCTCGGCGACCGCCGCATGACCACCGCGGCCCTCGCCGCCGAGCTCTCCGACGTCTCGACCGCCACGCTGTACCGCCATGTCGCGCTGCTGGCCGACGCGGGCGTGCTGGAGATCGTCGGCGAGCAGCGGGTGCGGGGCGCGGTGGAGCGCACCTACGCGCTGCGCCTGGCGGCGGCGCAGGTCACCGACGAGGACCTGGCGGCGATGTCCCCCGAAGACCACCGGCGGGCGTTCATGGCCTTCGTCGCGGGGCTGCTGGCCGACTACGACCGCTATCTCGACCGGGGCGACGTCGACCTGCGCCGCGACGGCGTCGGCTACCGCCAGACCGCCCTGTGGCTCTCCGACGACGAGTTCGCCGCGTTCGCGGCGGACCTGCGGGCCGTGTTCCAGGCCAGGGCGGGCAACGGGCCGGGGGAGGGGCGGATCAGGCGGGTGATCACCAACGTCCTGATGCCGTCCGAGCCTTCGTCGGCGGAGGAGTGATCGCCCTCCGGCCGGGGCGGCCCGCGGCCGGATCCGCGACCGTCAGAGTCCGCCCCAGCCGCGCTCCACCGACCGGCGGCAGCTGCCGGGCTCGTCTCCCGCGCCGGTGAACAGCGCGGTCAGCATGGGCACGGCGTGAGCGAGCGCCTGGTGCGGCAGGGGGCCCGTTATGACGAGGGACGCGAGTCCGTGGCCGATCATCCAGCTCTGCGTCGCCAGCTCCAGGGGGGAGACGTCGTCGCGGAAGCGGCCGGCCGCCCTGGCTCGGTCGGCGGTCCGGACGAGGTAGTGCAGGGTCTCGTCCGCGGCTTCGGCGTCCTCGAGCTCGAAGTCCGCGTCGAACATGACACGGTAGAGGTCGGGGTTCTCCTGGGCGTTGGCCAGGTAGGCGGCGGCCAGGGCGGCGAGGTCCCGCACCGGGTCCGCGGAGGCCGGGACGGCTGCGAGTTTGGCCGCCAGCCGGGTGAAGCCCTCCTGTCGCAGCGCCTTCCACAGCCGGTCCATGCCGCCGAAGTAGGTGTAGACGGCCATCGTCGACACGCCGGTGCCGGCGACCAGCGTGCGGAGCGTGACGGGCTGCCGGGCCCGGAGCATCTGGGCGGCTCGCTCCAGCAGCAGGGACCGGACCGCCGGATCTTTCGTCCTCGCCATCGCGTCAGAATACATAACCTTGCTATGCTTTAATGCATAACGTTGCCATGCTTTCGGGTGGCATCGATCCTGTTCCCGACGTGGAGGAGAAGTCATGGCCGTGACCCTGGTCAACCCCGAAGGCCTGCCGAAGCCCGAGGCCTACCGGCAGCTGTCGATCGCCACCGGGTCGAAGCTGGTGTTCATCGCGGGCCAGGTGGCCCGGGACGCCGAGGGCCGGCGGGTCGGCGAAGGAGACCTCGCCGCCCAGGTCGAGCAGGCCTACCTCAACATCGGCACCGCCATGGCCGAGATCGGCGGCTCCTTCGACGACGTGGCGAAGCTGACCGCCTACGTCGTCGACTGGAGCCCGGAGAAGATGCAGCTGCTGGGTGAGGGGGTGAGCCGGGCGGCGGCGAAGCTGGGCGTCGACCCGGTCAAGCCGATCACGCTGCTGGGCGTCGCGGCGCTGGCGGAGCCGGACCTCCTGGTCGAGATCGAGGCCACCGCGGTGATCGACTAGCCGCGCCCCCGGCCGGGCGGCCCGTCGCCTCCGCGCGCCGGCCCGCCGTCTCCACGTGCCGGGCGGGCATCTCCGCGTGCCGGCCGGGTGTGCCGCGCCGGACCGGCGGGCGGACCCTAGTCGGGGTGGTGCTGGTGCTGCAGGTAGGCGGCGGTCTCGGGGTTGGCGGGGAAGTACGCCTCGATGGCCAGCTCGGCCACGGTGATGTCGAGCGGGGTGCCGAAGGTCGTCATGGTGCTGAAGAAGACCAGCTCGCGATAGCCGCGGCGGAGCCGGAGCGGGATCACGATCTGCCCGGGGCCGCTGCCCAGTTCGGGCTCCGGCTGGTCGCAGGGATAGTCGACGAGCTCCCGCCAGAGCTCGGTCAGCTCCGGGTCGGCGGTCAGGCTGATCTGGCGGCGCAGCCGGTGCAGCAGGTGGGCGCGCCACTCGCCCAGATTGAGGATCCGGTGCGCGATGCCCTTCGGGTGCAGGCTCAGCCGCAGCACGTTGACCGGCGGTTCGAGCAGCTCCGGGGCGACGCCGCGCAGCAGCAGCCCGGTGGCGGGATTGCGGTCCACCAGGTTCCAGCGCTGGTCCACGACCACGGCCGGATACGGCTGGTGCCCGCTCAGCACCTGCCCCAGCGCCTCGCGGACCGAGGCCATCTCGGGGGAGTTCAGCGGGGTCTCGGCGAACACCGGGGCGAAACCGCCCGCGAGCAGCAGGTGGTTGCGCTCGCGGAGCGGCAGGTCCAGCTCCTCGGCGAGGTGGAGGATCATGTCCCGGCTGGGCTTGGAGCGGCCGGTCTCCACGAAGCTCAGGTGCCGGGTGGAGATGTCGGCCTGGATGGCCAGGTCCAGCTGGCTCATCCTCCGGCGCTCCCGCCACTGGCGCAGCAGCTCGCCTACCGGCCGGTTCGCGCTGGTGGTGGTCACAAATAACACAATATCCGGCAATGATCCGCCAAACCATTACCGTCGATGTAACGGAGACCGTGACATCCGGAGCCCGCCGCGGCGGCGGCGTGTGCCAGGATCAGGCGGCGTGGGCCGGCGGGATCTCCGGGTGACGGCACCGGCCGTGCCGGCGCTCCTGGCCGGCTCCGCCGCGTGCTCCTCGCCTCCCGTGGACACGGGCGGGCGGTGCGAGAGGAGGGGACGGCCGGATGCGAGGACGGATGCCGTGGCCGCTGGCGGTCCCGGCGGTCGCCGGGCTGGTCTTCCTCGTCCTGCCCCTGTTCGGCCTGCTGGTCAGGGCCCCGTGGGCGGAGATGGGGGAGCGGCTGGCCGAACCGCTGGTGCTGGAGGCGCTGCGCCTGTCGCTGGTCACCGCCACCCTCGCCACCGCGATCTGCCTGCTGCTCGGGGTCCCGCTGGCCTGGCTGCTGGCCCGGGGGAACCCGCCCGGACGGCGGCTGATCCGGGCCCTGGTGACGGTCCCGCTGGTGCTGCCGCCCGTGGTCGGGGGCGTCGCGCTGCTGCTCGTCCTCGGCCGGAACGGGCTGGCCGGGCGGTGGCTGCATGAGGCGTTCGGGATCTCGTTCCCGTTCACCACGGCCGGGGTGGTGCTCGCCGAGGCCTTCGTGGCCATGCCGTTCCTGGTGATCAGCGTCGAGGGTGCGCTGAGGGCGGCGGACCTGCGCTACGAGGAGGCCGCGGCCACCCTCGGGGCGTCCCGGTGGCGGGTGTTCACCCGCGTCACGCTGCCGCTCGTCGCCCCCGGCGTCTCCGCGGGAGCCGTGCTGTGCTGGGCGCGGGCGCTGGGGGAGTTCGGGGCCACCATCACCTTCGCCGGGAACTTCCCGGGGCGGACGCAGACCATGCCCCTGGCGGTGTACCTCGCGCTGGAGACCGACCCCGAGGCCGCCATCGTGCTCAGCCTGGTCCTGCTCGCGGTCTCCGTGCTGGTGCTGGCCAGCCTGCGCGACCGGTGGGCGGGGACGCCGTGAACGCGACGGACACCGCGAACGCGACGGACACCGTGAGCGGGACGGGAGCCGCGGACGCCGTACGCGCGGTGGGAGTCGCGAGCACCGGGCCGGTTCCCTCGGGGCGGGAGGGAGGAACATGATCAGCGGCAGGCTGGTGGTGGAGCGGCCGAGGTTCCGCCTCGACCTGGAGCTGGAGGTCGCCGCAGGGGAGGTGGTCGCCCTGCTCGGTCCCAACGGCGCGGGCAAGACCACGGTCCTGCGGGCGCTGGCCGGGCTGCTGCCCCTGTCCGCCGGGCACATCCGCCTCGACGGCGAGCCGCTGCACACGACCCCCGCCGAGCGCCGCCCCGTCGGCATGGTCTTCCAGGACTACCTGCTCTTCCCGCACCTGTCCGCGCTGGACAACGTCGCCTTCGGCCCGCGCTGCCACGGCGTGCCGAAGCGGCGGGCCCGCGAGCTCGCGGGCGGGTGGCTGGAGCGCGTCGGCCTGGCCGGGCACGAGAGGGCCAGGCCCCACGAGCTGTCCGGCGGGCAGGCCCAGCGGGTCGCCCTCGCCCGGGCGCTGGCCGTACGGCCCCGCCTGCTCCTCCTCGACGAGCCGCTCGCCGCCCTCGACGCGCACACCCGGCTGGAGGTCCGCGCGGCCCTCCACCGCCACCTCGGCGACTTCGACGGCGCCGCCGTGCTGGTCACCCACGACCCGCTGGACGCGATGGTGCTGGCCGACCGGCTCGTCGTGGTGGAGGACGGCGCGGTCGTCCAGGAGGGCGCCCCCTCGGCCGTGGCCCGCCATCCCCGCACGGACTACGTCGCCCGGCTGGTCGGGCTCAACCTCTACCGGGGCGTCGCCGACGGGCACGCCGTACGGCTGGACGGCGTCACGCTGAACGCGGCCGAGTCCCAGACCGGCCCGGTGTTCGTGGCCTTCCCGCCCACGGCGGTCGCCCTCTACCGCACCCGCCCGGACGGCACCCCGCGCAACCTCTGGGAGGCGGTGATCGGCGGGGTGGAACGGCACGGCGACCACGTCCGGGTGCTGCTCACCGGTCCGGTCGAGGCCTCCGCCGACGTCACCGCCGCCGCGGTCGCCGAGCTCGGCCTCCGGCCCGGCGCGCGGGTCTGGGCCGCCCTCAAGGCCACCGAGACCCACGCCTACCCCGCCTGATCGCGTACGGGGTCGCGCCCGGCAGGGATCGTCCCGACCGGCTCCGCGGCAGCCTCCGACCGGGGTGCGGGGGGTGAGACCCGCGCAGGGTGCGGGACCTGGACGGGGTGTGGGACCCGCGGGGTGCGGGACCGATAACCGCTCGCGGCGACGGGGCGCGGGCGGCCAGACTGGCCCCATGGGACGAGGGCGGGGCCGTACGGCGGGCGCGGTGGTGACGTCGGAGGGCGAGTGCCTGGGGAGCCTCGGGCCGTTCCCGGTGGCGACCCCCTGGTGGGCCGACGCCGGGCCGGTCGCCGACCATTTGACGGCGGTGCTCGGCGTGCCCGTCATGGTGCTGCGGCTGGTGGGCGTGCGGGGCGGGGGCGGTGCCAGGGACGGGCACGTGACCTACCACGCCGAGGCCTTCGGCCGTCCCCGCGACGGACTGCTCGGCCCGCCGCCCGCCGACGCGGCCGGGCTGCTGCGGCCCGCCGCCCGCCGGGCCGGGTGGGCCACCGCGTCCGGCCTCCGGGAGTCCCTGGAGTGGGCCCGGGAGGCGCTGCGCGCGGCGGGACGCCCGATGAGCGGACCCGTGCGGCAGGTGAAGACCTGGAACCTGTCGGGGCTGTTCCGCATCCCCACCACCGGGGGTCCGGTCTGGCTGAAGGAGACGCCCGGCTTCGCGACGTGGGAGGCGGGCGCGATGGCGGCGCTCGCGGCGGTGGACCCGGAGATCGTGCCCGCCGTCGTGGCGTCCGACGCCCGCCGCCGCCGGGTGATCCTCGACCACCTGCCCGGCGAGGACTGCTGGGAGGCCCCGGCGGAGACCGTCCGCGCGATGACCGGGCGCTGGGCCGCGGCGCAGGCGGCGGTCGCGCGGCGCCGGGACGGGATCCCGGACGGACTGCCGGACCGCACCCCGCGGGCCTTGGCGGAGCTGGTGCACGGGCTCCTGGACGGCGAGGCCGCGACCGGCCTGTCCGCCGCCGAGCTGTCGGCGGCGCGCCGGCTGGCCGACGGGCTGCCCGGGCTGGCCGCCGCGCTGGAGGAGTGCGGCCTGCCGCACTCCCTGGTGCACGCCGACTTCCATCCCGGCAACTGGCGGTCGGACGGGCGGCGCACGGCCGCCGTCGACTTCGCCGACTGCCATTTCGGCCACCCCGCGCTGGACGCGCTGCGGACGTGCGGGTTCCTGCCCGCCGACCGCCGCCACGAGGTGACCGGCGCGTGGACCGCGGCCTGGTCGGCGCTGGTCCCCGGCTCCGACCCGGGCAGGGCGCTGGCCCTGGCGGGCCCCTTCGCGCGCCTGGCGTACGCGGTGCGCTACCAGGAGTTCCTGGACGGCATCGAGACGAGCGAGCGCGTCTACCACGAGGGCGATCCGGCGGCCGAGATCCGCGCGGCCCTGGCCGTCAGCGGCGCCTGGACCCGCGGGCCAGCCGGCTGGTGATGCGCTCCAGCTCGGTGCCGAAGGGGTTGTCCTGGACGAGGTAGGTCCAGGTGGCGGTGGGGCGCTTGAGGCCCGCGCCCTCCAGGTCGAGGCCGTCGGCGGTGATCTCGGCGGCCTCGAAGGCGGCGACCGAGCGGGACTCCACCTCGGCCAGCATGCGCCGGTAGGCGCCGACGGCCTCCTTGTGGAACTCGTCGATCGGGTTGGCCCGGCCGAGGACGCGCAGGTGGATGCCCTCGCGGACCTCGCCGAGGTAGGCCAGGTGCTCGGCCCAGCAGCGGTCGAGGTGGAACAGCACGATCTGCCGGGCCGCCTCGTGCAGCACGTCCGCGGCCCCCTCGGCGCCGGGCCCCGCGCCGGTCCCGCCCTCGCCGGTCCGGTCACTCCCGTCCCTCCGGTCGGCTCCGGCCCCGCTCCCGCCTCCGTCGGCCCCGTCGGCCCCAGTCCCGGCCCCGCTCCCGCCTCCGTCGGCCCCAGTCCCGGTCCCGCTCCCCAGGCTCTCCAGCACCTCGGCCCAGCGCTCGGGGGCGGCCGCGGCGAGGGCCTCGGAGGCCGTACGCCCGCGCAGGACCTTGTCCCGCCGCTCCAGGACCTCCTCGCGCTGGCGCTCCAGCAGGCGCGTGTAACGCCAGGTGTTGCGGTGGATCTCCATGTTGACGCCCTCGGCGACGCGCTGGGCGTGCGCGACGAGCCGCTGGGAGGGCACCCCGCCGGTGTACTCGTCGGCGACGTAGCGGGCGATCAGATCGTCCTCGCCGCTGACGAAGAAGACCGAGCCGCCGGGGTCGCCCTGCCGGCCGGCGCGGCCGCGGAGCTGGTCGTCCAGGCGGCTGGCGGCGTGCCGTCCCGAGCCGATGACGTACAGCCCGCCCAGGGCGTCGACCCCCTCGCCGAGGCGGATGTCGGTGCCGCGCCCGGCCATCTGGGTGGAGACCGTGATCGCGCCGCGCTCCCCGGCCGCCGCGATGATCGAGGCCTCCTCGGCGTCGTTCTTGGCGTTGAGGACCACGCACTCCAGGCCGCGGCCGGCCAGGGTCAGCGCGAGCCGCTCGGACTCCGCCACGTCCAGGGTGCCGATGAGGACCGGCCTGCCGGTCGCGTGCGCCTCGGCGATCTCGTCGGCCAGCGCCCGGTCCCGCTCCAGGGCGTGCTCGAACAGGCGGTCCGGCTCGTCCGCGCGGACCAGCGGCCGGTTGGGCGGGACGACGGCCACCTCGAGGCCGTAGAACTCGCGGAGCTGCTCGCCGACGGCCACGGCCGTGCCGGTCATCCCGCACTTGACGGGATAGCGGGTGATCAGCCCCTGGACGGTGATCGAGTCGAGGATCTCGCCGGTCTCGGAGGCGGGCAGCGCCTCCTTGGCCTCGACCGCCGCCTGCAGGCCGTCCGGCCAGCGCTGCAGCAGCGCCACCCGGCCCCGCGACGGGTTGATCAGATGGACCCGGCCGTCGCGGACGATGTAGTCGACGTCCTTGGTGAGCAGGGCGTGGGCGTGCAGCGCGAGGCTGACCTCGGCCAGGGTCCCGGGGGTGTCGTAGAGCTCGACGCCCAGGGCGTTCTCGACCGTGTCGATGCCCCTGGGCGTCAGGTGGACGTTGCGGGCCTGGTCGTCGATCTCGTAGTGGTAGCCCTTGACGAGCTGCCGGACCAGCGCGGCCATCTCCGGCACCGCGTCGCCCGGATCGGCGGCCCCGGCCAGCACCAGCGGCACCCGGGCCTCGTCCACCAGCACCGAGTCGGCCTCGTCGACCAGCGCGACCTGCGGCTCGGGCACGACGAGCTCGGCGACGCCGGTGCGGAGCCGGTCGCGCAGCACGTCGAAGCCGATCTCGCTGACCGAGCCGTAGGTCACGTCCCTGGCGTAGGCCTCGCGGCGCTCGTCGGGCGTGGAGTTCTGGTCGATCCAGCCGACCGTGACGCCCAGCGCGTCGTACAGCGGGCCCATCCACTCGGCGTCGCGCCTGGCCAGGTAGTCGTTGACCGAGATCACGTGGACCCGCCTGCCCTGCAGGGCGTATCCGGCGGCGGCCATCGCTCCGGAGAGGGTCTTGCCCTCGCCGGTGGCCATCTCCGCGACGTTGCCGGAGAGCAGGGCCAGCGTGCCGACGAGCTGCACGTCGTACGGGCGCAGCCCCAGCGACCGGTCGGCGGCCTCCCGGAGCAGGGCGCAGAAGGCGGCCGGGTCGTCCACCCGGGGCTCGGGCAGCTCCGGGAGGGCCCGCAGGCGCTCCTCGTGGGCCCGGGAGGCCGCCACCGTCCGTTCGAAGGAGGTCAGGTCGATCGAACCGGGACGCTCCAGGAACCGCCTGACGAACTGCTTTATCGACGCCACGTTCCCTCCAACGCCCGCTCCCCGGATCGCGTTCCCGTCCGCCGGTGCCCGCTCCCCGGATCGCGTTCCCGTCCGCCGGTGCCCGCTCCCCGGATCGCGTCCCCCTCTGCCGGGTGAGGCGTCGCGTCCGCCGGTGAGGCGTCGCGGAACCGGAGCGGATCCGGGCCGTCCGGCCGCCGGACTCCGGGCCGGGTCCGGGGCCCCGTACCGGTATCTTGTCCCCGCTGTGAGTCCCGCTGTGAGTCCCGCTCCCCGCGGGGCAGTGGCACCGGGCCCCGCCCTCCGCGGGGCCGTACCGCCGGAAGGTGAGAGGGCGATGACCGCTGAGGAGAAGGCCGCACCGTCCCCCGTGAGGGCCCGGGCGGGCCGCTGGAGCGCGCAGGGATGGGTCAACGTCGTGCTCCTGGCCATGGCCTTCCTGCTCGCCGGGTCCGCGGTGACGGGGGCCACGGCCCTGCGCAACACCGCGCAGGTGTCCAACCGGCTGGTGGACCAGATCTCCCCGGCCCGGGTCGAGTCGGAGCGGCTGAAGACCGCCCTGCTGAACCAGGAGAGCGGCGTCCGGGGCTTCGTCCTCACCGGCAGGGAGGAGTTCCTGGAGCCGTACACCGACGGTCTGGAGGCCGAGCGGGAGTCGGTGGGCGAGATCAGGAGGCTCATCCGGCAGGGGCGGCCGCTGCGCGAGCTGGACGAGGTGGAGCGCCTCATCGGGCTGTGGCGGACCCGGCACGCCGAGCCGATGATCGAGCGGATCCGGGACGAGGGCGCGGAGCAGGTGAGCACGGCGCAGGTGGAGGCGAGCAGGCAGTCCTTCGAGACCGTCCGCGCCGCGCTGGACGCGCAGAACGCCGCCTGGACGCGGTCGCGGGACGACGCGCGCGCCAACCTGGGCGACGCGCGGCTGCTCCGCGACGCCGCCTTCCTCGGCATCCTCACGGTCCTGCTGTTCGCGATCATCGCGGTGGCGGTGCTGCTGCGCGTGGTGGTGTTCCGCCCGCTGGACCGGCTGAGCGCCGCCTCGCGCCGGGTCACCGGCGGTGACTTCGAGCACCACGTCGACACCGGCGGCCCGGCCGACATCGCGGCCCTGTCCCGCGACATGGAGGCGATGCGCGAGCGGATCGTGGCCGAGCTGGAGGAGAGCCGCCGGGCCCGGCAGCTGCTGGAGGAGCAGACCACCGAGCTGCGGCGCTCGAACGCCGAGCTGGAGCAGTTCGCCTACGTGGCCAGCCACGACCTGCAGGAGCCGCTGCGCAAGGTGGCCAGCTTCACCCAGATGCTGGAGCAGCGGTACGGCGAGCAGCTGGACGACCGGGCCAGGCAGTACATCACCTTCGCGGTGGACGGCGCCAAGCGCATGCAGGTGCTCATCAACGAACTGCTCACCTTCTCCCGGGTGGGCCGGATCACCCGGGAGCCGGTGACGTTCGCCCTGGAGGAGACGATCGCCTCGGCGCTGCGCAACCTCACCGCGGCGGTGGAGGAGTCCGGGGGCGAGATCGAGCTCGGCCCCCTGCCCGAGGTGACCGGTGACCGGTCCCAGTTCGTGATGCTCTGGCAGAACCTGCTGGGCAACGCGCTGAAGTTCCGCCACCCCGACCGCGCGCCCGTGGTCCGGGTCGAGTCGCGGCGCGAGGACGGGGAGTGGCTGATCACCGTGACGGACAACGGCATCGGCATCGACGCCCGGTTCGCCGACAAGATCTTCGTCATCTTCCAGCGGCTGCACAACCGGGACGCCTACGAGGGGACGGGCATCGGCCTGGCGATCTGCCGGAAGATCGTCGAGTACCACCGGGGGAGGATCTGGCTCGACACCGGATACACCGGGGGGACGCGCTTCGTCATCGCCCTGCCGGCGACCGGCGAGGAGCCGGAACCGGGGCCGTCCGGGTCCGGGGAGGCCTCCGCCGAGCGGCAGGACCCGCCGGCCGCGGAGCCGGCCGGGGACCGGGCCGCCGCCCGGGCGGACTCGTAGGGCCCTGCGGTTCCCGGGGGATGTCCGCGACCGGGGAGCACCGAGGTCCGGAGAATCCTGTGACGCGCTTCTCCGGTAGAAGGTTGTTCCGTTCCGGCATGGGATGAATCACGGGGATCACCCCCTCTGCGCAGGGCGTTCCCCGTGCCAGGATGAGCCCGATCCCACGATCGGAGAAGACGTGAACACGACCTCGGCCGCCACGGCCCTCGCCGCCGCCGCCCTCCTGCTCGCCTCCGCGGCGCCCGCCCTGGCCGCCGCACCCGCCTCGGCCCCGGTGGCGTCCGCGCCGGCCGCCGAGCGGGAGTCCGGTCTGAAGACGGTGTACGGCTGGGCGAAGAGGTCCGGGAACTCCGCCATGATCGTCACCCCGCACCGGGTCAGGCGCTACGGCCACGGCGAGGGCGAGAACGGCGGCTGGTACATCGGCAGGCGGAAGGGCGCCCCCGTCAGGATCGACTACACCGAGGGGCTCGACTTCCGCCAGGTGAACAAGAAGTGCGGCAGGCCCCCGGCGGGACATCCGTACGACACCCGCAGCAGGTACGAGCTGGGCACCAGGCGCTGCGACCCGATCCACCTGTACGACCTGCTCCGCAGGGGCAGGATCCCGGTGAAGGTCGTCTACGACCCGGCCGGTCCGATGGCGGTCAAGGTGCACGAGCTGGTCCTGCCGTAGGGCGGAGGTCCACCGGCGGGTCCCGCCGCAGGACGGTGAAAGCCCCGGCCGTACCTGACACGACCTGACAGGTACGGCCGCCACGATGGTCCTCATGACCACGAAAGCCAAGTTCCTCGCCGTGACCCTCGACTGCGCCGAGCCCAAGCGGCTCGCCGACTTCTACGCCGCCGTGTTCGGCTACGAGGTCCAGTACGCCGAGGACGAGTACGCCGGCATCGGCGACGGCACCATGACGATCTACTTCCAGAAGAACACCGAGCGCAGGCCCGCCGCCTGGCCCGGGCCGGACAAGCAGTTCCACCTGGACGTGCGGGTCCCGGACGTGGACCGGGCGGTCGCGGAGTACGTGGAGCTCGGCGCGAGCAGGCCGGACTTCCAGCCCGGCGGGGAGAACTGGACCGTGCTCGCCGACCCCGAGGGACACCTGTTCTGCGTCTGCCCGGCCCGCGACTGACCCGGCCGGGCCCGGTCCGCGACCTGAGGGCCGGTCACGGACCGGGCCCGCCGTTCTGCGGCGTCACCCCCGGCCGTCGGGAGGCTCGCCGGACGGTGGACGTGACCCGGTCAGGAAACGCCGGTGCCCACGAAGGTGCATCCAGGTGACCCCTGACATGAGCAACGATCCCGCTCAGATCGGTCACCGGCGCACCCGGTAGCGCAGGTGGAGCACCCGGTCGCCCTGGACCACCACATCAGGATCCTCCAACAGGTGCTGCGCGTCGACCGGCCCGAAGTAGCGCTTGCCGGACCCGAACACGACGGGTACGACGTCCATGCGCACCTCGTCGACGAGCCCCGCGGCCAGCATCTGGCCGCCGACGTCGCCGGCGGCGACCTCGACCACGCGGTCACCCGCGAGCTCCCGCGCCCTGGCCACGGCCGCCTCGACGCCGTCGACGAAGTGGAACGGCGCCTCGGGGTCCCAGCCCTCGGGCATCGGCCGGTGCGTCACGACGACCACGTGGTCGATGCCGCTCGGCGGCTTGCCGTCCCAGCCGTCCGTCAGGTCGAAGACGTGGCGGCCGGCGATCGTGACCCCGATCTGGTCCCAGTACGGCCGGGTGTAGTCGTAGGAGGTCTGCGACACCTTCAGCCCGCCGCTCCCGTCCAACGGGACGTCACCGCTGGACAACCAGTCGAACAGCGGTCCCGGCTGGTCGTTCTCGTCCGCGATGAAGCCGTCCACCGACACCGAGCCGTACATGACCACCTTGCCCACGGGGCTCTCCTCTGCTTCGGGGTGCCCAAACTAGCGTGTCGTGAGCTGTCGCTTCCATGTCGCGGCCGTTGTGACGATGGGTCGCCAGGTCGCCAGGTCGCCGCGGAGCCGGTGCTGCCGTTCGTGGTCCGCCCGGGAGCGGGGATCGGCACGCAGCACTTCGAAGCAGCGGCGCGTGTTGGCCAGGGCGTGCCGGCACAACTCCTCCCAGCCCTTGACCGCGTCACCGGTGCCGAACCGGACGTCCCACTCGTCGTCGGGAGGCGGGACCGTGACCCGGTCGCCGCGCTTGGGACTCACGCGGTGACCTCGACCGCTCCGAAGTCGCCGCCGGTGGCCTTGCACGCCTGGGCGTATCGTGCGGGGTCGGCCTTGATGCGGGCGGTCGCCCGCCAGCCCGCGATGACCTCCTGTGCGGTGGTGTCGACATCCAGCTCCGCGGCGTCGGAGAGCGCCTCGACCAGTTCCAGGGTGAAGGAACGAAGCTCGTCAGAGGTCAGGTGGCGGACCCAGGGGAAGACGTCAGGCATGGCGATGACCAGCGTGCGGGCGGTCGGATCGTGCTTGAGGAGGGCCAGGAAGAGGCGCGATGCGGTGGTCAGTGTCTGCCCTCGCCGGTCCTCACGGTCGGCGGCGGTCAGGTAGAAGTCCGGGGCGTCGCGGTGGGTGATACGGACCCGGCCCAGGCGGACGGCGCGTTCGGCGACGGCTCGGGGGTTTCTGGACAGGTCCGAGAAGGTGACGGCGTCGGCGTTGCTGGTGCTCACCCCGCCATCGTAGGTCAGAACACATTCTGATAAGCGGTGAACCGCGGCGGCGCGCCCTCACGGGGTCCTGCCCCTGGCGCGGAAGGCGGCCGTCTTGACGCGGTTCTGGCACGCGGTGCCGCAGAAGCGGCGGGTGCCGTTGCGGGAGACGTCCACGTAGACCCGGTCGCAGTGCGGCGCGGTGCACACGCCGAGGCGGTCGTGGAACTCGCTGCCCAGCACGATCGCGAGCCCGGTGGCGCAGCTCGCCGCCCAGTCCTCGGCGGCGGTGCCGCCGGTACCGTGGAAGTGCAGGTGCCACGGCTCCCCGTCGTGCCGCTGGAGCAGCGGCCGGGCGCGGCTCTCCTCCAGCAGGGCGTTGACCCGCAGGGCCGCCGCATCGACGTCCTCCGCCGCGACGGCGTCGAAGACGGCGCGCAGGCGGGCCGCGACCCCGGCGAGTTCCCGGGCCTCCTCCTCGGTGACCTCCCGGTGCCCGGGGTAGCCGGTCCGCAGGCCCTCGGTGGCGGCGGCAGCGCGGTCACGACCGGCTCCTCTGCGCCGTCCGAGGCTGATCCGGCCGGTCCCGGCGGCGCCGCCGGGACCGGCCGGATCAGCCTCCGGGGCCGATGGGAGGCCTCCGGGAGGCCTCCGGGAGGCCTCCGGGAAGGCGGCGAAGACGGTCGATCGGACTTGAGGAGGCCCTTACCAGGCCATCGAGAGCCCTAAGCTGGATGGATGACCCGAGTATCGCTTTTTTACCCATGCGCGGCTTCCCCCGAGGGCGGGTGGCGATGACCTGGGTCGGGATCTCGATCGCTCTCGTCGGCGCGCTCGGCTACGCCCTGGGCGCCGCGCTCCAGCAGTTCGAGGCGGTCACTGAGGGCGCCTCGCTCAAGCTGATGAGGCGCCCCCGCTGGTGGCTGGGCGGCGTCATCGGTTTCACCGGTGCGTCCCTGCACGCGGTGGCGCTGAGCTTCGCGCCGCTGGTCGCGGTGCAGCCGATCAGCGTGGCGACGCTGGTGTTCGCGGTGCCGCTCGCGGCGATGCTGCACGGCAGGAAGGCCCACCGGGCGGAGATCGTCGGCTCGGCCGCGGTGGCCGTCGGGCTGCTGGGCCTGCTGCTGCTGGTGCCCTCGCACGCGGTGACGCCGCACATGACGGGCCGGGAGGCGTTCGGCTTCCTCGGCTGCATCGGGCTGGTCGTGCTGGTGACCCATCTGGCCGGGCGGAGGGCGCGCGGCCCGGCCAAGGCGCTGGTGCTCTCGGTCGCCGCGGGCGCGGTGACGGCCAGCGTCTCCACCTTCGTCCGGGTGGTGGGCGGGAACTTCGGCGGTGAGTGGGCCAACCTGCTCAGCTGGTTCACCCTCGCCGTCCCGGTGCTGCTCATCTGCGCGGTCGTGCTGCTGCAGAAGTCCTACGAGGTGGGTTACTTCGGCATCGCCTACGCGGGCGTGCAGGTGGTCGACCCGATCACCTCGATCCTCGCCGGAGCCCTCCTGCTGGACGAGGCGATGCCCTCCGGCTGGTCGAACGTGCTCCCCGCGCTCCTGGCCGGCGCGCTCATGGTCTGGGGGACGCTCACCCTCGGGCGGCTCGCCCCCGACCACAAGGCCTCCGAGCACAAGGCCTCCGAGCACAAGGCCCCCGTCCCCGCGCCTTCCCCGGGAGCCGCTCCCGCCCTCTTCCCCGAGTCCTCCGCGGATTCCGCTCCGGCCCGCGCGGCCGGATCCGAGCCGGTCCACGAGTCCGCCCCCGCCCCCGCCTCCGAGAGCGTCCAGGTCACGCCGTAGGGGGGCGCCAGCCGAAGATGTCGTCCGCCGCGCCGGCGGCCTGTCCCGGGGCGAGCCGCGCGGCGAGCAGCATCGCCGTGTCGCGCAGCCGTACGGCCAGCGGATTGCGGATCTTCGTGGCGCGGCAGATCGCGGCGGAGCGGGCGACGATCTTCGAGGTTCGCTCCAGGCGGGCGGCGGTGTAGGCCCCCAGCCGTGAGGCGACGTCGGGCGCGGCGCCCTCCCCGGATCCGGCGACGTGGGCCAGCACGACCGCGTCCTCGATCGCCTGGCAGGCGCCCTGGCCCAGGTTGGGCGTCATGGCGTGCGCCGCGTCCCCCAGCAGCGCCACCCTGCCCCGGTGCATCGCGGGCAGCGGGGTCGCCAGGTAGTGGACGTCGTTGCGGAGCACGTCCTGCGGCGAGGCCGCGGCGAGCAGCGCCGGGATCGGGGCGTGCCAGTCGCCGAACAGCCGCCGCAGCTCCGGGAGCTCGCCATCGTCCCCGCGGCCGGCGCCGTTCCCGCCCCCGCCGTTACCGCCGCCCGCGGGCACGGTGTCGGTGGCGTAGCAGTAGGTCGTGCCGCCGGCCAGCGGCATGATCCCGAAGACCCGGCCGGCGCCCCAGCTCTCCGACGCCTGGCCGGGCACGCCCTCGGCGGGGACGAGCACCCGCCAGCTCGTGGTCCCGGAGTAGCGCGGGCCGGGGTGGCCGGGGAACAGCGCCGCCCTGACGGGGGAGTGGATGCCGTCGGCGGCCACCACGAGCTCGGCCTCCAGGATGGTCTCCCGCCCGCCGCCCGCGCCGCCGGTCCCGAGACGGGGTCCGGTGCCGGCGGCGCGACCGGCGCGGGCGGCGCGCGGGTCCGGAGCCGCCGTCCCGGCCGTGACGGCGGTCACCGCGCCGGTCTCCGGGTCCACGCCGGTGACCGTGGTGTCCAGCCGTACGGTGCCGGGGGCCAGCCGGGCGACGAGCGCGTCGACCAGCTGCGCGCGGCGCAGCAGGACCACCGAGTCGCCGTACTGGGCGGTCGCCGCCTCCGCGCTGGTCCTCACCAGCCAGCGGCCGTTCGCGCTGCGCACCCCGCCGTCGCCCTGGACGGCGGAGAGAGCGCGGATCTCGTCGCCGACGCCGATCGTGTCCAGCGCCCTCAGCGCGTTGGCCGCGACGGCCAGCCCGGAGCCGACCGGCTCCAGGGACGCCGCCCGCTCCAGCACCGTGACGTCCCAGCCCTGTCGCTGGAGCGCCACCGCCGCGGTCAGCCCGCCGATCCCCGCCCCGACCACCACTGCGCGCGCCATGCCCATCTCCTTCACTACGGATGTAGTGAACAGTACTACCCCTGTAGTCCAACTACAAATGTAGTATCCCGTGGGTGAAGTCCCAACGCGCTGAACTGGTCGCGGAGACCGCCATCACCCTGCTGGCCGAGCGCGGGATGCGCGGGCTGACCCACCGGGCGGTCGACGAGGCGGCCGGCCTGCCGCCCGGCTCGACGTCCAACCTGGCGCGCACCCGCTCGGCCCTGCTGGAACTGGCCCTCGCCAGGCTCACCGAGCTGGAGGTGGAGCTCTTCTCGTCGTTCATGGCGGGGGTCGTGGGCGAGCCGCCGGTCGCGGGAGGTCCGGGCCTGTCGGCCGGGCCCGGCGGTCCGGGGGGCCGGGACGGTGCAGAGCCCGGGATCGGCGGTCCGGGGGGCCGGGACGGTGCAGGGCCCGGGATCGGCGGTCCGGGGGATCGGGAAGGCCTGCCGGGCCGGGACGGTGCAGGGCCCGGGAGCGGCCGGGACGCCCTGGACGCGCTCGCCGAGATGACGGCCCGGGTGCTGTGGGCGCAGCTCACCGTCGACCGCCGCCGTACGGTGGCCCGCTACGAGCTGGCCCTGGAGGCGACCCGCCGCCCCGAACTCCGCGCGATCTACGACCGGGCGGGGGGCCGGTTCCGGGAACCGGCCGTCGCCCTGCTCGCCGCCGCGGGCTCCCCCGATCCGGTACGGCACGGCCGCCAGCTGGTCGTCTTCGGGGAGGGCGTGATGTTCGACGCCATCGTCGGGGCCGGGGCCGAGCCCACCCTCGATGACCTCCGCCGCGGCGTGCGGGAGCTGCTCGCGGGAATGCTGTCCGACGGCTCCGCGTCGCGCGCCTGAAGAACGCCTGAGGAGCGCCGGCCGGTTCCGCGTCGAATGCCTAGGAGGCGCCGACCGGCGTCCCGGGGGCGAGCCCGGCGGTGTCTGGGCCGGAGGTGTGAGCGGGACCGGTGGCCGGGCGGGCGGTCAGCCGGGCGCGATGGGCGGGCCACTCGTGGTCGAGCACGCTGAAGTAGACCGTGTCGCGCCAGGTGCCGTCGGGGCGGCGGCGGTGGCGGCGCAGGGTGCCCTCGTAGGTGCAGCCGAGGCGCCGGATGGCGGCCTGGGAACGGGTGTTGAGGTGGTCGGTCTTCAGCTGGACCCGGTTGAACCCGAGCGTGCCGAGGGCGTGGTCGATCAGGAGGATCTTGCACTCCGTGTTCACCGCGGTGCGCCAGACCGCCCTGCCGTACCAGGTCCAGCCGATCTCGACGCTGTGGTCGAACCCCGGCACGTCGATGTAGGTGGTCCAGCCGGTCGCCCGGCCGGTCTCCCGGAGGACCACCGCGAACGGCACGTGCCGGTCGTCCTCGATGAGGTGGCGTGCGATCGCCGCCAGCTCCGCCTCGGTCTCCGGCACGGGGACTCCGAGCCAGCGCCAGACCTCGGGGTCGCCGCCCCCCGCCGCGAAGAGGTCGGGGAGGTGGGCGGCGGTCAGGGGCTCCAGCCGTACGGCGGCGCCTTCGAGGGTGACGGGAGAGGGCATGGTCGCGGTCATGCGGACGACCCTAGAAGGGGGAAGCGGCCGGTCCTAAGGTCCACTTGGTGGATTTTCCCGGAAGACCACCCGGATTCGGGAGGGACGGTCGACACTCATACCGTCCGGTCGGTACGCTCCGGGAGGACGAGGTGAGGAGTACCGATGGACTTCGGGTTCGACGCCAGGACCGAGGAGCTGAGGCAACGGCTGCTCGCGTTCATGGACGAGTGCGTTTATCCGGCGGAGGAGGCCTTCGAGGCCCAGGCCGCCGAGAGCGGCTGGACCGTCCCGCCGCTGCTGGAGGAGCTCAAGGCGGAGGCGCGCGAGCGCGGCCTGTGGAACCTCTTCCTCCCCGGCGAGCACGGCGCCGGGCTGACGAACCTGCAGTACGCGCCGCTGGCCGAGATCATGGGCCGGTCGCCGAGGATCGCGCCCGCCGCCACCAACTGCGCCGCCCCGGACACCGGCAACATGGAGGTCCTGGCCCAGTTCGGCGACGAGCGGCAGCGCAAGGAGTGGCTGGAGCCGCTGCTGCGCGGGGAGATCCGCTCGGCGTTCGCGATGACCGAGCCGGCCGTGGCCTCCTCCGACGCCTCGAACATCTCGCTGTCGATCACGCGCGACGGCGGCGAGTACGTGATCAACGGCCGCAAGTGGTTCGCCTCCGGCGCGATGAACCCCGACTGCCGGATCCTCATCGTGATGGGCAAGACCGACCCCGAGGCGTCGTCGCACCGGCAGCAGTCGATGGTCCTGGTCCCCACGGACACCCCGGGCGTGCACGTCCGGCGCGGCATGCACGTGTTCGGCTACACCGACGCCGACCACGGCGGGCACGGTGAGATCGACTTCACCGACGTGCGGGTGCCGGTGGCCAACCTCATCGGCGAGGAGGGCGGCGGCTTCGCCATCGCCCAGGCCCGCCTCGGGCCGGGCCGGATCCACCACTGCATGCGGCTGATCGGGATGGCCGAGCGGGCCGTCGAGCTGATGTGCGCCCGCGCGCTGGCCCGGACCGCGTTCGGCAAGCCGATCGCCCAGCAGGGCGTCGTGCAGGACTGGATCGCCGAGTCGCGGGTGAAGATCGAGCAGCTCCGGCTGCTGGTGCTGAAGACCGCCTGGCTGATGGACACGGTGGGGAACCGGGGCGCCCACACCGAGATCCAGGCCATCAAGATCGCCACTCCGCGCGAGGTGGAGTGGATCGTGGACAAGGCCATCCAGGTCCACGGAGCCGGCGGCGTCAGCCAGGACTTCCCGCTGGCCGGCCTCTGGGCCGCGGCCAGGTCGCTGCGCCTGGCCGACGGCCCCGACGAGGTGCACAAGCGTTCGCTCGCCTATCGCGAACTGAAGAAGCACATGGGAGACCGCTGATGACGGCTGAAGAGGTCGAGTCGCTGGCCAGGGAGTTCCTGGCCGCGCACGATCCGGGGGGCGACCGCCTGGAGTTCCTGCGGGCCCGGTTCGACGCCGGGCTCGCCTGGGTGCACTTCCCAGTAGGACTGGGCGGCCTGGGCGTCCACCGGGAGCTGCAGCAGGTGGTGGAGCGCGTGCTCGCCGGGACGCCGCAGCTCGACACCGGCGTCCAGGGGATCGGGCTCGGCATGGCCGCGCCGACGATCCTGGCGTTCGGCACCGAGGAGCAGAAGAAGCGCTTCCTGCGGCCGCTGTGGACGGGCGAGGAGATCTGGTGCCAGCTCTTCAGCGAGCCCGGCGCGGGTTCGGACCTGGCGACCCTCGCGACGCGGGCGGTCCGCGACGGCGACGAGTGGGTCGTGGACGGGCAGAAGGTGTGGACCTCCGGGGCGCACCACGCCCGGTGGGCGATCCTGGTGGCCCGGACCGACGCGGAGGTGCCCAAGCACCGGGGGCTGACGTACTTCGTCTGCGACATGCACGCGCCCGGCGTCGACGTCCGGCCGCTGCGGCAGATCACCGGTGAGGCCGAGTTCAACGAGGTCTTCCTGACGGGCGTGCGGCTCGGCGACGATCTGCGCCTCGGCGAGGTCGGCGACGGCTGGCGGGTCGCGCAGATGACCCTGATGAACGAGCGGGTCGCCATCGGTGGGGCCCCGGTACGGCGCGGCGGCGGCATGGCCGGCGTGGTGGCCGAGACCTGGCGGTCCCGGCCCGAGCTGCGCACCCACGACCTGCACCAGCGGCTGCTCCGGCTCTGGGTGGAGGCCGAGGTGACCCGGCTGGCCGGGGCCCGGCTGCGCGAGCAGCTCGCGGCGGGGCAGCCCGGCCCCGAGGGGTCGGGCATGAAGCTCTCCTTCGCCTCGCTCAACCAGGCGCTGTCCGGGCTCGACGTCGAGCTGCGCGGGGAGGAGGGGCTGGAGTACGACGACTGGTCGTTCCGCCGCTCCGACAGCGTGGACTTCTTCGGCCGCGGCGCCGGATACCGCTACCTGCGCGCGAAGGGGAACTCGATCGAGGGCGGGACCTCGGAGATCCTGCGCAACATCGTCGCCGAGCGCGTGCTCGGCCTGCCGTCGGAGCCCCGCGTCGACAAGGACGTGCCCTGGAAGGACCTCCCCCGATGACCCCGGCGGCATGGAGCGGTCCGCGCGGTACGAGCGACCCGCGCAGTGAGTCGCGCAGTGAGCGAGGAGTGGTGAGCGACCGATGACCCGGAGCGAACCCGACGGAGTGAGCGGAGCGGTCCGCGAGGTACGAGTGGCCCGTGCAGTGAGCGAGGAGTGGTGAGCGACCGATGACACTGCTGTACACCGAGGTCGAGGAGGAGCTCCGGGCCTCCGTGCGGGACCTGCTCGCCGACCGCTGCGGGCCGGACGCCGTGCTGGCGCGGATCGAGTCGGCCGCGCCGTACGACATGGAGCTGTGGAAGACGCTCTCCCGGGACATCGGGGCGGCGGGCCTGCTGGTGCCGGAGGCGCTCGGCGGGGCGGGGGCGACGGCGCGCGAGGTCGCGGTGGTGCTGGAGGAGCTGGGCCGCGCGGTCGCGCCGGTGCCGTTCCTGACCAGTGCCGTGCTGGCGACCAAGGCGCTGCTGGAGATCGGCGAGGAGGACCTGGTCCGGGAGCTCGCCTCCGGTGAGGCCACGGCGGCCCTGGTGGTCCCGCTGGCCGCCTCGCCGTACCGGTCGCTGCCGGAGGCCGTCACCGTCGGCGCGGACGGCACGCTGAGCGGGCGGGTGCGCGCGGTCGCGGGCGCGGAGGTCGCCGACGTGCTGCTCGTCCCGGTCGGTCCGGGCGCGCTCTACCGGGTGGAGGCGGAGCACGCCCGGATCGAGGTCGTGCCCTCGCTGGACCTGACCCGGCCGGTCGCGACGGTGACCTTCGACGGCGCCCCCGGCGAGGTGCTCGGGCACTTCGAGCGGGGGAAGGTGCTGGCGTTCGGCGCCGGGCTGCTCGCCTCGGAGCAGCTGGGCGTGGCGCAGTGGTGCCTGGACACGACGCTGGCCTACATCAGGGAACGCCACCAGTTCGCCCGGCCGATCGGCTCGTTCCAGGCGATCAAGCACCGGATGGCCGACCTCTGGCTGGACGTGGTGCGCGCCCGCGCGGCCGCCCGCAACGCCGCCGACCTGCTGGCCGAGGCCGGCGGTGACTCGCCGGAGCTGGCCGTGGCGGTGGCCAAGGCGTGGTGCTCGGAGGTGGCGCTGCACGTCGCCGAGGAGAGCGTGCAGCTGCACGGGGGCATCGGCATGACCTGGGAGCACCCGGTGCACCTGTATCTCAAGCGGGCCAAGGCGGGGCAGATCGCGCTGGGTTCGCCCGGCGCCCACCGCGACGCCGTGGCCGAGCTGGCGGATCTGCCCGCTCCCGTCTGATCACCGGGCCGGTCCGGCGGCCTCGGGGCTTCCTTCCCGGGGCCGCCGGACCGGTGCCCGGTCAGCGGACCGGCCCGGGCCGCGGGCCGGTGCCCGACTCGCAGGCCGTTCCGCGGTTCGTAGGCCGGTCCTGGGGGCGCGCGGCGTTCCTCGGCTCGCGGGCCGGTCCTGGGGCCGCGCGCCGGTCTTCAGCTCGCGGGCCGGTCCTGGGGCCGGAGCGAGGTGAGCAGGAGGTCGGCGTAGTAGGCGCCCAGGGCGGCGCCGGAGATCGGCCCCTCCGGGCTGTACCAGGTGTTGAGGTGGTGGACCGAGCCGAAGAAGAAGTCGACGACGATGTCGGCGGGGGTGTCGGTGCGGAATACGCCTTCGCGCTGGCCCTCCAGGATCAGGTCCCGGAAGCGCTCGTGGTAGACGCGGCGCTCGGCACGCACGCCCTTGCGGGTGTCGGGCGCCAGCAGGTGCATCGAGCGGAAGAAGATCTTGGAGTCGTCGAGGTTCTCGACGGAGGTCTGCACGACGTCGGCGGCGGCGCCGTACAGGCGCTCGGTCACGGTCCCGGGGCCGTCGGCGAACTGGACGAGCCGCTCCATCTGCATGCGGAGGACCCGGCCGTAGATCTCACGGAGCAGGTCGTCCTTCGAGTCGAAATAGTGGTACATGGCGCCTTTGGTGACGCCCGCGGCGGTGACGATCTCCTGCACGGAGGTGCTCTCGAAGCCCTGCTCGGCGAAGAGGCGGGTGGCCTCGCTGAGCAGCCGCTGCCGTACCGGCTCCTGGTCCTGGGCCATGTGCTCCCCTTACTCTGGTGGGGAAAGCATACCGACTGGTCGGTCAGAGCGCCCACCGGATGGCGCAGCCGTGTTACTTGCGTCACCTTCGCATGCCTGGAGCTCCCACTTGGGTATTTCATTATCCAAGGATCTTCAGCGTGGCAGGTCCATGCCCTTCCCATTCACTCGAACTGTGGGGGTTCGTTGTGCCTGGCGGATCTATCTACGTGCCGCCCGATGACCAGGTTCACGGGTTGTCACCGCAGGTGATGTACGAGAAGAACTGGCGCGAGGAGGCCAAGGAGCGCTGGAAGGCGCGCGGCCTCAAGGCGGCCGGAGGGCTGGTCGCGGGCATCGCGCTGGCCTACCGGTTCGGCCTGTCGCCGGTGCTGCTCGGGCCGGTGCTCGGCGTGCTGGTCGGCGTCGCCGACCTGGCCTGGGACTGGTGGTCCTTCAGGTCGACCGCGGTCTGGCGGGGCAGGCGGCGCGGCGAGACCGTCACCGCCCGGCTGCTCCGCCGCCGGCTCCGCAGGCACGGCTACCGGGTGCTCGACGGCCGGGCCGTGCCCGGCCAGGCCTCGATCGACCACCTGGTCATCGGCCCCGGCGGCGTCTGGGTGGTGGACAACGAGGCGTGGGACCCCGACACCGAGATCGCCACGTACGGCGGGCGGCTGTTCTTCGGTGAGAAGTACGGCTCGAAGGAGGCCAGAGCGCTCGTCGAGGCCGCGGAGGCGCTGGCCGCGGTGCTCAGCCGGGAGTCGGGCGTCCCCGTCATGATCGAGCCGCTGCTGGCCGTGCACGGCGGCCAGCTCGTGCACGGCACCGAGCGACGGCGCACGGTCACCGCGGAGGGCGTCACGCTGCTCAAGCCCCGGCACGCGGCCTCCTGGATCCTCGGAGCCCCCCGCCAGGAGCTCGACGAGAGCCAGGTGGAGGTGCTCACCCGCACCGCCGCCCGGGTGCTGCGCCGCATGGGCTGACCTCCCGGTCCGATCGGCCCGGCGGCGGAGAGCCGGGCCGATCGGTTCAGATCGCGGTCCCGGCGGCGGAGAGCCGGGCCGATCGGGCTCAGGTCGCGGTCCCGGCGGCGGAGAGCCGGGCCGATCGGGCTCAGGTCGCGGTCCCGGCGGCCGATGAGGTGATGCGGCGTTCCCACCCCGCGCGCTGCTTCTCAGCTTCCCGGTCCCGCTATGGAAGGATCCGACGTGACCGCCCTCTCCGCAGACACCGCACGGCCCGTGGTGACCGTGCACCGCAACCCGGTGCTCGGCTGGTTCGCCGACCGCCGCATCAGCACCAAGATCATGATCACCGTGTTCGTCGTGGCGCTCATGGGCGCCGGCGTCAGCTCCGTGGCGCTGAGCCGCATGGGCGACCTGAGCGGCGACCTGCAGGCACTCCGGCAGGGCAACGTCCAGCGCCTGTCCCACCTGGGCGAGGCCCGCGGCCACATGACCGACCTGCTCCTCAACTCCAGCGCCATGTACACCGTCACGGACCCGGCGGCCAAGGCGCAGCTCGCGCAGCAGCTGAACGAGGACTTCGAAGGGATCGGCCGGGCGTTCGAGGCCTACAAGGCCGTCGCCTCCGACGATCCCGAGGCGCGCAAGCACGTCGCCGCCTTCGACGAGGCGTGGCAGGCCTACCTGTCCTATGTCTCCGGCACGCAGTCCACGGGCGACCCCCAGGACCTCACCCCGGAGGCGCTCGCCCAGTTCGACAAGGTCATGAAGGCCTTCACCGCCGCGATGGACAACCTGACGACGTTCGAGACGAGCAACGCCGAAGCGGTCGCCGCCACGGCGATCGACGAGTACGAGAGCTCCCGGGTCCTCATCCTGACGCTGGTGACGGCGGGCCTGCTGCTCGCCCTGGCCCTGTCCCGGGTGGCGTCCCGCCAGATCGTCCGCGCCCTGAGCGCCGTCTCCCGGGTGCTGGACGCCACGGCCCGGGGCGACCTCACCCAGAAGGCCGAGATCACCTCGCGGGACGAGGCCGGTGCGATGGCGGTCGCGGTCAACCAGGCCAACGACGCCGTCCGGCGGACCATCGAGGCGCTGGCGGAGAACGCCGACACGCTGGCCACCAGCTCGACCGAGCTGTCGGCGGTCAGCGACCGGATCGCCGCCTCGGCCGACGAGGCGTCGGCTCAGGCGAGCAACGTCGCCGGGGCGGCCGGGCAGGTCTCGCAGAACGTGCAGACCGTCTCGGCGGGCTCGGAGGAGATGGGATCGTCCATCCGGGAGATCGCGCACAACGCCGGCGAGGGCGCCAAGGTCGCCGCGCAGGCGGTCGCGGTGGCGGAGTCGACCAACGAGACCGTCGCCAAGCTCGGCGCCTCGTCGGCGGAGATCGGCTCGGTGATCAAGACCATCACGAGCATCGCCGAGCAGACCAACCTGCTCGCGCTCAACGCCACCATCGAGGCGGCGCGCGCCGGGGACGCCGGCAAGGGCTTCGCGGTCGTCGCGGGCGAGGTCAAGGACCTGGCGCAGGAGACGGCCAAGGCGACCGAGGACATCTCCAAGCGGGTCGAGGCGATCCAGGCCGACACCGAGAGCGCGGTGACGGCGATCGCCGAGATCAGCTCGATCATCAGCAGGATCAACGACTACCAGCTGACCATCGCCTCGGCGGTGGAGGAGCAGACCGCCACCACCAACGAGATGAACCGCAGCGTGGCCGACGCGGCCCAGGGCAGTGCCGACATCGCGGCCAACATCGCGGTGCTGGCCGACGCGGCCCAGGTCACCGCCGGGGGCGTGGGCGAGAGCCGGCGGGCCGCGGCCGAGCTGGCCGGGCTGTCGGCCCGGCTGCACCAGCTGGTCTCCGGCTTCCGCTACTGAGACGGCGGCGGGCGGCGTCGCGGGGCTCGGCGGGTGACCCCCCGGTTCTCCCGCCGACAGGCCGCAGGGAGAACGGGGAGGGGGCGCCGGACGACCGGCGCCCCCTCGGGCCGCCCTCAGGCGAGTTCCTCGATCCCCCGGGCCGCCCTCAGGCGAGTTCCTCGATGAAGGCCGAGAGCTGGACGACGTTCCGGCACTCGTGCATCGGGACGATCCCGCCGTAGGCCGTCGCCGAGGAGTCCCCGGTGTCCCACTGGGCGACCGGCTCGGGGTTGAGCCAGTAGGCGTGCCGGGCGCCGGCGCTCAGGCGCCTCAGGGTCTCCAGGGCGGGCGGCTGGTAGTTGGACCGGGCGTCGCCCAGGATCAGCAGCGAGGTCTTCGGCCCGACGGCGTCGCCGTACCGCTCGGCGAAGCGCTCGAACGCGCGGCCGTAGTCGGTGCGGCCGAACCGCACCATGTCGGCCTCCTGCGCCAGCCGGGTCATCGCCTCGGCCACGTCGGCACCGGGGACGAAGAAGCGGGTGATCTCGTCCACGGTGTCCACGAAGCCGAACGCGCGGACCTTGGTGAACTGCTCGCGCAGCGCGTAGGTCAGCAGCAGCGTGAAGTGGGCGAAGGAGGCGACCGAGTCGCTGACGTCGCAGAGCACGACGAGCTCGGGCTTGTGCGGGCGACGCGGCTTGAGGTGGGTGGTCAGCGGGACGCCGCCGGTGGACAGCGAGGCCCGGACCGTGCGGCGGAAGTCCAGCCGGCCGCGGTGCCCCAGCCGGTGCTTGACGGTCAGCCGGGCGGCCAGGCGGCGGGCGAGCGGGTGCACCTCCCGGCGCAGCCTGGCCAGGTCGGCCTTGGTGGTCCGGAGGAAGTCCACCTGCTCCAGCGGGGGCCGTACGGCGGAGCGCGCGATCCGCTCGATCCCGGACTCCTCGGCGATGCGGCGCCGGACGTCGGTGGAGACGGCCTCCTCGAACCGCCGGATGCCGCGGGTGACGCGCTCGCGGGCGACCTTCTCGGCCAGTCCGCCGCGCTCGGCCCCGGCCAGGACCTCGGCGAGCAGGCGGGCCATCAGGGTCTCGGGGGACAGGGCCCGCAGCACCGGGTAGGAGAACCAGTTCTGCCGGCCGGGGCTCGCGGGCTGCCGGCCGAACCGCTCGACCATCTCCCGGGCGAACGCGTCCAGCTCGCCGGGCCGCTCGCCCGCCTCCAGCAGCAGCTCGGCCAGCCGGTCCCGCAGCTCGGGGACCTCGGCGGTCCGCGGATCGGGGCCGGCGGCGGGGCGGGAGCCGTACAGGCCGGTGGTGGAGGCGGGGAACCACAGGTCGAAGAGGGTGTCGAAGCCGGGCCGGTGCGAGGGCCGCTTGACCAGTGTCGCCGCGTAGGCGGCGCGCAGCGACTCCCGCTCGGTCAGGTCGATCACCTGCAGCGCCCGCGCCGCGTCCAGCCCCTCGGCGGGCGACACGGGCAGCCCCGCCTCGCGCAGCGCGTGCACGAAGCCGACGTGCCGGTCCAGCAGGCTCACCGCGCCGCCTCTCCCGGCCGCGGAGCCGCCGTTCGGCAGGGGGCGGCCGTTCCGTGCGGAGCCGCCGTTCGGCAGGGGACGGCCGTCCCGTGCGGAGCCGCCGTTCGGCAGGGGACGGCCGTTCCGTGCGGAGCCGCCATGCGGTGGGGGGCCTCCGGGCGCCCGGCCCGGTTCGCGATCCGGTTCACAGCCTGACCGGCCCGGTCCGCGACCCGGTTCACAGCCCGAGCTCCTTGCGGGCCCGCTGCTGGTCGGAGGCGTGCTTGAGGACCACGCCGAGGGTCGCGGCGGTCGTCTCCTCGTCCAGCTCGGTCCGGCCCAGCGCGAGCAGGGTGTTGGCCCAGTCGATCGTCTCGGCGATCGAAGGGGACTTCTTCAGCTCCAGGGTGCGCAGCGTGGCGACCGTGCGGGCGAGCTGCTCGGCCAGGCCCGCCTCGATCGCGGGCACCTGGGCCAGCACGATGTCCCGCTCGCGCTCCGGCGACGGGTACTCCAGGTGCAGGTAGAGGCAGCGCCGCTTGAGCGCCTCCGACAGCTCGCGGGTCGCGTTGGAGGTCAGCACGACGTACGGCCTGCGCACGGCGGTGATCGTGCCCAGCTCGGGGATGGTGACCTGGAAGTCGGAGAGGATCTCCAGCAGCAGCCCCTCGACCTCGACGTCGGCCTTGTCCGTCTCGTCGATCAGCAGGACCGTGGGGGTCTCGGAGCGGATGGCCGAGAGCAGCGGCCGCTCCAGCAGGAACTCCTCGGTGAAGATGTCGTCGTGGGTGGTGTCCCAGTCCTGGCCGCCCGCGGCCTGGATGCGCAGGAGCTGCTTCTTGTAGTTCCACTCGTACAGGGCGCGGGCCTCGTCCAGGCCCTCGTAGCACTGGAGGCGGACGAGCCGCGCCCCGGTGACCGCGGCGACGGCCTTGGCCAGCTGGGTCTTGCCCACGCCCGCGGGTCCTTCGGCGAGCAGGGGCTTGCCGAGCGCGGCGGCGAGGAAGACCGAGGTCGCGATGGCGTCGTCGGGGAGGTAGTCGACGGCGGCGAGGCGCTCACGGACGTCGGCGGGCGAGGCGAACCACATGTGTGCTCCCGGGCAGAACCGAATGTTGTTCTAGCCTAGCGGGTCGAACCCGTCGATTTCGAAGCACGCTCGGAGATGCGCTACTCTTCAAGTGCTTCACGCGCCGCTAGCTCAGTTGGTTAGAGCAGCTGACTCTTAATCAGCGGGTCCGGGGTTCGAGTCCCTGGCGGCGCACCATCCCGCCGGTCCACCGGCGGATCCGGAATCGGCCCGCCTGATCGGCGGGCCGATTTCGTTTGCGCGGGTCTTCCTCTTCTTCCGGCTCGTCGGCCGGGCTCCGTGGGGACTCATGTGCCTGGGCCTTCCGGGACTCATGCGTCCTGGGCGGGGTGGAGGCACGCCGGCGTGCGGGCCTCCGTCGTCGTCGGTGGGCGTGTCCCGGACGCGTCGGCGGACGCGTCACCGGACCCGCGGCCGGGTGCCGGTGGACTCCCGGTGGGTGTCGGTGGACTCAGAGCCGGGTCATCTTGGCGAACGGCGTGGTGATCCGCCGCTGCTCGGGGCCGAAGTCGACGAGCACGGCGAGCTCGTCCTCGACGCCGATGACCACGCCGAGGCCGTACTTGTCGTGGCTCACGCGGTCGTTCAGGGCGTACTGCTCGATGGGGGGCGGCGGCACGAAGGTGCGGTTGAAGGGACTGCCGGGCAGGATGCGCCGGGTAGCGGCGTGGGACGATTTCATCTTTCCCAGTATGCGCCCATTGAGGGTAAGCATGGGACGTTTCCCCCGGTGAATCGCGCCGGGACATCTGTTCGTGATGCTCCGGGGCGTGCGGCGGGCTCCCCGGTGGCCGGAATCTCCGGTGCGGCATGTCCTTGCGTTCCTGGATGGACACCGTCGTCAGGTCCGTTCGGCGGGGGCGCCGTTCCCGGTCGCTCTCGTCGCCGGCACGCTGCTCGTGCCGCCGGCGAGCGCCGTGCGAGCGTGGCGCCGGTGCCCGGCCGAGGAGGCGGGCAGGCAGGCCGGACCCGCCGTTCAGGCGGGCGGACGGACTCTGCGGTTGCGGACGGCGTCATCGCGGTCGAGATGGGCCAGGACGGCCGCGAGCACCGCGCGGGTCTCGGCGATCCGGTCCGGGCCGAACCGCTCCGCCAGTTCTGCGTCCAATGCGGCGCGGTGGGCACGGGCCGCCTCGACGGCGGCTGCGGCGTGCGGCGTCAGGCGGAGGAGGCGGGTGCGGGCGTCTCCGGGGGCCGGTTCGCGGGTGAGCAGACCGCGGCGCTCCATGTCGGTGACGGCCTTGGACGCCGCCTGCTGGGTGATGCCCATGCGCCGGGCCAGGGCGGTGACGGACAGCGGTGCCCGCAGGAGGTGCTGGATGACCACGCCGTCGTTGAAACGCAGGTCGCCGAAGCCGTCGTCGGCCAAGCGGCGTTGCACCTCGTCCGTCATGGCCCACCCGGTGAACAGGGTCACCAGAGACAGATCGAGGTTCTCCGCAGTAGGATGCACAACCATGGTTGTGCATCCTACTGTCCCGCCCGCCGGACTCCTCGACGAGTTCGTGAGGATCGCGCACCGCATCGTGTGGTGCACGCTGGCCACCGTGGACGGCCGCGGCCGGCCGCGTTCGCGCGTCATGCACCCGTACTGGGAGCGGACCGGCGAGGGCGTCATCGGATGGGCGTTCACCCGGCCCACCCCGCTCAAGGTGGCGCACCTGTCGCGCCGTCCGTACGTGTCGTGCTCGTACTGGGATCCGGCCCAGGAGGTGGCGGTGGCCGAGTGCGACGCGGCCTTCGCCGACGACGAGGAGACGCGGAAGAAGGTGTGGGACCTGTTCGCGAACGCCGACGAGCCGCTCGGTTACGACCCGCGCATCCTGGGCGGGCAGGACCACAGGGACGAACGCATCACCGTGCTCAAGATGACGCCCTGGCGGCTCGGCACGCTCAAGGAGGCGTGGCAGCGTCCCACCTGACCGGCCATGACGCGGCCATGGCCCTCCTCCGTACGGCTCGGCTCACCGGCCGCGCCGGTGGCAGGCCGTATGGCGGACCCCGGCCTCGGGGAGGCTGTTCCTCTGTTCGGCGACGGCCTGTTCCCGCCGGACGGGGCTCTCTTCTGACCCGCTTCACGTCCGGGCAGGAGATCGGACCCGCGCCCACCGGTCACCGAGGGGCGCGGGACGAGGAGATGCCGGGTCCGTTCCGTTGATCTTCCGTATGGTTCCGCAGGTCGTCTGGGATAGTGGCCGGATGGGCACCGTTCACATCGAGGCCAAACCCGATCACCTGCTGCGGCTCGCCCGCCAGAAGGATCCGGTGGGTGCGGTCGTGGAGATGATCTGGAACGCGCTGGACGCGGAGGCGACGCTCGTCACCGTCGACTTGGAGATCAACGAACTGGACGGTGCCGAATCGGTCAGCGTCACCGATGACGGCCACGGGATGCCGAACGCGTCCTGCGGGGACTACTTCGGCGGTCTGGGCGGATCGTGGAAGATGTCCGCCAAGGTCTCGCCTGAGCTCAAGCGCGGCCTGCACGGGCGGAGCGGGCAGGGCAGGCTCCGTGCGTTCGCACTGGGCGAGCAGGTCCGGTGGATCACCGTCGCGGAGGCGGCCGACGGGCGGATCGAGCGCACGGTCATCAGCGGTGCCGTCGACCGTCCCGCGGACTTCGACATCTCCGAACCGGAAGCCGTCCGGCTGCCGTACGGGACGCGGGTGGAGGCGTCGGTCCCGGCGGATTTCGTGAACCGCCTCACCCAGGACGACACGGCCCAGCAGCTCGCCTCGACGTTCGCGCCGTTCCTGGCGGCCAACCCCGACGTGCGGATCGTCTACCAGGGCACGCCGCTCGACCCGGCCACCGTCTGGACCGACATGGCCGAATATCCGCTGTCCTGGCCGGACTCGGCGGGATACGCCGAACCACTGCTCCGTGTCATCGAATGGCCGAAGGACGTCGGCCGGGTGCTCGCCCTCTGCGACACCGACGGCATCGTCCTGGACGAACCCTCACCGGGCATCCAGGCACCCGGCTACCACTTCACGGCCTACCTGCTCTGGGACGGCTTCGCCGAACGCAGGAACGACCTGCGGCTGGCGGAGATGGACGAGATCGGCCCTCTGCTGGAGCTCGCCAGGGAAACGCTCCGGGCCCACTTCAGGAGACGCGACCAGGAGCGCCGGGTCCGGCTGATCCAGGAGTGGAGGACCGAGGGGGTCTACCCCTACTCGGGGGAGCCGGCCGAGCCCTCACAGGCGGTCGAGCGGGAGATGTTCGACGAGGTGGCGACCAGGATCGCCCGTCGGCTACCAGGGGCGACGCAGAGCAAGAAGACCACCCTGCGGCTGCTCAGGGAGGTCATCTCCCGTGATCCGAGCGGACTCTACCCCGTGCTGGACGAACTCTTCCGGCTGCCCCAGTCGGAGCAGGAGGAGCTCAAGCGCATCCTCCAGCGGACCAGCCTCTCCGAAGTGATCAAAGCGACGGGCCAGGTGACCGATCGGCTCGACTTCCTCGCCGCGCTGAAAAAGCTCGTCTTCGAGCCGGAGATCAGCAGGACGGTCAGGGAACGGAGCGAGCTCCACAAGATCCTGGAGCGTGAGACGTGGATCTTCGGTGACGCCTACGCGCTGATGGTCAGCGACCAGAGCCTGGACACGGTGCTCAGACGGCATCTCAGGGAACTGGGCCGTGAGCCGGAGAACGGCCGGCTCGACCCGGTGCGCCGCGAGGACGGCAGAAAGGGCATCATCGACCTCTTGCTGGGCCGGGCGCATCGGGGAAGCTCCGGACGGGAGCACCTGGTGGTCGAGCTCAAAGCACCCAGGGTCAAGATCGGTCAGGTGGAGGTCGCGCAGATCAAGAGCTACGCCAGGGCCGTCGTCGGTGACCCGCAGTTCCACGACGCCCGGGTGGCTTGGGACTTCTGGGTGGTCTCCACCGAGATGGACGAGGTCGTCAGAGAGGACGCGAGTGCGCCGAACCGCCCGCCCGGGTGCATCGCCGAGTGGAAGAACGGCGTCCGTATCTGGGCGAGGACCTGGAGCGAGATCATCGACGACTGCGAGGACCGCCTTCACTTCTACCGCGACCGGCTGAACCACGACCCGGCTACGGAGCACGCCGTGGAATATCTCCAGCGGGTCCACGGAGAGGTCACGCCCGAAGCGGTCGCCACGACGTGACCCGGACCGTGGAGCTGTCAGTCGACGGAGTCGAACTCGCCGCTCTTGATGCCGCCGACGAAGGCGCGCCACTGGGCGGGGGTGAAGAGCAGCTTCGGGCCGTCCGGGTCCTTGCTGTCGCGGACCGCGACCACCCCGGGCAGATTGTCGGCGACCTCGACGCACTGACCACCGCTGTCTCCCGAACGGGAAGACTTCCGCCACACGGCAGCGCTCAAGTCCATTCGAGTCTCGCTTCCTCGATCATCTTGAGAGATACGTGCTCAGGATAAGCCCATAGACGTATTGCCTCATAGCGTTTCCAAACGGCAGTCACGGAGTCGAGATCCGTCGTGACTTGTCCCTCTGCGGAAGATTCCGCGTGGATGGCGTCCGGCTGCCCATCTGGAAGCTCGGCGATAGTAAAGGCACCCATCAGACCTGTCAGGCACTCCGGGCTGACGACCTGGATGGAGACAGTCGGCATTCGAGTGGCCTCCAGTAGACGGCCGTGTTGCTCGCGCATCACTTCAGCGCCACCGACCTTGCGACGCAACACACCTGCATCGATGAGCACAAGAACGAGTGGAGGGTTATCCCTGTCGAGGATTCGTTGCCGGCGTATCCGAGCCTGGACCCGTTCCTCCACCTCATCGGAGCTGATCTGAGGAGCTTGACTGAAGACCTGCCGAGCGTAGGCCTCGGTCTGGAGAAGGCCTGGCACCAGGAGAGGGTCCCAGGAGCGCAGGACCTGGGCGGTGGGTTCGATCTCCTCCGCCCAACTGCGAAACCATGCTGGGCCGCCGGGTTGGGCGACGATCCGTTGGTAGAGCCGGGTGAAGGAGACACCTCCGGTCTGGCCGAAGAGGAGGTCCAGCCGCTCCGCGTCGGACTTCGATGGAGTCCGGGTGGCCTTCTCCAGGCGGCTCACCTGGGTCTGGGTGCAGCCGAGGCGGGCGGCCACGGCGGCCTGCGAGAGCTGCGCGGTCTCGCGCAGGCGGCGCAGCTCGGCTCCGAACCGCACGCGCGGGGAGCCGGGGTCGAGAGACGGCACAGCATCCATTGCATTTCCTCCCAAATAAGGAAAAACGGACTTATTGTCCGGTCGGTGGTACCGAATTCAGTCCACGGTAGACCGGAGATCGTCATCATCCGCTCTGTCCCGGGTTGCCGAACCGGCCACCGATCCGATGCCGGGAAGGCAGTCTAAACACAGACCTGCTCTTCCGGGCGGTACGGAAAAGAAAGCAGGTCATCGCCTTTTCAATGGGAGGGAGTCGGGTCGCTCTTGAATACGGCGGTTTCATTCCGCGCCCCGGTTGCGTGGTTCGGAAAACACTCTGGAGGTCGGGCCATGGCGGCGGGCGGACGGTGCGAGAGATCCGGCTGCGGCGGCCCGTCGCAGGGGACGTCCGTGGACGTGCCGCAGGACACCTGGTGGCGGGAGTTCCCGGGGGAGGAGGTCTCCGTCCCGGTGGCCCGGGAGTGGGTGCGCGGGCTGCTGGCCGGGCGGATCGCGGCCCCGGTCCTCGACGATGTCCTGTTGCTGCTGAGCGAGGTGGTCACCAACGCGATCACGCACTCGGACTCGGGCCGTACGGCGGGCGGATGGGTGGCGGTCCGGGTGACCCGGGCCGCCGGGGATGTCCACGTGGAGGTCGCCGACGGCGGATCGGCTGCGGGCGCACCGGCCGCTCGCGTACCGGAGACCGAGGACGACAGTGGGCGGGGCCTGTGGCTGGTGGACCTGCTCGCGGCGGCGTGGGGATGGGACCGCGACGCGGCCGGCGGATCGGTCTGGTTCCGGGTGGCCGAGGGGCTGACGACCGGATGCGGAAAGACTATGGCGGCGGTGAACGGATTGGGTGAAGATCGGGATGTCTCGGTGTCAAACACCCCGGAGGGATCGCATGCGCGTCACTCGGCTCCTGGCCCTCGGCCTGGCGACGACCCTGATGGCGGCAGGATGCACCTCCGAGCCCGAACCCACCCTGGAGAAGGCGGCGGCGGAGCTACAGAAGGACACCAAGCGGTTGGAGACGGACAAGCTCTTCAAGGACCCGGACAAGAAGCTGCGCATTATCGAGCGTCCGGACAGTGACTTCGCCTGCCGTGGGGGTGATTTCAAGAGGGTGCTGCGGGCCACGGCTGATGAGGAGCGCGATGCTTCGTCCGATCTGGACAGCCATCTGGACAGGGCGAGAGATCTGATGGCCGGAACTCTTGTGCAGGAACTCGGGTACAAGCTGGAGCCGCCTTTCACCACGACCGATGACGGGATGGGGAGATTCATCTATGGAGCAAAGCGAGACATGGGGATCGTGGTCGTGGTCTACGTTTCTCCTGAACCTCCGACGTGGCGGATTCACGCGGAGACCACCTGCCTACCGCGCTGAGAAGACCGGACCTGTCAATCCTGACCCTTGTTCTGCTGTTTCAGCTGCTCCTCGGCGAAATTGCTGGTCTGGGCCCGCGAGGCCCTTTCGACTTTCTCATCGAGCTTTCCGTTGCTGTCCATCCAGTTCTCGTAGACGGCCAGCTTCCCCTGGAGCACCTGTTCCCACTTCTTGCCACCCGTGGCCTCCCGCTTGGCCTCGGCCGCGAGTTCGTCATACGTCTTGAGACCGCCGGTGGCCGGGCTGACGAGCTCCTTGGGCGGCTCGCTCGCCGGATACCCGCCGCTGTGGAGGAGATACGCCATGTCGTACTTCAGACGTGTGGCGAGTTCAGAGCGCTCCTTGTTGGTCGCTTCAACCTGTGTCTCGAAGCTGTCGGCCCAGTCATCTGAGAAACCGCTGAAGACGTACGCCTGGAAGGCATCCCATCCGAGTTCGGCAATCTGATCCGCGATGGGGATCTCACCGAGGAGGAACCCGGCGGTGTTCTTGACGAAATCACGGCCCGCGTCGGCGGCGGCGTCCTCCTCTCCGAGCACGTCGACCGTGCTTTTGAACGCGACCCCGCCGAAGTCGCCGAACATCTTCGAGACGTCGTCGAAGTGCTCGGTACCGTCCTGAGCATCCAACCGGGCAGCGCTGATCAGGGCGTCATGGCGGAATCGCGCCACCGCAGAGTTGAACTTATCTGCGGCCCCGTCCTCGCCGACGAAGGTCTTCAGGAACCTGGAGGTGTCATCGGGGCTGAGGTAGAACGCGGGGGTCACCCCGGGGAAGGATTCCCAGTGCTTGGGAGCGTCCATACCGGAGGTGCGGCCGGTGGCCTTGTCGAAGCGGGCGCCCGAGACCAGTTCGTGGACGTAGGAGCCGGCGATCACGCCCATGGAGTCCTTGGCCGAGGCCGGCAGGTTCGCGCCGAAGGAGCCCGCGACCTTGATCAGGTCCAGGGTGAAGGCGGCGGCCTCCGGGCTGTGCTTCCCGGGCTGCTCGGTCCGGGCCCCGGTGCCCGACTCCATCGCCCGGCCGAAGGCGTCGGCCACGTCCTCCCCGTCGGCCGACCGGTCGGCGTGGTCGAGGAAGAGCTTCATCTTCTCCGGCCGGGTCAGCTTCACGTCGGGCCCGCCCAGCTTCGAGAACGCGTCCCGCACCGCCGCGCCGTTCCCGGCGAGCACCTCCAGGCCCAGCGCGACCAGGTCGGACGGGAGGCCGTACGCCTTGGACTCGGGGGATCCGGCCCGCCAGTCCTGGCGGGGCTTCTTGGCGAAGTCGTCCAGGACCAGGGTGCGGGCCGCGGCGCTGCGGATGTTCGCGGGGGCGTTCGCGCCCGCGAGCAGGGCGAGCCGGTTCCAGGCGGCGGCCTTGCTTCCGGCCGGTCGGACCAGGTCGCTTCTGACCTTGGCGAACGCCGGGACGAGGGCGGGGGCGCGCAGGGCCGCACCGAGAGCCTCGCTGAAGGCGGCCAGATCCTGCTTCGCGGTCTTGCTGCCGGTGCTCGCGATCAGGTTCGGCAGGGCGTCGCGGACCTTCGGGGAGAGCAGGGCGTAGAAGGCGGCGGCGGCCTGGGGGTCGCCGGCGAGCTTCGCGACCTCGTCGGCGTGGTCGTGGACGAGCTTCGCCTGCCGTTCGGCGTCCTGCTCGGTGAAGACGCCGTCGCCGTACACCTTGGCGAGCTTCTGGGCGAGCTCGAAGTCCTCCAGCTCGCCGGGGAGGCGGACGAGTCCCCGCGCACCGCCGCCCGCCGACGGCAGTCCGCCGCCCTCGTTGAGCTTCCGGATCAGCTCCGCCCGCTCGCGGAGCTTGGAGACCTCGATCCTGCCCCAGTCGGCGATCCGGAGGATCTCTCGGGGCGCGGCGGTGCCGATGCCGTACCGGTGGAGCTTGCCGCCGAGCTCCTCGCCGAGCGCGGTCAGCCGGTCGGCCCCGTCGCGCAGTGCGGCGGCGGCCTGCTCCAGCCGCTCGGGGTCGATCCCGTTGAAGCTGCTGGATGTCACGGATCCTCCCCGGTCAGGGCCACGATGCCCGTCCTCTCCGGTGGACCAGTCACGGTCATGACCCCTTCCCCCGGTAGGCCGGTCAGGGCCACGATCCCCGTCCTCTCTGGAAGAATGGCGAACGGTCGTCCACCCGGGCGGCGCTGATGGCGTGCGCCTCGGCCTCGGTGACCATCGCCGGGTGGCGGCGCAGCTCTTCCTCGATCGCGCCCGCCACCTGCCGGGCCAGCAGTGCCAGCCGGTGGTGCCGCTCCTCCAGCCCGTCGATCCACTTGTCGGCGGTCGGCCCCGTCCAGACCTGACCCGTCCGCATCGTTCCCACCGGGCGCTCATAGGCCCGCCGGATCTCCCGGCCGCGCTCCTCGGCCTCCGCGAGGAGCTCCGTCAACCTGACGTGCAACGGGTTCGGCACCATGCGGTCCGCCACGCCGCCCCCGTCCTCTCCACAGCCCCGAGCCGCAAGAAAAGGTCAAATATCACCCTAGATGTCCCTGATTCGAGCCGACAAGACTCCATTTCTCATTACCGGATGCCCGAGATTACCGCTGCCGCCTTGACCTTTCGTGTGATTCCCGTTCGGCATACGTCGATCGAGTCATTCGGGCACGGTCCGGGGCGGCCATGCACGACACTGGCACATCCAACCCTTGACCCTCAGCGGAGGGCGGGGCATAGCACACCGGCATACGGAGTGCCAGACTGAGGACGTGCAGGAGAACCCGACCGTGTCCGAGCTTGCCGTTACCGTCGACTGGAGCGCGGCGAACGGCGTGCCCATCCAGCACGTCAACCAGTTCGTCGGGCAACCCGGTCCGCCGACGTTGAACAGGACGCCGGACGGCGTCTTCCTGTTGTTCGGCAGTGTCCCTCCCCCGTTCATCCCCGGTGACCCCGAAGGGCGACGGCGCGCGATCGAAGCGCTGAAGGACGGCCTGCCGGTGACCGTTCATGCCCGGTTCCATCTGAGCCGTGAGCGCCTCGAAGAGCTCATCGACGTTCTCCAGCAGACCGCCGCCAACTACGACGCCACGGTCGAGCAGGCCAGAGTCGTGACCGAGCCTTCCGAGGAGGACCGACCGTGAGCTTCCCTCTCGTCACCGCGGCGGGTACGGAGCAGGAGTTCCGCTACCGCACACCCACCGATCAGGGCGCGCGCCCCCGGAAGCGTCGGGAGGCTCGACCGGTTCCGGAATCCATGTCGGCCGCCCAGGTCATCCGCGGACCGTGGGCCCTCGTCGCCGGTAATTCCGAGAGCCTGCGCGGCGGTGAGCTGCCGGCTCCTCACGGCGAGGCGTATGACCGGGAGTACGTCTCCCACCTGTGGGCCGCTGACTGGGACTGCCCAGAGGATGCGGTTTACGACGACCTGTGAAATCCGGTGACGTGGGACTCCTCTGGTTCCCTTTCAGCAGAAACGAGCCGCAGCCGTACAAGAAGCGGCCATGCCTGATCTTGGCCATGACGGGTGTCGTGCCCGATCAGGCGATCTTGGTAGCCATGATCACGGGTAACCCGTCCCGCGCGCAGACACCGGGTCCAGCTGACGTGGTGATCCAGAACTGGCAAGGGGCAGGGCTGCTCAAAGCGTCGACGGTCCGGAGCCGGAGGCTCTGGACGGCCGAAGACCGGGACATCATCAGGATTCTCGGTTCCGTGGACCAGCCGGTCCTCGAAGACACGATGAAGCACGTCCGCGCGCTCGTGGGAGCGTGAACCCGCACTGCCGGGAGCGTGAGGACCGGTGGCGGCTGGCCCCGTCAGCGCACCTGGAGGAGGCCCAGCCGCCTGTTGCGGGGCTGCTCGGGCAGGGTCTGCAGGCGCTTCCCGGAGGGGGAGAGGACCACCAGCGTGTTGGCGGTCCGGCCCGCGACCCGGACGGCCAGGCGGCCGTCGCGCAGGTACAGGGCTCCGATCAGCCTGCCCCGGACCGGCAGGGCGACCTTCTTCCCGGTCCGCGTGTCGTACACCGACGGGGCGAACTCCGCCGGCCAGGAGCCGTCCCCGGCTTCGGCGTCCGGACCCATCGCGTGCACCACGACGCGGCGGCCGTCGGGGGACAGGCCCGCGACGTGGTTGGCCAGCCTGATGCCGGGGACCCGCCGGGAGGTGCGGGAGGCGGTGTCCAGGAGGTGGACGCCCTCGGTGCTCCCGGCGTACCCGGCGAGGGTGCGGCCGTCGGCGGACCAGGTCAGGTGGCAGACGCCGAGGGTCGCGCCGACCTTGCCGAGGCCCCTGCCGTCCGCGCCGACCACCGCGACGGTCAGCCTGTCGGACCCGCCGGCCAGGGGGAAGGCGATCCGCCGGGAGTCGGCCGACCAGGCGGGGGTCAGGCAGGGACCGCCGGCGGCGGCTCCCCGGGCGACGACCTTGTCGGCGGCCTTCCCGGAGCCGGTGGCCGCGGCGGAGACGTGCAGGCGCCCCTTGCCGTCGATCCAGGCGACCTTCCCGCCGTCGGGGGAGACGGAGAACTGCCCGAAGCCGGAGCGGTCGGTCCAGAGGGTGCGCCCGCTCTCCGTCGCCAGGCGGACGCCGCCGCCGTAGCCGAGGTAGACGCCCCTGCCGGTCAGCGGAGCCGGCGCGGCCTGCGCGGGCGTGCCCTGGGCGGGTACGGCCTGCACCGGTACGGCCTGCGCGGACGCGCTCCGAGCCGGTACGGCCTGCGCGGGTCCGGCGAGTGCGGCGGCCGTCGCGGTGGCCACGGCGAGTGCGGTGAGTGCGGCGCCTGCGGCGAGGGCCCGGTGCTTCACGATGTCCTTCTCCCAGAGCTTCGGTACCCGTCGGCGGACCCGACCCGTTGAGACCTGTCTGTCCCCGTCGATCCGCCCGAGGCGGAACCCGGAGGCCCCACCGCCGGAGGCGGGTGATCGCCGGGACGCCGCCATGAATCCTCGCACACCGTCGCGGGAGAGCGGTGCGCGATGCCAAATCATCATTTGCTGCCCTTGTCGACATATGGGTTTTCTCTGGCGGTCGGCGGGGCCGGTGAGCATAGGCTGGCTGGGAGAGCGGCCCTCAGCCTGGGGCGTCGGCCGTGTCCGGTCCCGGAGGCTGATCGCGCGGCGTCCCTCCCGGTGATCTACGACGTTCACCGATCATGGGCCGCAAGAGGGGGCAATCGTAATGACCATGAAGATTCGGCGTGCCGCAGTGATCGCGGGCGCCGTCGCGGCCCTGGGACTCGCGGGGCACGGCGGGGCTCTGGCCGACAGCTCCGACGGCGACCACCCGTACCCCTACGGAGGCTCCGGCTACTCCCAGGGCGGTTACGGGAACCACGGCGGCTACGGCTACGGCGGCTACGGCAAGCACAAGAACAAGAACAACCACGGCGGCTATGGCAACTACGGGAACCACGGCGGCTACGGGAACCACGGCGGCTACGGGAACCACGGCGGCTACGGCAAGCACAAGGACAAGTACGGCGGCTACGGCAACTACGGAGGATACGACCGCGACCACGGCTACGGCGGCTACGGGAACCACGGCAAGCACAAGCACCACGGACGTCGCTGAGACCGCCCGGTACCGGCCCGTCACGCGGGAGAGAACCGGTCCCCGTGCCGGCACGGGGGCGGGCGGAGGCGGACGGCCCGTGCGCTCTCTGGGGCGCACGGGCCGTTCTTCCGCCGGAGGAGGCCGGTGAAGGGGCCCAGACGGGCTCGATCACCAGGATCCGGGTCAGGCGGCGCCGGCCATCAGGCCGATGAGCCCGGTCGCCGCGACGCCGGCTGGCCGTGGGACCGGCAGGCCGATCCCGCCCGCGAGAACGGGGGACGCGAGAGTGCTGAAACGCGGGCGGCGGCGGGTCCTGGGACCCGCCGCCCGCCCTGCGTCCTCCCGGCCGCTACCTGTCGGCCGGCTCCCCCGCGGGGGCGTCGGTCTCGGGGCGGTCCTGCGCGCGGTCGTCTCCGGAGCCGAGCTCCTCACGCAGCCGCTCGAGATCGATGTGGTGACTGCTGTACTTCAGCTGGCGAGCGACCTTCGTCTGCTTCGCCTTGGCGCGACCCCGTCCCATTGGCTGCACTCCCTCACGTAGACCGTGCCCGGCCTCTCGTCATTGTCGCATCGCGGGCCAGCGCGGCCCGGTATCCCGGGCCGGTCCTCGCTCGCCGGTGACCTTACCCGGCGTGCCCCGCCCGGTCCTGACCTGATCCGGATCGGGACCTGGGCCGGCGGGGGAGACCTCCGGGAGCGGACCACCGCCGTCATCTTACCCAAGCCCCTTACGACTTGAAGAATTACGCAATTGGCGAGTTTGTAAGTAGCATGTTTCCGCCGTCCGGGCACCGGCGCGCCGGTGCCGGTCCACGGGAAGTCCACCGGAAGTCCACGGGAAGCAGGATGCATGAGCGAGTTCACGGCTGAGTTGCTGGCACGTATCGACGAGGTCGACGCGGAGTTGCGGCTCGTGCGCCAGGCGCACGACGACCACGCGGTCGAGGTTTTGTCCGGTCGGCTGGACAACCTGCTGCGCATCGCCGGGCAGCACGGCGTCGAGGTGCGGCAGGGGGTCGGCGCGCCCGCCGACGAAACGGCATGATCATGGCGGTGCCGCTCAACCAGGCCAAGGCGGAGTTCTTCCGCACGCTCGGGCACCCGGTCCGCATCCGGGTGCTGGAGCTGCTCCAGACCGGTCCGCTGCCGGTCCGGGACCTCCTCGCCGAGGTCGACGTCGAGGCCTCCAACCTCTCCCAGCAGCTGGCGGTGCTGCGCCGGGCCGGGATCGTGAGCGCCACGCGGGAGGGGACCACCGTCGTCTACGCCCTGTCCACCCCGGACGTGGCGGAGCTGCTGGTCGCGGCGCGGCGGATCCTCGCCGACCTCCTGGCAGGGCAGGGAGAACTCCTGGCCGAGCTGCGCGCCGAGGCCCGCAGATGAGCACGGCCCCCGGACCGGTCACCGGCCCGGCCCCCGACGCGGCCCCCGGACCGGTCACCGGCCCGGCCCCCGACGCGGCCCCCGGTACGGCCCCGGGCCCGGCCCTCGGTGCGGCCCCGGGTCCGGCCCCCGGTGCGGCCTCGGCCGGTGCGCTGCTGCGCGACCGCTTGACCGGTCTGCTGCCTCGCCGCTCGGACTGGGCGCCGGCCCGCCGGAACCCGCGCCGGGACCTGCTGGCCGGACTGACCGTGGCGGTCGTGGCGCTGCCCCTCGCGCTGGCCTTCGGGGTCAGCTCCGGCCTGGGCGCCTCGGCCGGGCTGGCGACCGCCGTCGTGGCGGGGGTGCTGGCGGCGGTCTTCGGCGGGAGCAACCTGCAGGTCTCCGGCCCCACCGGGGCGATGACCGTGGTGCTGGTGCCGATCGTGCATCAGTTCGGCGCGGGCGGGGTGCTGACGGTCGGGCTGCTGGCCGGGGTGATCCTCATCGGGCTCGCCGTGGCGAGGGTCGGCCGCTACATCCGCTTCATGCCCACCTCGGTCATCGAGGGCTTCACCGCCGGGATCGCCGTGGTGATCGCGCTGCAGCAGGTCCCCGCGGCGCTCGGAGTGGCGGGGATCGACGGCGAGCGGGTCTGGCAGGTGGCGGCCGGAGCCGTCGCCGCGTACGCCGCGGCCCCGGCCCCCGCCCCCCTGCTCATGGCCCTCGCCGTGGCCGCGCTCATGCTGGTCGGCGCCCGCCGGCGGCCCGGCGTGCCGTTCTCGCTGGTCGGCGTGGTGCTGGCCACCCTGGTGGCCGAACTCGCCGGGCTCGACGTGGCCCGGATCGGAGCGCTCCCCGCCGGGCTGCCCGCGCCCTCCCTCGACTTCCTGGACCTCGGCGCGATCACCGCGCTGATCCCGGCCGCGCTGGCCGTGGCCGCGCTGGCCGCGCTGGAGAGCCTGCTGTGCGCCTCGGTCGCCGACGCGATGAGCGTCAACGAGAAGCACGACCCCGACCGGGAGCTCTTCGGCCAGGGGATCGCGAACCTGGCCGCGCCGCTGTTCGGCGGCGTCCCGGCCACCGCCGCGATCGCCAGGACCGCCGTCAACGTGCGCTCCGGCGCCCGCTCGCGCCTGGCCTCGCTCAGCCACGCGGTCGTGCTGGCGGTGATCGTGCTGGCCGCCTCCGGGCTCGTCGGGCGCATCCCGCTGGCGGCGCTCGCCGGAGTGCTGCTGGCCACGACCGTGCGGATGGTGGAGGTCGGCTCCCTGCGCGCGATCGCCCGGGCGACGCGCGGCGACGCGATCGTCATGATCCTCACGTTCGCCGTCACCGTCGCGCTCGACCTGGTGACGGCCGTCGCCGTCGGCATCGGCGTGGCGATCGTCCTGGCGCTGCGCGCGATCGCCAGGACCGCCCAGGTGGAGCAGGTGCCGCTGGAGACCGGCGACCACGGTGAGGAGGAGCGGCGGCTGCTGGAGGAGCACATCGTCGCCTACCGGTTCGACGGGCCCCTGTTCTTCGCCGCCGCGCACCGCTTCCTGCTGGAGCTGTCGGAGATCTCCGACGTGCGGGTGGTGATCCTGCGGATGTCCCGCGTCTCGACCCTCGACGCCACCGGCGCGCAGGTCCTCGGCGACGCGATCACCCGTCTGGAGGGCCGCGGCATCACGGTGCTGCTTTCGGGGATCCGGCCGGGCCACGACCAGGTCCTGGCCGCGCTCGGCGTCGCCGAGCACCTGCGCCGCGACGGCCTGGTCTTCCCCGGCACCCCGGCGGCCATCGCCCACGCCAGGGGGCTGCTCACCTCCGCTCGCGGGCCGAGGCCCGCAGGTCCTCCAGGAGCTCCGCCTGCCCGGACAGCACACCGGTGAGGATGGACCGGGCCACGGCGAGGAGGTCGGCGAGGCCGGGATGGGTCAGCGAGTAGTAGACGGTGGAGCCCTCCTTGCGGGCCGCGACGAGGTTCGCCCGCCGGAGCACCGCCAGCTGCTGCGACAGGTGCGCCGGCTCTATGCCGACCTCGGGGAGCATCTCCGCGACGGAGTGCTCGCGTTCGCTGAGGAGCTCCAGCACCCGGATGCGCGAGGGGTGCCCGAGCGTCTTGAAGAACTCCGCCTTCAGCTGGTACAGCGGTGCGCTCACCGCGGCACCTCCCTCCCGTGGCACTGCCGTCTCCCGCGGCCCCGCCGCGGACGTCCGTACGGGGCCCGCGCGGACGCCGCACCGCCCGGAGCCCGGCGGGCGCCGGAGCGGTCACCGTGCCGGAACCGCCTCCCGCACGCCCCGGCACTCCGGGCAATTGCCAACTTTAGCAACGCCGCACCCGGGGAAGACGCCTCCGCGGGACGGCACTCCGCTGGTAGATGGAATTATGGCGAGTTGTCCCTGGCCGGGCATCGGTGGCTTCCGCCGTGCGCGTGGCGACCGGCAGGCAAAATTGGGGCGTGGTCGGGATCGGGACGGTTGAGATGGGTGACTGCGAGCGTGAGCGGCTTCCGCCGTTGCTGGGGCAGCTGTTCGCCGACGGCGGCGAGGGGCGGACCCTCGCGGTCGAGCTGCCGACCGGAGACCTGGTCTGGCCCGACCCCGGTTACACGTCGCTGCTGACGACCTCGTACCACCAGCCGGCGTTCTGGCTCAGCGACGCGGTCGTCTCCGCCGAGCTGTGGACCAGACTGCGGGCCGAGCACCCGCACTCGGGCCTGTGGCCGGTGCTGCTGGAGGACACCGTCCAGCCGTGGACGGCGGGCCAGATCGCCCCGGACACCCCCGCCGAGATCGACAACTACAACACCGCCGCGTTCATGGCCGAGGTGTGGGCCGACTGGATCGAGAAGGCCCATCCCGGGCAGCTGGAGATCCTGGACCCGTTCGGCCCGCGGTGCCCCGGTCCGGCCGGGCCGGGGACGCCGATGGCGGACCCCGACGTGGTCGCCGACTGGTACGCCGGGCTCGTGGCCGAGCGCCGTACCCCCCTCGGCCTGGTGGCCGTGGACCGGGGGGCCGACGCGCTGGCGGCGATGGGCTGGCAGGGCGCGCTGAACCACAACGAGTGGATGGTCCCGCTGGCGGCCGTGGTGCGCAGCTGGGAGGACCGGTTCGGCGCGCGGGTGGTCGGCATGGGCTTCAACACCCTGGACCTGAGCGTCGCGGCCCCTCCGGTCACGCGGGAGCACGCCCTGCACGTGGCCGCCGAGCACTGGACGTTCTGCCCCGACAGCATCGTGCAGGGAGCCGGGACGCTGATCGACTACGCCGAGCAGATCATGGGCAGGAACGCCTGGTCGTTCTGGTGGGACTGAGCCCTCGCTGGAACGACCGGGCGTTCCGGCGGGCCCGGGTGCCGTCCATCCCGGCCCGCCCGTCCGGCGGGACCGGGTGCCGTCCGCTCCGCCCCGCCCGTCCGGCCCGTCCGGTGCGGGGAGGCCGCCGGGGCCGTCGCCGCGCTCGCGATCGTGAACAGAACACGGCTCTTGTCGCCGCGCTTCTAGAATGAGATTCTGTTCCGACGGACAAGCACGGCAGGAGTGACATGGCTCTGCGCGCCTCGGCGAACGGCATCGAGATCGCCTACGACACCTTCGGGTCTCCCGACGACCGCCCGCTGCTCCTGATCATGGGGCTGGGCTCCCAGATGATCCACTGGGACGAGGGGTTCTGCACGCTGCTCGCGGACGGGGGCCACCACGTCATCCGGTTCGACAACCGGGACGTGGGCGAGTCCACCCACTTCCACGACGCGGGCACGCCCTCCTTCGGCGGGGACGCGCCGTACCTGCTCGGCGACATGGCCGACGACGCCGCCGGGCTGCTCGACGCGCTCGGCCTGGAGTCGGCGCACGTGGCCGGCGTCTCCATGGGCGGGATGATCGCCCAGGCGGTGGCCATCCGCCACCCGGACCGGGTGCGCAGCCTGACCTCGATCATGTCCACGCCCAGCCCGCAGGCCGCCCCGCCCACCGAGGAGGCCATGGCGGCGCTCATGTCGCCGCCCTCGCCCGACCGGGAGACCGCGATCGCGCGGGCCCTGGAGACCTGGAAGGTCATCGGTTCGCCGGGCTACCCCTTCGACGCCGACCGGGTCGCCCGGCTCGCGGGCCTGAGCTACGACCGCGCCTACGACCCCGCCGGGGTGGCCCGGCAGCTCGCCGCGATCATCGCCTCGGGCGACCGCGCGCCGCTGCTCAAGGAGCTGTCGGTGCCGACCCTGGTCCTGCACGGGGAGCAGGACCGGCTCGTGCCGCTGTCCGGCGGGATCGCCACGGCGGACGCCGTGCCCGGCGCCAGGCTGGTCACCTACCCGGGCATGGGGCACGACCTGCCGCGCCCGCTCTGGCCGGAGTTCGCCGCCGAGATCGGCGGCCTGACCGCCGCCGCGGAGCGCTAGGCCCCGCGGCTCCGGCCGCGGCCCGCGCCTCCCGGGGCGCACGCCGCGGCCGGAGGTTCAGACTTCGAGCTTCTCCTCGATGCCGCGCAGGTTGTGCCGGGCCAGCGCCAGGTTGGCGCGGCCGCGGTCGAGCGCGAGGTAGAGGAAGAGCCCCTTGCCGCCCCGGCCGGTGATCGGCCGGATGATGTGGTACTGGTCGGTGAGGGTGATGAGGATGTCCTCGATGGTGGCCTTGAGGCCCAGCGACTCCATGGTCCGCAGCTTGGCCTTGACGACCTCGGTGTTGCCCGCCGCCGCGACCTGGAGGTCGAGGTCCTTGGACCCCCCGAGCGCGCCCAGGGCCATCCCGCTGTTGTAGTCCACGACCACCGCGCCGACGGCGCCGTCGATCGCCATCATCTCCTTGAGGGACACGTCCATGCTGGCCATTGGTCTCTCCGATCACTGTGTTGTCGAGGGTCTGGTCGTTGCCGACATGCGTTCGCCGATGGCGGCCAGGTTCGCCGCCGTCCGGCGGCCCTCCAGTCGCAGCAGCCCGAGGTTGGTGCCCGGGCGGGCCGTGACCGCGAGGACGATCTTGGGGCCGGCGGCGTAGAAGGCCGCGTAGCCGTTGGTGCCGGAGATCAGGGTCTCCTCCAGGGCGCCCTTGCCGATGAGGCCGGTCATCCGGCGGCTGAGGGCCAGCAGGGCGGAGGAGAGCGCGCCGGTCTGCTCGACGCTGCCGGCCATGTCGCCGGCGATCACCAGGCCGTCCACGCTGCACGCGACGCTGCCGTCCACGTCGGGCATGCGCCGGCGCAGCAGGACCATCTCCCGGTACACCTCGTCACGCAGTTCCACGGGCATCCTCCTTCCGATCAGCTTCAGCGTCCGCAGCCTCAGGGTCAGCGGCACGAGACCGACCTCATGCGAGCGCCTCCAATGCGTTCCTCAGCCGGATGAGCAGGTTCACGTCGGTGGGGTCCCCCGTGGCGGAGGGGAGCCACTCCGGGGACGGCCGCGGCCGGACCGCTCCGGCCTCGGCCCCGGGGGCGGTCCCGTCCTCCGGGGCGGTCCCGGCGCGGGCGGCGCCGCCGGCCCGCCGGGGGAGGACCCCGGACGGAGCCGTCGGAGCGGATGCCGGAGCCTCGGGCGGCGGCTCCGGCCGGTGCAGCAGCCCCGCCGCGCCGAGCTGCCGTACGGCCAGCAGCACCGAGTAGGCGGGACGGCCCAGCTTGCGGGCCAGGTCGGCGGGGGTCGCCGAGGAGTCCGCGCCGACCAGGACCTCCCACTGGAGGGAGGTGAGCATGACCTGCTGGGCGGGGATGCGCGCCAGCGGGACGACGGGAAGGGTGTCCAGCTCGGCGGATGGCCAGGCCTGGTCCAACTGTGCCCTCCTTCGCCCGTGCTCCCGGAGCAGTCCGGTCACGTCGAAATACCACTGGGGTCCGAGCCAGTGCCGGTCCTCCGGGCGGAACCGCATCCGGACGCCGGTGGCGTCGAACAGGAAGAACGCGGCGTCGAGCACCGCGCCCAGCACGCAGAACTCCAGCTCGCCCCGGGTGAGCAGGCCCCGGTCGACCAGCAGGTCGCCGCCCGGCCGCTCCGCCGACGCGGCCTGCCTGGCCTGCCGTACGGCGTGCGCGGAGATCCGGCCGCCGGCGACGAGCAGGTCCTCGGCCCGGGGGCAGCAGGCGCTCTCGGCGTAGGTGACCCGGCCGCCGGTGAGGTAGAACACCCCGGCCTTCCCCAGGCGCAGGGCGCCGGTCGCCCGGTCGTCGGCGAGTCCGCACAGGACGCTCTCGGCGGTCGGCATGGCTCACGTCGTTATGAGTCGGCCGGAAAGCGCCTGGAGCCGGTGGCGGGCCAGGGCCAGATTCGAACGGTCGGGATCGAGTCGGACATATATCACTAATGGGCCATCGAAAACTGTTTCCAGAGGTTTCAGTAAATGATGCCCATCGTCCGCAGTGATGATCATTTCGTTGACGCGGACCGTGCCGGTGGGGGAGGTCGCGGCGAGCCCGTCCAGGGTCGCCTGGAGGGTCCCGCTGAGACCGGCCGCGGACTTCTCCGCGTCCAGGTGGCGGCTGCCGCCGCCGGTCGCCACGGCCATCCCGCTGGTCTGGTCGATCAGGATCGCTTCCAGTGCGCCGGGGATGGCCATCACCTCGGTCAGGCACTCTTCGATTCCGAGCACTCGAACTCCCTCGCCGACGACTGCGGAAAACGTCGCCCGGCCAGAGTAGGGAATTCCCGAGGGGGTTATGTGTCCTATTAAAAATGGAGATGTGCGGAGGAGGAGTTTTCATCCACCAGGTAGAAGGAAGTGCACCCCGCGTGCAATACCGTCTACTGATCTTCGGAGATAAGTGCCTTCTCGTCCGGCTTGAAGATGAGAATGTTCTTCACATAAGACTGCACGGCGGTCTGCAGGCCGACATCTCCCCCCGCCTCCTGGGACATGTACCAGCGGTGGTCGAGCACCTCGTGGAAGAGCTGGGCGGGCTCCAGCTTGCGCCGCATCTCCTCCGGGACGGCCTCGACCGTCGGCTGGAACACCTCGGCCAGCCAGCGGTGGGCCACGATCGCCTCGTCCTCGTGGCGCAGGCCGTACGAGACGCGGAAGGAGTCGAGGTCGTTGAGCAGCCGCCGGGCCTGGTTCTCCTCCACGTCCAGGCCGGTGAGGCGGAGCAGCCTGCGCTGGTGGTGGCCGGCGTCCACGACCTTGGGCCGGACGATCAGCCGGCCGGTGCCCGCCTTGCGGCGGACCATCATCTCGGCGACGTCGAAGCCGAGGGAGTTCAGCCGGCGGATCCGCTGGTCGATCATGTGCCAGTCGACCTCCTCGATGATCTCGTCGGAGGTGAGCTCGCCCCAGAGCGCGTGGTAGCGCGAGCAGACCGAGTCGGCCACCTCCTCCGGGTCGATGGAGGGGTGGAGCAGGCCGCCGGCCTCCAGGTCGAGCATCTCGCCGTAGAGGTTGGTGTGCGCGACGTCGATGTCGTGCCGGCGCTGCCCCTCGCTGATCATCGGGTGGAGCTCGCCGGTCTCGGCGTCGACCAGGTAGGCGGCGAAGGAGCCCGCGTCCCGGCGGAACAGCACGTTCGACAGCGAGCAGTCGCCCCAGTAGAAGCCGTTCAGGTGGAGCCGGACGAGCAGGACCGCCAGGGCGTCGAGCAGCCGGTTGAGGGTGTCGGGCCGGATGGTCCCGGACATGACGGCCCGGTAGGGCAGGGAGAACTGCAGGTGCTGGGTGATCAGCGCGGAGTCCAGCGGCTCGCCGTCGGCGCCGGTCCGGCCGGTGACGTACGCCACCGGCTCCACCGCGGGGGTGTCCAGCCGGTGCAGGTCCCACAGCAGGCGGTACTCCCGCCGGGCGTAGTGCTCGCTGATCTCCTTGATCGCGTAGACCCGGCCGGAGAGCCGGGCGAAGCGCACCACGTGCCGGGAGATGCCGCGCGGCAGCGAGACCAGGCGGTGCTCCGGCCACTTCTCCAGGGGCACGTCCCACGGCAGGCGGAGCAGGTCCGGGTCGGGGGAGCCGGTCAGCTGGAGGGGCATCGTCAGTCCTCGCGGGTGGGGAACGTCGGGGGGTTGAAGGCGCGGTGGGCCACGGCCGCGAGCTGTTCGTCGGTCAGCACCCGGGGCTCGCCGACCGCCCTGGCGCGGACGTAGACCTCGCAGAGCCACTCCAGCAGCCGGGTCGCCTCGAAGGCGCCCGCCAGGTCGTCGCCGAGGGTGACGCCGCCGTGGGAGGCCAGCAGCGCGGCCTTCCTGCCGCCCGCCAGGGCGGCGCGGACGTTCGCGGCCAGCTCCGGGGTGCCGTAGGTGGCGTACTCGGCGACCCGGACGGGTCCGCCGAGCAGGAGCACGGTGTAGTGGATCGCCGGCAGCTCCGTCATGGTGGAGGCGACCACGGCGCCGAAGACGGAGTGGGTGTGCACCACGGCCCCGGCGTCGCCGCTCGCGTAGACCGCCAGGTGCATCGGCGTCTCGGAGGAGGGTTGCAGCGCGCCCTCGACCAGGTGGCCCGCGATGTCGACGACCGGGCAGGCCTCGGGCTCCAGCCGGTCCAGGGGGACCCCGCTCGGCGTGACCGCGACCAGGTCCCCGGCGCGCACGCTCAGGTTGCCGGCGGTCCCGACGACCAGTCCGGTCTCGGCGGCCCGGCGGCCGTACTCGCACAGCAGGCGGCGTTGGTCGGCCAGCAGCATGACCATAAACGTAGGGCTTTCCGGTAATAAGGGGCAAACCGCAACTTACTCCGTCACGCAGAAGGCGTGGCCGCCCGGCGCGAGTCGAGGGGCCCAGAGCCCCGAACGGCCGGGGGCGGGCGTGGCGCTGTTCGGCGTCCCGTCTGTGATGTGATCTCCTGGGGCGATGGACCTGCTTGACGACTCCGCCGTGCAGCGGCGGCTGGCCGAGGTGCCCGAGTGGCGGCGCGAGGGCGACGAGATCCGCCGGAAGGTGGCCGCCCCCGACTTCCCGACCGCGATCCGCATCGTCGACGAGATCGCGGTCGAGGCCGAGAAGATGAACCACCACCCCGACATCGACATCCGCTGGCGCACCCTGCACCTGGCCCTGACCACCCACGACGCCGGCGGCCTGACCGAGAACGACTTCGCGCTGGCCGCCCGCATCGACGGGATCGCCGCCGCCCACGGGGCCTGACGGCCGTCCGGCCCTCCCGGCCGTCCGCTCCTCCCGGCGGTCCGGCGGTGCGGTGCCCGCCGTGGAGTGCGGGCCCGCCGTACGGTGCGGTGCCCGCCGTACGGCGCGGGCGCCGGGAGGCGAGTGGGAGCTCCATCGGTCGAACACCCTGCGTGCCCGGACGGTCACTCGCTAGAGTGGGGCGTCCTTCCCGCCGGGCCGAGGAGATGCCGATGCGCCGCCTGCCGTGGATTCTCGCAGCCGTCACCCTGCTCGTCGCGGCGTGCGGCGGACAGGGGGACCCGGAGGACAGGGCCCGGCCGGCCGTGCACGACGTGACCCCGGAGGGGACCGTGCTCTCCGGCGGCGGCGCGTTCGGCGCGCCCGCCCCGCGGGCCACCGCGATCGCCTACGACAGGGCGCTGGTGCCGCCCGGGGCGTGGGCCCGCGTGACGGCGGAGTCCGGGGCGGTGCTGTCCACGGCGAAGGTCGAGGTCCGCGGCTTCCTGCCCGGCCGGACGTACGGCGTGCACCTGCACGTGAACCCGTGCGGCGCCGACCCCGACGACGCCGGACCGCACTACCGCGACGGCCACCACTCCCACGCCAGCGCCGCCAGCGAGGTCTGGCTCGACTTCACCACCGACCGGCGGGGCGCGGCCACCGCGACGGCGAAGCAGGACTGGGCGTTCGCCCCGGGCCGGCCGCCCCGCTCGCTGGTCGTCCACGCCGAGCCGACCAGGACGGCCGGGGCCGACGCGGGCTCCGCCGGGCCCCGGGTCGCCTGCGTCACGCTCGCCGCGAGCTGAGACGGGCTCCGCCGGGCCCCGGGCCGCCCGCGTCGGGTTCGCCGCGGGCGGGGACGGGCTCCGCCGGGCCCCGGGCGGTGAGCCGGGACGGGCACCGGCGCGGCCCCGGGCGGCATACCGGGACGGGCACCGGTTCGCGCCTTCCTCGGGGGAGGGCACGAACCGGTGCCACCGGTGCGCGCCGCCCGGGTCAACTCTTGGCGAGCAGCGCGAACGCGCCGCGGCTGAGCGAGATGAGCTCGGGGGCGACCTTGGCCTCGTCGAGCGGCTTCCTGCGGTCGTTCGTCAGCGGGACGACGACGTAGGTCCTCCCGGCGGCCGTGCGGGCGGCGTAGGCCAGGTCGAACACGCCGAGCTCGGAGCCGCCCTTGGCCCAGACGACGGGCCACTTCGCGGAGTCCAGCCCGATCCCGATGTCGCTGGCCGAGAGCGCCTTGTTCAGCGGCTCGCTGTACAGCTTCGCCAGCCCGCTGTAGGCCCGGCACACGTCCTTCGGCGAGCCGAACCACTCCAGCGTGTGGATCTCCCGGGGCGCGGTCCACTCCTTGATGTCGGTGAGCTTCAGCCCGGCCACGACGTTCTCCAGGTAGGCGCGCCTGCCCCGGGCGTCCCGCGACAGGTAGGCCCTGGCGTGCCGCGGGTAGTCGACGCCCTTGAGCAGGAACGACTCCTTGGTGGTCAGGAAGGGGATGTTGCCCTTCGTGTGGTCGGACCACTGGCGCACCTTGGACTCGACGGCCTTGCGGCCGACGGTGTGGATGAGCATGTCCGTGGCGGTGTTGTCGCTGATAGAGATCATCAGCTCGGCCGCCTCGCGGACCGTGACGGTGCTGTTGTCCGGCCGCTCGTACAGGCCGCCCTCGCTCGGGCTCTTCCACTCCGGCCTGATCGTGAGCTCCGTGTCCCAGCTCAGCCTCCCGTCCCGGACCTTCTCGGCCACCGCGCCGAGCACGTAGAGCTTGAAGATCGAGCCCAGCGGCCGGACCCTGTCCGCGGCCAGGCCGTGGACGGTCCGGCACCGGCCCCGGGAGTCGATCTCCGCGGCGAGGAAGCCGACCTCGGGGGCGGCCTTGCGCAGCCGGGTGTCGAGCTCGGACCAGCTCTTCGGGGCGGCCGGGATCTGCGGCTGCGGGTCCCCCACCCCGAGGCGGTCGATCTTCCCCTGCGCGTCGACCCGGATCCGGATCTCGGCCGCCTTCTGGCCGATCCTCCCCGTCCCGGTCAGCGCGGTGGGCGTGACCTCGGTGAGCTTCTCCAGCGTGAGGCCGCGCACGTGCCCCAGGAAGGCGTTGAGGTTCCCGACGGTCAGCTCCGCCAGGAAGGCGGCGTTGACGTGCTCGGCCAGCTCGCTCTCGGAGAGCGGCGCCCGGTCCGGCGCGCCCAGGAACCAGCGGAGCTGCCGGCCGGCCGGGCTGTCGGGGATCTCCGGGGCGGCGGTGACCGCGGAGACGGTGACCGGCGCGGCCTGCGCGGCCTGCGCCGCCTGCCCGCCGGTGAGCGCGATCACCGGGACGGCCGCGGCGGCCAGGGCCGCCGCCAGGAGGCGGGTCGGTCGGGACAGCGGTCGCATGGGGACTCCTCGTCGTCGTGGTACTGCGCCGCCCCTCCGGCGGCCTCGGTCCGAACCTAGGGAGCGGCGCGGCGGCGCAGTACCCGGCAGACCCCCGTCTTCCAGGGGTGCGGCAAACTGCACCCGGTGTGCGGACAACCTCATGGACGGCGGGCCCGGTGGCGGGCCACCCTGCGTTCCATGGCATCCACCAGGGCTCGTCTCCTCTCCGGCGCGGCGGCCGGAGCGGCCTCGGCCGGGATCGTCGCGGGCGCGGTCATGGAGACCGGCCTGCCCGTCCCGTTCACCCAGTGGGTGTTCACCGCGGCGTGCCTGTCGCTGCCCGCCCTCGGCCTGCTCATCGCGCGGCGCCGCCCGGACAACGTGTACGGCTGGCTGCTGCTGGCCACCGCCGGCTGCCTGGGGCTCGGGGCGTCCGGATACGGCCTCCTGCTGCACGGAGGCCCGGGACCGGCGGCCGTCGCCGGCGTCCTGATGCTCTCGTTCTTCCCCGTCTTCTACGGCCTGAGCTGGGTCTTCATCCCGCTGCTCTTCCCCGGCGGGCGGCTGCCCTCACCGCGCTGGCGGGCGGGCTCCCGGATCGCCGCAGCGGTGATCGCCCTCTACTGGCTGGGCATCCTGCTGAGCCCGGACGAGATCTACGCGTCCTTCTTCTCCGGGGGCAACCCGTTCAACCTCGGCGGGACGGCCGATCTGGTCGCCGGGGTCGCAGGCGGGCTGGGGCAGCTGGCGACCTTCCTGGCCGCGCTCGCGGTGCTGGCCTCGCTCGTCCTGCGCTGCCTGCGGAGCCCGGCGGCCGAGCGCCGCCCGCTGCGCTGGATGATCGCCGGGACGGTCGCCAACCTCGGCGGGTACGTCCTGACGGGGGTCTTCGCCGAGAAGGGCCAGGAAGCCGCGGGCTGGTTCGGCGCCCTCACCATCATGGCCGCCATGCCCGCCGTGATCGCGGCGGCGGTGTTCCGGCACAACCTCCTCGACGTCCGGGTGGGGATCCGGGGGTCGAGGCTCTTCCTCGTCTTCGACCTGCGGCCCACGGTGGACGAGCTGCTGACCGAGATCGGCCCGGGGCTGGAGGACGCCGACCCGGTCGAGCAGCTCGAACGGCTGGCGGGAGCCGTACGGGCCGGGCTGGAGGTCCGGTGGGCGGCCGTCGCGCTGGCCGACGGCACGCGGGTGGTCGCGGGGGAGGAGGACGGCGAGGCGGTGCTCACCGTGCCGGCCGGGCTGGGGCACATCGCCTGCGGCCCGAAGACCGCCGGGCCCGTCACGGCCGAGGACCGGCGGCTGCTGGAGGCGCTGGCCGTACCGGTCGGGCTGGCGATCCGGAGCGCGGCGCTGGCCGCCCGGCTGGTCGACGCCGAGGAGGCGGGGCGGCGGCGGATCGAACGGGACATCCACGACGGCGCGCAGCAGCAGCTCGTCGCACTCATCGCGGGCCTGGAGCTGGCCAGGGCCACCGGAGGGGGACCGGAGCTGCTGGCCCTGCTGCGGGAGCAGGCGCGCCAGGCACTCGCCGACCTGAGGGAGCTGGCGGCGGGCATCCACCCGTCCGCGCTCAGCCAGGGCGGGCTGGCCGAGGCGGTCGAGGAGCGCTGCTCGCGCCTGCCGGTGGCGACCACCGTGACCGCCGCCCCCGGGCTGCGGGCCCGGCGCTTCCCCGACCAGGTCGAGGGCGCGATGTACTTCACGGTGAGCGAGGCGGTCGCCAACGCGCTCAAGCACGCCGCCGCCACCCGGATCGAGGTACGGCTGGCGCACGCCGGAGGGCGGCTCCAGGCCGTGGTGGCCGACGACGGGAAGGGCTTCGACCCGGCGGCGACCGGCCGCCGGGGACTCGGGCCGCTGGCCGACCGGCTGCGGGCGCTCGGCGGGAACCTGGAGGTGTCCAGCGCGCCGGGGGAGGGCACCCGCGTGCGGGCCTGGGTGCCGGTCCCGATCGACCATGGGAGCGTAAGACAAATTGTGTTACGTTTTTCTCATGACGACAGTGACGGTGCGGCTCGACGAGAAGACGCGCAAAGAGCTTGAGCAGGTTGCAGAGGAGATGGGCGAGTCGGTTTCGGAGGTCGTCCGGAAAGCCATCCATCTGGCGTGGTTCACCACTATGCAGGAGAGGATGCGGAAGGAGTCGGCTGACATCGCCAACGACCCGGCCGAACGAGAGGAGGCCGAACGGATCCGAGAGTGGGCGCGGTACCTTGCTTCGTAAAGGATCGATCTTCCATGTGACCTTGCCCGCCCAATCCCGGGACCACACGCAGCAGGGACGGCGGTACGCCGTTGTGGTGACGGCGACGAGCTTCATCGGTTCGGTCGTGACGGTCGCTCCCACATCCACCTCCGCGCGCGTGAGTCTCACACGTCCCGAAGCGGAGATCGAGGGCCGTAAGTGTCGAATCCTGCTTGAGCAGATGTTGGCGGTGGACGTCACGAAACTGACGCAGTGGGTCGGCGTTCTGGACGACGAGGAGATGGATGCGCTGGATGACGCGCTCCGGCTCTACCACGGGCTTCTTTGATCCCTCTCCCTCGTGAGCGAGAGGGTGTTATCGGTTCACGCCGCTCGATCACCCGGCGGACGATCGAGTCTTATGCCGGATGATCTTCTTGTGTGCCGTGGTGGCATGACCTCGGCCTGCCGTCAGCCGAAGACGGCGGGCGGGGGGACGGGGACGACCACGGGGTCGCCGTCGTTCAGCGGCGGGGCCCCGGCGACGAAGCGGGTGAGCTCCTCTCCGTGCAGGCAGCGGGCCTGGGTGAGGCCGCCCGCGGCCCGGCGGGTCAGCCCGGCCAGGGGGAGGGCGGCTGGTGAGGCGGCGGCGATGAGGTTGCCGAACCGGCGGCCGCGCAGCACGCCGGGCTCGGCCAGCATCGCCACGTGGCGGAAGGTCCCGCCGATCGTCGCGAGCACCCGCCGGGCGAAGGCCAGCCCCTTGCCGTCGGCGATGTTGACCAGCAGCGTCCCCGACGGGCGCAGCACTCGGGCCACCTCGCCCATGTACTCGGAGGTGGCCAGGTCGAGCGGCATCATGGCGCCGCTGAAGGCGTCCAGCACGAGCAGGTCGGCCGAGCGGTCGGCGAGCCCGGCGGTGGCGCTGCGGCCGTCGAGGATCCTCACCTTGAGCCGGGGAACGGACTTCAGGCGGAGCTGGTCGCGGACGAGCTGGACCAGGCCGCCGTCGGGCTCGGCGACGATCTGCCGGGACCCCGGGCGGGTCGCCGCCACGTAGCGGGGCAGGGTGCAGGCGCAGCCGCCGACGTGCACGGCGTCCAGCGGCCCCTCGTCCAGCAGGTCGATCACCAGGGCCATCAGCTGGACGTACTCGAAGTCGAGGTAGGTGGGGTCGTCCAGGTCGACGTAGGACTGGGGGACGCCGCCGGAGGAGACGACCCAGCCCGAGGGCCTGTCGAGGTCGCGCAGCAGGTCGACCTCCCCGAAGGTCACCGGGTAACGGCCCGGCATCGGCCCCTGTGCTTCCCGCCTGGACATCCCTTTGATCCTCTTTCCTCTGATATACACCGGGTGGAGACTCTTCTGGGAGAAACCGTATGCGCACCCGGCCGCTCCTCGCTCTCGTCACCGTCGTGCTCGTCATCATCTGCGGGGGCGTCTACGCGCTCACGCGGCCCCTGCCGTCCTCCGGGAGCGAGCGGCGCCCGGCGAGCGCGGAGGAGGTGGCCGGGGCCTATCTGACGGCCTGGGAGGGCGGCGACCTGGCCGCGATGGAACGGCTCGCGGGCGGCGCCCCGGCGGACTTCATCGAGCGGCACCGGGCCTTCGCCGAGGAGCTGGGCGTCGAGTCGCTGACCGTCACCCCGGGGGCGATCAGGCTCCGGGGCGACCGGGCGGCCGAGCTGCCGTTCGAGGGGGTCCGCGAGATCGAGGAGCTCGGCGAGTGGCCGTTCTCCTCGACGCTGAAGCTCGCCCGCGAGGACGGGGAGTGGAAGGTGGCCTGGGCCCCGGAGACCCTCCACCCGGCGCTCGCCGGCGGCGGGCGGCTGCGGACCAGGGAGATCCCGGCGCCGCGGGCCCGGCTGGTCACCTCCTCGGGCGCCCGCTTCCCGCGCGACAGCGGGGCGGAGGACTACCTCGCGGAGCTGCGGGAGGGCCTGCTCGGCGAGGCCGCCGGGGAGGGCGAGGAGGACGGGGAGGCCGCCGGGGAGGACGGGGAGGACGCGGGGCTCGTGCTGGAGGCGGTCGAGCCGGGCGGCGGCGTCCGGCGGCTCCTGGGATCCGGGCCGCCGCCCGCCGAGGACGTCCGGACCACGTTCTCCCGCCGGGTCCAGGCGGCGGCGGCCCGGGCGCTGGACGGCGTCGGCCGTCCCGCCGCGATCGTCGCGGTCGGGTCCGGCACCGGCGAGGTCCTCGCGGTCGCCGACCGGCTGGGGGGCCGGAAGGCGTTCCTCGGCCTGTATCCGCCGGGCTCGACGTTCAAGGTGGTCACCGCGGCGGCGCTGCTGTCCGCAGGACTCACTCCGGACTCGCCGGTGTCCTGCCCGGACTCCTACTCGCCTCCGGGGGGATACCCGTTCCGCAACGCCTCGTCCGTCACCGCGCTCGGCGAGACCACGCTGACCCGCGCCTTCGCCGTCTCCTGCAACACCGCCTTCGCCGAGCGGGCGGTGACCGGTCTGCAGGACGGCGGCCTGGTGCGGGCCGCCGAGCTGTTCGGGTTCAACCGGCCCCTCCCCGGGGTCCCGGGCCGGTGCGGCTCGATCCGGGCGCACACGACCGGCGACGAGCTGGCGGCGGACTCCTTCGGCCAGAACTCGGTGGAGGCCAGCCCGCTCTGCATGGCCCTGGCCGCCGCCGCGGTGGAGAGCGGGCACTGGCACTCCCCGACCATGACGCGGCGGCGGGGCGAGGAGGAGGACCGCCCACTCCCACCGGGCGTCGCCGAGGGGCTGCGCACGATGATGCGGGCGGTGGTGACGGAGGGGAGCGCCTCGGGCGTGCCGCTGCCGGAGGGTACGGCGGGCAAGACGGGCACCGCCGAGGCGGCGACCGGGGAGCACGCCTGGTTCGTCGGCTACCGGGACGGGGTGGCCTTCGCGGTGTTCGTGGAGAACGGCGGGAGCGGGGCGGGGACGGCCCTGCCCGTCGCGGCCCGTTTCCTGCGGGCGCTGTAGGGGAGGAACTGTAGGGCGGATCACAACCTACGTAGACGTAAGTTACGGTACCGTAGGTTCATGACCACGACCGCTTCTGAGAAGACGTCGCTCCCGGAGTCGATCAAGCCGCGGCTCCGCGGATGGCTGCACGCCGGGGCGCTGCCCGTCACGCTCGTCGCCGGTTTCGTCCTCGTGGCCCTGGGGCCGACCCTGCAGGCGCGGCTCGCCGCCGTGATCTACGCGATCACCTCGGGCCTGCTGTTCGGCATCTCGGCGACGTACCACCGGGGCAGACTCTCGCCGCGCCTGGAAGAGGTGCTGCGCCGGCTCGACCACGCCAACATCTATCTGATCATCGCGGGCACCTACACCCCGTTCGCGCTGCTCGCGCTGGACGGCTCCGCCCGGGTGGTGGTCCTGTCCGTGGTCTGGGCCGGGGCGGTCGCGGGCGTGCTGTTCCGGGTGCTGTGGACCCAGGCGCCCCGCTGGCTGTCCACGGCCCTCTACATCGCCCTCGGCTGGACGGCCGTCTTCGTGCTGCCCCAGCTCGCGGAGGGCGCGGGCGTGGCCGCGGTGGCGCTGATCTTCGTCGGCGGCGTCCTCTACACCGTCGGCGGCGTCGTGTACGGCCTGCGCCGCCCCGACCCCTCCCCCCGCTGGTTCGGGTTCCACGAGGTCTTCCACGCCTTCACCCTCGCCGCCTACCTGGTGCAGTACATCGCGGTCTCCCTGGTGGTCTACGGGGCGTCCTGAGCCGTGCGGGGTGCGGGGACGGGAAGAGTGAGGGTGACGTGGATGCCCCCGTGCTCCTCGTTCTCCATCCGCGCGACGCCCCCGTGCCACCGGACGATCTTCGAGGTGATGGCCAGGCCGATGCCCAGACCGGCGATGGCCTGCTCCTCGGCGTTCGAGGCGCGGTAGAAGTCCTCGAAGACGTGCTCCAGGTCCTCCACCCCGACGGCGATCCCGGTGTCGCGGATCTCCAGCGTGGGTACGGGGTCGCGGCTGACTGCGACGTCGATGGAGCCGCCGGGCGGAGTGAACTTGATCGCGTTGCTCAGCACGTGCCGCAGGGCGTGCTCCAGCCGTCCGGCGTCGACCCGCACCTGCGCCCCGGCCGGGGCGTCCAGGCGCAGGGAGTGCTCCCTGCCCTCGGCCTCCCCGGCGACGGCGTCGACCGCGCGCCGGGCGATGTCGGCCAGATCGGCCCGCCCCGGGGTGAACACGGCGGTCCCGGCGTTCAGGCTGGCCAGCAGCAGCAACTCGTCCAGCAGGTCCATCAGGTGCGTGGTGTTGCGCTCGACGACCTGCAGGAACCTGTCCCGGGTGAGCTCGTCCAGTCCTTCGTCCTCCTCCAGCAGGTGCAGGTAGCTGCGGATCGAGGTCATCGGGGTGCGCAGCTCGTGGTTGATCGTGCGCAGGAACTGCGCCTTGAGCTCCTGCACCTCGCGCAGGCTCCGGGTGACCCGCTCGGCCTCCCGGGCGTGGCCCCGCAACTCCAGCAGCATGGTGGCGTTGGCCGCCAGGACGCGCAGGACCTGGTGCTGCTCGGGCGTCAGCCGGCGCGGCCGGTGGTCGAACAGGCAGACGGTGCCCAGGGCGTGGCCCCGGCTGCTGATCATCGGCACGCCGACGTAGTAGCGCACGTGCGGCTCGCCGGCGACCAGGGGGTCCTCCTGGAAGCGCGGGTCGGTCAGCGCGTCGGTCACCTCCAGCAGCTCGCGGTCGAAGACGGTGTACGGGCAGAACCCGCTGTCGCGGTCCACGCCGCTCAGCGCGATGCCCACGCGGCCCTTGAAGTGCTGCCGCTTCCCGCCCACCAGGTTGACCAGCGCGATGGGGGCCCCGCAGATGCGCGCGGCCAGCGTGGCGACGGCCTGGAGCTCGGGCTCGAGGGCGGGGTTCAGCACCTGCAGGTCGTCCATCTCCTGCAGCCGCTCGGCCTCGTCGGCCGGTATCGGTGTCTCCGGCATCCGCAACGCGTCCAAAGTCTTCCGGGAACCCACTTCGAGGTCGTCCGTTCCGAGTCGTGCTCATCCGTGCTCGTCGGCGCCCGTCCGTGCCCGTGCGCCCGTACTCACCTGTCCATGCCCAGGCCGCGCCGGGTCTACCGGCGGGAAGCGGAGCCGGCGGCGGTCAGCCCGCGGCCGGGGCGAGGCGGCGGGCGGCGAGCTCGGCGTAGAGGGCGGCGCCGTCGGTCAGGACCCCGTCGTCGAAGCGGGCCTCGGGGGAGTGGTTGTAGGCGGCCCTGCGCGGGTCGAGGTCCGGCGGGCACGCGCCGAGGGCCACGAAGGCCGACGGGATCCGGTCGCACACGTAGGAGAAGTCCTCCGCGCCGGTGAACGGCTGCGGCGCCCGGGCGAACCGCTCCTCGCCGTAGACCTCGCGGACGGTCTCGCCGACGAAGTCGGCCTCGGCGCCGTCGTTGACCGTGACCGGGTAGCCCATCTCGAACACGGTCTCCGCCTCGAGTCCGTGCGCCGCGGCGATGCCTCCGACGAGGGTGACCGCCCGCTCCCGGACCCGCTCGTGGGAGGCGGCGGAGAACGACCGGATCGTCGCCTCGAACCTGGCCTCCTCGGGGATCACGTTGTCGACCGTGCCCGCGTGGAAGGAGCCGACGGTGACCACCACCGGGTCGAACACGTCGAAGCCGCGCGTCACCATCGACTGGAGCGCCAGGACCATCTCGCACGCGGCGGGGATCGGGTCCCTGGCCAGGTGCGGCGCCGAGCCGTGCCCCCCGGCGCCGCGCACGGTCACGACGAGCCGGTCGGCGGCCGCCATGATCGGCCCGGTCCTGGTGAGGAAGAGGCCGTTCGGGAGGACCGAGCTGATCACGTGCAGGGCGTAGGCGGCGACCGGCCACTCGCCGGACGCGTCGAGCACGCCCTCGTCGATCATGATCTTCGCGCCCCGGTGCCCCTCCTCGCCCGGCTGGAACATGAAGACCACGTTCCCGGCGAGCCGGTCGCGCCGGGCCGAGAGCAGGTGGGCGGCCCCGGCGAGCATGGTGGTGTGCAGGTCGTGGCCGCAGGCGTGCATCCGCCCGTCCAGCCGGGAGACCGCCTCCGCGGCGCCCCGCTCGGAGACGGGCAGGGCGTCCATGTCACCGCGGAGCAGCACGGTGGGGCCGGGCCGGTCGCCCCGGAGGACCGCGGTGACCGAGCTCAGGCCCTCGCCGAGCCGTATCTCCAGGGGGAGGCCCGACAGTGCGGTCAGCACCTTCTCCTGGGTCCGCGGCAGGTCGAGGCCGAGCTCGGGCTCCCGGTGCAGGGCGTGGCGGAGACGGACCAGCTCGTCCCGCATGTCGGCGGCGGATTCGCGAAGGGACACCGGGCACTCCTCCTGGACGGACGGGCTCTTCGAGGGCACCATAACCCGGAACCCGGCGCCCCGGGCGGAGGCGAGGTCCTCCCCGCCGGGGTTCGGAGGCGGCCGGTGTCACCGGACGGTCACCGCATAATCTTCACAAATATCGGAGATATTACGTAATATCTTCAAGTAAGAGGATCAATGCGGGGGAATCATCTGTCCAGCTCACCGTGGAGGGGACATGGACGTGCACGGCCGCCTCGCTCGCCACCTGCTCGTGGACGGTTACCGGCTGGTTCTCGATCTCGAACGGAGCCGCGGATCCCGGCTCGTCGACGCCCGGACCGGCCGCTCCTACCTGGACTTCTACACCTTCTTCGCGTCCGCGCCGCTCGGCGTGAACCCGTTCGGCGACGATCCGGAGTTCCTCGCCCTGCTCGGCCGGGTCGCCGCGAACAAACCCGCCAACTCCGACCTCTACACCGCTCACCTCGCCGACTTCGCCGAGACCTTCGCCCGCGTGCTCGGCGACCCCGAACTGCCCCACCTGTTCTTCGTCGAGGGCGGCGCACTGGCCGTGGAGAACGCCCTGAAGTGCGCCTTCGACTGGAAGTCGCGGCACAACGAGGCGAACGGCCGGCCCGCCGGGCTCGGCACGAAGGTGCTCCACCTCACCCGGGCCTTCCACGGCCGCAGCGGCTACACCCTCTCACTGACCAACACCGACCCGGTCAAGACCGACCGCTTCCCGACGTTCGGCTGGCCCCGCGTCGACGTGCCCGCCGTCCACTTCGGCGACGTCGAGGCCGCCGAGGAGCGGGCGCTGGCACAGGCCCGGGCCGCGTTCGAACGGCACCCGCACGACATCGCCTGCTTCATCGCCGAGCCGATCCAGGGCGAGGGCGGCGACAACCACATGCGCGCCGAGTTCCTCCAGGCGATGGAACGGCTCTGCCACACCCACGACGCGCTGTTCGTCCTGGACGAGGTGCAGACCGGGGGCGGCGCCACCGGCACCCCCTGGGCCTACCAGCAGCTCGGCCTGCGCCCCGACGTGGTCGCCTTCGCCAAGAAGGTCCAGGTCGGCGGGGTGATGGCGGGCCGCAGGGTGGACCTCGTGCCGGACAACGTGTTCCGGGTCAGCGGCCGGATCAACTCCACCTGGGGCGGCGGGCTGGTGGACATGGTCCGCTCCCGCCGCATCCTGGAGATCGTCGAGCGCGACGGCCTGATCCCGCGCGCGGGAGAACTGGGAGAGGAACTCCTGGCGATGCTCCTGAAGATCCAGGCGAAGTTCCCCGAGCGGGTCGGGAACGCCCGGGGCCGGGGTCTGATGTGCGCCTTCGACCTGCCCTCGGGGGCGGACCGGGACCGGGTGGTGGCCCGCCTGCGGGAGGACGAGGGGGTGCTCGTGCTGCCCTGCGGCGAGCGGTCGGTACGGCTCCGCCCGGCCCTCTCGGTGACCAGGGAGGAACTCCAGGAGGGCGCGGCCGCCATCGCCCGGGTCCTCGACCCGGTCCGCTAGCCGTCCGCCGCAGCGGCCCTCGGCCCGTCGGCACGGGCCCCGCCCCGCCCTCCGTCCGGACGGCCCGGTCCGGGTCCGGAGCGGTGGCGGGGCTACCGGGGCGGGTCCTCTCCGGGTTCACGGCGGGACGGCGCACCGGGACCCTCACGCCCCCGCCAGAGGCCGATCGCGGTCATCCGCGAGTCCGCGCCGAGCTTGGCGTAGATCCGGTTCACGTGGTTCTTGACGGTCTTCTCGCTGAGGAACAGGTGACGGGCGATCTGGCCGTTGGAGTGACCGTCCGCGATCAGCTCCATGACCTCGGCCTCGCGCCTGCTCAAGCCCGTCACGACTCCGGGTTCGGCGTTGAACCTTGCATCGTCGACTCTCATCCCGCCTCCGCGGAAGCAACACGGTCAGGTCGCCGAGGCCCCCGGTCTTACGGCGCAGCAGTAGCAGCGAGCATAACCCGTGATGTCCCTCTTTGGTGGGGAAGTTGAATCCTTGAGGGAAATGCAGAACGGCCGGTCCCGAAGGACCGGCCGTTCGCCTGGGGTGAGCGAGGGGACTTGAACCCCCGGCATCCAGGACCACAACCTGGCGCTCTGCCAACTGAGCTACGCCCACCATGTCCGTCGCCTCGCGGCGGCAGCACATGAAAAGTGTAGCGGTCTTTGGGAGTCGTCACGCACCCTGTTTTACGGCGACGCTGCGCGCCGCGGCTCGGGGGCCGGTGACCGCCGTCTTCCCTCGTCGCTCATCCGCTGCGCTCCTTCGCTCCTCAGTCCAGACGCCGGAGCCCCCTCGCGGGTTTTACGGCGACGCTGCGCGCCGCGGCTCGGGGGCCGGTGACCGCCGTCTTCCCTCGTCGCTCATCCGCTGCGCTCCTTCGCTCCTCAGTCCAGACGCCGGAGCCCCCTCGCGGGTTTCACGGCGACGCTGCGCGCCGCGGCTCGGGGGCCGGTGACCGCCGTCTTCCCTCGTCCCCGCGCCGAGGCTCAGGCGGGGGCGGAGGGCGGGGTGGAGACGCTCTCGGCGAGTTCGCGGGCGGTGGCGGAGTCGGGCCCGGGCTGGGGCACGAAGACCGCCGCGCGGTAGTAGCGGAGCTCGCGGATGCTCTCGACGATGTCGGCCAGCGCCCGATGGCCGCCCTGCTTCTCCGGGGAGGCGAAGTAGACCCGCGGGTACCACCGCCGGGCGAGCTCCTTCACCGAGGAGACGTCGATCATCCGGTAGTGCAGGAAGGCGTCCACCAGGGGCATGTCCCGCGCGATGAAGGACCTGTCCGTGGCGATGGAGTTGCCGCACAGCGGTGCCTTCTTCGGCTCCGGCACGTGGCCCTTGATGTAGTCGAGGACGAGCGCCTCGGCCTCGGCCAGCGTGACACCCCCGCCCAGCACGTCCAGCAGGCCCGAGGCGGTGTGCATCTCCCGCACCACCTCCGACATCTGCTCCAGCGACTCGGGCGGGGGCTTGATGACCACGTCGACGCCCTCGTCCAGCTGGTTGAGCTCGCCGTCGGTGACCACGCAGGCCACCTCGACGAGGGCGTCACGGCCGAGGTCGAGCCCGGTCATCTCACAGTCGATCCAGACCAGCAGGTCACTCATAACCTTCAGCGTAGTGCCCCCGCCTCAGGAGAGTTCGAGCGACTTGAGCACCCGGTCGGTCACCGAGGTGTCGAGGTTGTCCGGGATGGACATGTACAGCAGCGCGGGGCGCTTGCCCTCCCCCCGGTCCACGAGCACGAAGGTGGCCCGCTCGTGCTTCCAGTTCAAGTCGTTCTGCTCCGAGAGCTCGGTGAAGTCCAGGTCGAACGAGACCAGCCAGGCGTCCCTGCCGCTGACCTTGATGGCCTTGCGGTCGACGGGTTCGCGCTGGTGCTTCAGGCTGTAGAAGAGCGGCTCCAGCCCCAGCATGATCTGCGCCGTGACGGAGTCCATGCTCTTCGGCCCGTCGTAGGCGTACCGGGCGGGCAACTCCGCGGTGTAGATGGTGCCGAGCCAGTTGCCGCCCTGGCCGTTGAAGTTCTCGTGGGACACGGTCTCCGCCGCGCTGGTCCAGGTGAAGCCGAGCGCTCCCGAGGGGTTTCCGGTGGGCACCTGCCACTTGTCGCCGGGGAACTCGTAGGACAGACCGGTCACGGGGTCGGTGATGCGTCCGTTCTCCGGCTGGGGCAGGTTGCCGGAAGGGCTCTCCCGGGTCGGCGAGGGCTCGGGCGTCGACTCGGGAGTGGGCTCCTGTGTCGCGGTCGGCACGGGCGGGGGGGTGAAGCCGCTCGCGGCCGGCCTGCCGTCCGCATCGATCAGGAACATGGCGGCGACCACGATCCCGATGATCAGGACGACCACCCCGCCGCCGCCGAGGATCCACGGCCACGGGCTCTTCCCGCCCGGCTGCGGTCCGGGAGGCGCGCCGTAGGGCCCGCCGGGCCCGCCGTAGGGCCCGGCCGCCGGAGCGGCGGGTCCTCCGCCGTAGGGAGCGGCGGGGCCCCCGTACGGCCCGGCGGGCGCGGGTCCCCCGTACGGCCCGGCGGGCGCGGCGGGCGCGCCGTACGGTGCGCCGGGAGCGGGCGCGGCGGGTGCCGGTCCTCCGTACGGTCCGGCGCCCGCGGGTCCTCCGTACGGTCCGGCGTGCGCCGCGCCCTCCTGCTCCGCGGGGGGCATCCGGAGGGTGTCACCGGGAGAGGCGCTCCACTGGGGCTGCTCCATCTGAACCGTCATGCCGCTCTGCGCCGCCCCTTCCGGGGACGGGCCCGCCGGGTGTCCCTGGGCTCCCGGCTGTCCCTGGCGGGGTCCCTGCGGCGCCGAGGGCCCGGCCTGCCCGGCGGGCGGCGAGTCGAGCGGGTGCGTGGCGTCGGTCCACTGGCTGCCGTCCCACCACCGCAGCTGCGGTGAACCGTAGGGATCGGGATACCAGCCGGCGGGGGTCTGCGTGGTCATAGTGGTCAGAGTAGTAAGAATCCGGTATGCAGTGCATTGTGGACCTTGCGATGCTTCGTCAGCACCTGTAGGTGATGCTCGCCTTGTCGGAGATCTTCGCACCGTCCGGAACCGGCGAGACGACCTCCAGGGTGGCCGTTCCCCTGAAGGTCCCCTTGCCCTTCACCCGCCAGCGCAGGGGCACCACGTGTTCGGTCCTGCCGCCCGCCACCCGCTGGGCCTGCTCGATCGGCTCGTCCTTCCTGTCGCTCTGCCTCCACCGGTAGCGGACCTCTCCCGGGGAGCCGTTGGTGGTGAGCACGCCCCGGATGGTGACGGTCTCGCCGCACCGCTGCGTCTGCTTCGGCGCCAGCACCTCCACTCCGGTCACCGCCAGGGGGACGGACGGGCCCCGCAGCAGCCAGACCACCACCGCTCCCGCGACCATCAGCGCGAGGATCGCCGCGGAGAGCGCCGTACGGTACCGCCGGGCGGAGGACCGGGACGGCCGGGGTGCCCGCCCGGCGCCGGAGCCGAGCACGGTGGCCTGCCCGCTCCTTCCCTCCCGCCAGATCTGCGCGGCGGCCGTCTCCGCCGGCACCCCGGGACCGAACCGCACGGCGGCTCCGGTACGGCCGCCCTCCGGAACCTGGAGCAGCGTGACGACCTCTTCCTCGTCCCGGCCGGCCGGGAGCGGGACCGGAGCCGGATGCGCCGCCCGGGTGGGCTCGTCGTGCACGGACCACCGGTGCGCGGTCTCCGTCAGCCGGTCGCGGGCGGGGAACCCCGGGGGGAGCAGGTCGCGCCCGGCGAGCAGGGCGTCGCGGGCCGCCGCGAGGCCGTGGGTGCTGGCGGTCACCGCGGCCCGCTCGAACAACCCGGCCGCCCGGGGGGCGTCCACGGCCCAGTTCGCCGCCAGCCCGCGGGCGAGCGAGGCCCAGGCCGCGACGTCCCTGTCCGGGGCGGAGGGCCGCCCGTGCAGGGCGTCGGCCAGGCCGCGCTCGGCCAGCAGCACCGATCCGTCCGGGGCGATCACCACGGTGCCCGGATGCACCGCGCCGTGGGCGAGCCCCGCGGCGTGGACGGCCAGCAGCGTCTGCGCGGTCTCCGCCAGTACGGTGGCCGCCTCACTCGCACCGGGCCGCGGACCGCCGGGCGGCCGGGCCAGCAGGTCGGTCACGGTCGGGCTGACCGGTTCCCCGGTGAGCAGCCAGATCTCGTCCCGCGCGGTGATCAGGTCGGTGACCGGGACCAGCCCTGTCAGGCCGCCCTGGAGGAGCCTGCGATCGGCGACCACGGCCGCGACCAGCCGGTCCCGTGCCGCCGGGTCGGTGAACGGCCGGGCGTCGAACCTGAGCGCGCTCGCCGGCCGGCCGGCCGGGGCCACCGCCGAGTACCACGTCCCCAGCTCGCCGATCCACGTCCGGCCGGTCAGCCGGTGCCCGGCGAGTTCCATCTGCCCGTCGCTCAAGATCGTTTCCGTTCCGCCGTCGTCTCCGCTGCCGTCCCGTTCTCCCGCCGCCCCCATCAGTGTGAATGGAACGCCGGCACTCGTCACCGGTTCCGGGACGGGTGCCGTGCGACGGGGCACGGGGACGGTCAGCGCGGCGTCTCTTCTTCCGGGGAGGGCGAGGCCGGGGTGGAACCGCTCCCCCCGCTGGGCGTCGGGTCCGGCGAGGCCGGGGGCGGGGTGGAGGGGGCGGAGGTCTGGGGCGGCGCGGTCGTCGCCGGCGGCGGCGTGGACGCGGTCCTCGTCGGCCTGTCGTCGGAGACCGATTCCGGTCCGCCGGGTGCGGAGCCCTCGTCCTGCTCCTCCTCGGCGGGGGCGGCCGGTCGAGTCGTCGCCGGTGCGGGCTTCCTGGTGGGCGCCGCCGAGGGGGTGCGGCTGGGCGCGGCCGAGGAGGGCGCGGCGGGGGCGGTGCTGGGCGCGGCCGACGGAGGAGCGGTGGTCCCGGCCGGAGTGGGGGCCGGCGTCGACTCGGGCCCGTCCTCCGGTTCCGCCGGCTCCTCGGCCTCCTCGTCCTCCGGGGCCTCGACGGGGTCGGACGGGGGGTCGCTCGGAGCGGTGACCGAGCTCTGCGACCGCAGCACGGGGTCGTCCCCGGAACCGACCAGCACGACGGCCACCCCGGTGATCACCGCGATGCACGCGACGCCGATCGCGATCTTGACGCCCAGCCTGCCGAGCAGGGACTCGTCATCGCCGCCGAGGTCGGTCTCCGCCAGGGAGGTACCGGTCTCCGGGGTCTCCGGCTGGTCGGGGAACAGGCTCGCCAGCAGCCCCGCGAGCCCGGACAGGCGCCGGCGCCCGCGCTCCTGCCAGTCCGGCCCGTAGGCGTCGGCGGCGACGGCCTCCAGCTCGGTGAGGAAGGCGGTGGCGGTCGGCGGCCGGTCGGCGGGGTTCTTGGCCAGACCGCGCTCCACCAGCCCCTGCAGGGCGGGCGGGACCTCCTCGACGGGGGGCTCGAGGGTCTGGTGCTGCCGGGCCAGCGCGGCGGCGGTCTGCGCGCGGAAGGGCCGGGCGCCCGTCAGGCACTCGAAGAACACCACGGTGGCGGCGTAGACGTCGGTGGCGGGCGAGGCGGGCGCGCCGCTCCACTGCTCGGGCGCCATGTACGGCGGCGTGCCCGCGGGGGCGCCGCCGTCGCCGGAGGGGAGCGCGATGCCGAAGTCGACCAGCTTGCTCGTCCCGCCTGCGTCGACCATGACGTTCTCGGGCTTGAAGTCGCGGTGCACGATCCCCGCCCGGTGCGCGGCGGCGAGGCCCAGCAGCGAGCCCCTGAGCACCATGAGCGCGGCCTCGGGACCGGTCGGTCCCTCGGAGCGGAGGACGGCGCGCAGGGACACGCCGTCCACGAGCTCCATGACGATGGCCGCGCCCTCGCTGGTCTCCACGTAGTCGTACAGCCGGACGACGTTCGGGCCGTTCAGCCGGTGGAGCAGCCGCGCTTCGTGCCGGAAGCGCGCGGCGAAGCCCGCGTCGCCGCGGAGCTCGTCGGACAGATACTTGATCGCGACCAGCGTGCCCTCGGCGTCGTGCCGGGCCATCACCACGCGCCCGGCGGCGCCGGCGCCCAGCTCGCGGATCTCCGTGTAACCAGGGACACGCCAAGCCGATGGCATGCCGTACATAACGGTCTCCTCAGTTGCCGGGACCCCCACCCGTGAAAGAACGGACCGTAGCTTAGCCATGGAACAGCGCATTGCGCTGATAAATCACGAATTCATCTCATAAGAGCGGAGTGACCGGCGGTCATCCGGGCCGGCCCGGCTCCGTCCCGGTCTCCGCGGACGGCGCGGCGCTCTTCGTGCGGGGCGGGGCCGGCCGGGCCTCCGCGGGGGGTTTCGGCGACGGCTTCCGGGTCGCGGGCACCTTGAGCGTCGGCCGCACCGTGATCCGGACCGTGGGCTTCTTCGTGGCCTTGGCCGTCTGCTTCTGCGTGGCCCCGGGCGTCGTGCGGCCGGTCGTGGGCGTCGTGCGGCCGGCGGTGGGCCGCGGCGTCGGGGTGGGCTCGGCGGTCGGGGTGGGCCGGGCGCACGGGGCGGTCCTGCCGTTCACGCTGTCGGAGCGCCCCGACGGCAGCCCGGTCGCCACAACGCTCCATCCCGACCCGCAGGGCGCCTTCGGGAAGGCGAACCTGACCGTCCGCGTGTAGTCCGTCGCCCCGGCCAGGGCCACCGTCGTCTGCTGGAGGCTCCGGCCCACCCGGAAGACGACGCGCAGCCGCACCTGCCGGGTGTTCGCGGCCCCCACGGTGACCGAGGCGACGGCCGCGCCCCTGGCGTCGAGCGCGGCCCGTGCCACGTCCACCCGCCGGACCAGCGGCCTCGGGGCCGCGGCGGGCGTGGCGGTCGGAGTCGGCGTGGGGGTCGGTGCGGGCGTGGCGGTCGGGGTCGGGGTCGGGGTCGGGGTCGGGATGAGAGTGGCGGTGGCGGCGGGATCCGGGTCCGGCGCGGTCGTGGGGCCGCCGGTGGGGACGGTGGCGGTGGGCGGGCTCGCCGGTCCGCCGGTGGGCGGCTCCCCGGTCTCCGGCGGCGTCGTCGGGCCGGGCGGCGTCTCGGGCGCTCCGGAAGGGCTCCCGGGGGTGGCCGGAGTGCCGGAGGTGGGGGCGGGGGGAGAGGAGAGGATCTCCGGGCCCGGTGAGCCCGGGGCGCCGGACGGCGGCGCGGCGGCCACGACGTCGATCCGCTGCGGCTCCGGAGCCCGGTCGGCGGCCAGCACGTAGACGCTGACGCCGCCGGCGGCCAGCACCAGCCCGGCACCGACCGCGACCCCCGCCGACCTGCCGCGCAACGCGCCCAGCACGGTGCGGAACAGCGTGGTCTGGAACAGGGCGGTCCCGCTCTCCGAGCCGGGCGCGCGGAGCCGGAACAGCAGCGGGAGCAGCGCCGCCAGCGCGGCCAGCCGGGACCGCCCCCGCTCCTCCCAGTCCGCTCCGTACGCCGCCGTCGCCACGGCCTCCAGTTCGGCCACGAACCCCGCGGAGGAGGCCGGCCGCTCCCGCGGGTCCTTGGCCATGCCCCGGGCGACCAGGTCCCGGACCGGTCCGGGCACCTCCTCCACCGGGATCGGCGCGTGCGCGTGCTGGTGCATCAGCACGGCCCGGTCGCCCGCCCGGTACGGCCGGCGCCCGGTCAGGCACTCGAAGAACACCACGGTGGCGGCGTAGACGTCGGTGGCGGGCGAGGCGGGCGCGCCGGTCCACTGCTCGGGTGCCATGTACGGCGGCGTGCCCGCGGGAGCGTCCGCCTGCCCTGCGCGCACGGCGATGCCGAAGTCCACCAGCTTGCTGGCGCCGTCCGCCTGGACGAGGACGTTCTCCGGCTTGTAGTCCCGGTGCACCAGGCCGCTCCCGTGCGCCGCGGCCAGTCCCAGCAGCGAGCCCTTGAGCACGACGAGGGCGGCCTCGGGACCGGTCGCGCCGTGCTCGCGCAGCAGCTCGCGCAGGGAGACCGCGTCGACGGCCTCCATCACGATCGCGGCGTTCCCGGCCTCCTCGACGTACTCGTAGAGCCGGGTCACGTTGGGGTCGGCCAGCTCCACCAGGAGCCGTGCCTCGTCGCGGAACCGGGCGAGGAAGCCGGGGTCGTCCCGGAGGGACTCCGACAGGTACTTGATCGCGACGTGCACGCCCGACTCGTCGTGCCGGGCGAGCACCACCCGGCCTCCACCGCCCGCGCCGAGCTCGCGCAGCTCGGTGTAGCCGGGCACGCTCCATCCGCCGGCGGCCATGGCGCTCTCCAGTCGGTTCGGGGTGAGGCTCCTTCGATGATCCTCTGATGAGACGTCTGGGCCCGGTATCCGGTTTGCCGGAACAGCCTTACCCGATGGTTATGTTTCGTGAGGCGATATGTCCGGGCACGGGCAGGTCCGCCGTCAGGGCGGGATCCGGCTCGGGCTCGCCCCACGTCGTGCGGAGCGGCAGGACCCCGGCCCAGATCGGCAGCCCGTAGTCCTCCTCGTCGTCCACCGGCGGCCCCTGCCGGATCTTCACCGAGGCCTCGGCGAGCGAGAGGGCGAGCACGGCCGTCGCGGCGAGCTCCTTGCGGGTCGGCGGGCGCACGGCGTCCCACTGGCCGGGGGCGAGCTGCTCGGTGATCGCACGCAGTCCGGCCAGGTGCTCGTCGGGATCGGTCACGAGGCGGGGGGTGCCGTAGACCATGGCCGAGCGGTAGTTGACCGAGTGGTGGAAGGCCGAGCGGGCCAGCACGATGCCGTCCAGGTGGGTGACGGTGACGCAGACCTCGCCTCCGTCGCCGCCGGCCCGCAGGGAGGTGGCGCCGGTGGAACCGTGCAGGTAGAGGGTGTCGCCGATGCGGCCGTAACCGGTGGGCACCACCATCGGGACGCCGCGGGCCACCACGCCCAGGTGGCAGACGAGCCCGGCGTCCAGCACGGCGTACAGGTCGGCGCGGTCGGTGCGGGCCCGCTCCCGGGAACGGCCGAGGACGGTCCGGGGGGTCGCCGAGAGCGGCGGGGCGGACGGTGAGGCCACTGAGGCCACTGAGGCCACTGAGGCCACTGAGGAAGCCGGGGAAGCCGGGGACGGGGTGGGCGGCGAGGAGGGTGAGGACATGGTCCTAACCTAGACAGGGAGTGGACACCGGGAACACGTCCACTTCCCGCCTGATCCGGGAGACCACTTTGCCCCCCATCCCCGTCGACCTGCCTCTCGCGGTGGACCGCGCCGCCCCGGTCTCCCTCACCGTCCAGCTCGGCGACCGGTTGCGCGCCGCCATCCGCGGCGGGACCCTCAAGCCCGGTGAGCGGCTGCCCTCGACCCGCGCGCTGGCCCGCCAGCTCGCCGTCAGCCGCACCGTCGTCACCGAGGCCTACCAGCAGCTCTACGCCGAGGGCTGGATCGAGGGCCGCCACGGCTCCGGCACCTACGTGGCCGACCTGGACCTCTCCTGGCGCGGACCCGCGCACGGCTCCGGTCCCGCGCACGGTTCCGGAGCGGCCCGCACCGCGGGAACCGCCCCCGCCGCGGGCCCGGGCGGGCCGTCCGCCGCGCCCGCCGTACCCGGGGGCCCCGCGGCGGAGCCGGCCGGTGCGACGCGGGGGAGGCCCGTGACGCGCCGCGCGGGCGCGGCGACGGCTCCGGACGGCGGGCCACTGATCGATCTGCGGCCGGGACGGCCGTGGGTGCGGGACTACGACGAGGCGGCGTGGCGGCGGGCGTGGCGGCAGGCCGCCGACCTGCCGCCGGGGGACGACCCCGACCCCTACGGCCTGCCGCGGCTGCGGGAGGCGCTGGCCGTGCACCTGCGCAGGACCAGGGGCGTCCCGGCGGGCCCGGAGAACGTCATGGTCACCCGCGGCACCGGCAACGGCCTCGACCTGCTCGCGGCCACCGTCCTGCGCCCCGGCGACCGGGCGGGCGTCGAGGACCCCGGCTGGCGGAGGGCGCGGACGATCCTCCGGGCGCGGGGCGCCGAGCTCGTCCCCTGCCCGGTGGACGCCGACGGGGTGCTCGTCGACGGACTGCCGGAGGACCTCGGCCTGCTGTACACCACGCCCGCCCACCAGTACCCCCTCGGCGGGCGCCTGCCCATCGCACGCCGGGAGCGCCTGCTCGCCTGGGCCCGCCGCGGCGGCGCGCTCGTCGTGGAGGACGACTACGACGCCGAGTTCCGCTACGACGTCGCCCCGCTGCCCGCCCTGTACGGCCTCGACCCCGGGCGGGTGGTGCTGCTCGGCACCCTGTCGAAGTCCCTGTCCCCGGACATCGGGGTCGGCTGGCTGGTCGCCTCCCCCGGCCTGCTCGACGCCGTCGCCCGGACCCGCGAGGACCTGACCGACCGCACCGGGGGACCGGCCCAGCAGGCGGTGGCCGTACTGCTGGAGCGGGGCGACCTGGACCGGCACCTGCGCCGCATGCGGCTGGAGTACGCCCGGCGGCGGGCCGCGCTCGTGGCGGCGCTCGGCTCCCGGGTGACGGGGGACACCGCGGGCCTGCACGTCATGGTCGGGCTCCCGGAGCACCGGGTCGGCCCCCTCGTCGAGGCGGCCCGCGCCCGCGGCGTCCTGCTCGACACCACCGACCGCCACCACCACGGGCCGCCCGGCCGGCACGGCCTGGTGATCGGGTACGGCTCGGCCTCGCTCGCCCAGGTGCGGGCCGGCGCCGCGATCCTGGCCCGGTTGCTGGGGCCGGGACTGGCGGACGGTGCAGAATAACGTTCTAATAGTGGGCCATGAGCATCCCTGGCATCGACCGGACCCGCCTGGTCGCGTGGATGGCCCGCCACGTCCCCGACGCGGGGGAGCCCACCGAGATCACACTGATCTCGGGCGGCCGGTCCAACCTGACGTACCGGGTCGAGACGCCGGGCCGCAGGCTGGTCCTGCGCCGCCCGCCCCTCGGCCACGTCCTGCCCACGGCCCACGACATGCGCAGGGAGTGGCGGGTCGTCTCCGCGCTCGCGCCGACCCCCGTGCCGGTGCCCGAGCCGGTCGCCCTCTGCACCGACGAGGACGTGATCGGGGCCCCCTTCTACCTGATGGGCCACGTCGAGGGCGAGGCCCTGCGCGCCCGCGGCCAGGCCGACCTGGCGCCGGCCCAGGCCAGGGCGCTGTCGGAGCGGCTCGCCGAGGTGCTCGCCGCGATCCACGCCGTCGACTACGAGGAGGTCGGCCTGGGCGGCTTCGGCCGGCCGGAGGGCTACCTGGCGCGCCAGTTGGAGCGCTGGGGGCAGCAGTGGGAGCGCTCGAAGACCCGCGAGCTCCCCGAGTACGACGCGCTCGTCGCCCGCCTGCGCGAACGCCTCCCCGACCGGCCGTCCGCCGCTCTCGTGCACGGCGACTACCGCCTGGACAACACGCTGGTACGGCTGGCGCCCGGCGCGGACCCGCAGATCCGGGCCGTGGTCGACTGGGAGATGTCCACCCTGGGCGACCCCGTCGCCGACCTCGGCCTCACCCTGACCTACTGGCACGACCCCGGTGACGCCGCGCGCTCCTCCGTCCCGGTGGCGGGCGACGTCACGCTCACCCCCGGCTTCCTGGACGCGAAGGGGTTCGCCGCCCACTACGCGAAGGTGTCCGGGGCCGACCTGAGCGACCTGGACTTCTACCTGGCCTTCGGCAACTTCAAGCTCGCCGTGATCCTGGAGGGCATCCACGCGCGCTTCGTCCAGGGCAAGACGGTCGGCGAGGGCTTCGACGACCTGGGCGCCTCCGTCCCCGTCCTGGTCGCGCGGGCCCACCGGGCGCTGGACGAGCGCCCCGCCTGACTCTCCGCACGGACCCCGCCCGCACCCCGGGCAGGGTCCGTGCGGACTCCGGGAGAGATCCGTGCGGACCCCGGGACGGGGCCGGTGCGATCCGCGCGGGACGGAGCCGGTGCGATCCGCGTGAGTCATGCTCCGCACGGGGACCGTCTGGGGTGCACGGCCGGTCTCAGGCGCTTTCCGGTGAGCGCGCCGCGCGCCGGCGGGCCCGGTACGCGGTGAGCGGCACGCCCAGGGCGGCGAGCGAGGTGACGGTGGCCAGCGCCGTCAGCACCCGGTACACCGTGAACGTGCCCGTCATGAAGAACGCCTCGCTGACCAGGATGCCCAGCGCGACGCTGAGCGCCACCGTGAGCGCGATGCTCTCCATGGCATCCCCGGTGTGGTCGCGCGGGGCGAGCAGCGGCCGGAACAGCGCCAGCACGGCGGCCCCCGGACAGGTGAGCAGGAAGACCACCGTGACGGTGACGCGCAGCGGAGCGCCGCCGGGAGTCTCGGTCGTGAGCAGGGCCAGCCAGCCGGAGGAGGCGAGCAGCAGGAGCGGCCAGCGTATGGTGTTCATCGGTTGCCTCCAGCGCGGAGCCCCGCCGTCACGGGGTCGCCGCCGCTCTCTTCGGGATCAGTTCGTAGACGGCGCCCCCCGAGTTGCGGACGAGCACCCGGAACCGGTCGGACGCCTCGACCCCCCGGCGCAGCCGGTCGATCGTGCCCTTCGGGAAGATGCCCGCCGTCTCGATGGCGGCCTTCTGCGCGCGGTTGAGCACCAGGTAGGCCTTGCCGCCCGGCGGCACGCTCGACATGAGGCCGACGAGCGACGGCACCGGGTCCTGCACCAGCTCCACCCGGGTGGGCACGTACTTCGGCATCCCGGGGGCGGCCTCGCGCGAGCGGGGCAGCTCGTCCAGCCAGCTGTGCTGGTAGCGCTCGTAGTAGTCGTAGGCGGCGGGCAGGAAGAACGTGGGCGCCACGATGAGCGACCCCTCCGGCGCCGCACGGTGCACCGCGCGCACGAGCCGGACCTCGTCCTGGGTGAAGTAGTTGGACTGCTCCTTGCCGTAGTTGCCGAAGAAGAAGCCGGTGACCATGAGCATGAGGACCAGGGGCAGGATCAGGACGCGGACGAAGGCCCGGCGGGCGGGCAGGAACAGCGCCGCGGCCAGGAACGCGCTGAGCGGGAGCGTGAACAGGTAGATGCGGAACATGATCTCCCCGCCGTAGCTCCCCGCGGCGAGGAACAGCAGCGGGCTGAGCCCGATCACCAGCAGGGGCAGGCCCGGCCGCCTGAGCCAGCGGCGGCGCAGCAGGGCGCCGCCGGCGGCGAGCAGCCACAGCCCCGCGGAGAGCGCGCGGTCGGCGTAGGCGACGATCACCTGGCCGGGAGCGGCGGTGCCGAGGGACAGGAGGCCGTCGTCCAGGTTGCCGCCGGCGTCGCCGAGCGACTCCACGATGTCGCTGAACCGGGCCTCCAGGAGCTGCCAGGCGGCCACGGCGTCCCACACCAGCACGGCGAACCCGGTGAACAGCAGGATGCCCAGGTTGCGGTGGCGCCGCAGTACGGACAGGGCGGCCAGCCCGGCCACCAGCATGAGCGGCGTCAGCTGGTGGGAGGAGGCGATCGCCACGATCGGGAGGGCCAGCAGGATCGTCCAGACCAGGCGCCTGCGCGTGCCGGAGACGGGCGGGGGCTCCGCGCCCAGCCCCTCGGGGTCGTCGCCCGCCCTGATCGGCCCGCGCCGGAAGCGCCGCACCACGACGACCAGCACGGTCAGGTAGAGGACCAGGGTGGTGGCCTGCGGCGAGAAGTAGTCCTGGCCCACCCAGGAGCAGGAGAAGTAGACCCAGACCGCGCCCCAGACCAGCTGCCGGTTGCGCGTCACCGTGCGGAACAGCAGCAGCAGCGGGAGCAGCATCGCGGTGTTGAAGACGGCGGGCCCCCAGGCGGCGATGCCGAGGGCGTCCGGCAGCCCGGCGGCCTCCGTCATCATCGCGAAGAACGAGAAGAAGCCCGGCCACTGGTGGTAGGCGGCCAGCGGGCTGAGCTCGGGGTCCGTGGCGCCGTGCCGGATCAGGTAGTCGATGACGGAGACGTGCTTCCACGCCCAGGAGTAGCGCAGCGAGGGGTAGAGCAGCGCGGGGGTCGCGTGCAGGACCGCGATCAGCACCAGGGTGTAGCCCGCGTGCCAGAGCTCCAGGGCCTTCCGGTCGCCGAGCAGCGCGACGAACCCGATGATCATGATCGCGACCGCGATCCAGAACAGGGCGGGCAGGACCGTGATCAGCCCCAGGTCGGTCATCTTGTCGAGGTCGACCTCGCGCAGGGAGAGCCCCCACAGCACGGTGGCGACCGGCAGCGCCGTCCGGGAGAGGAACCACGTCCACTGGCCCGTCTCCCGCGGGGTCCCGTCGGCCCGCGTCGTGCGCAGCCTCCCGCTCACGTAGCCGGCGTTGGCCGCCACCATGCCCAGGAGCATCACGAGCAGGGCCTTCCACCCCTTGATGTCCGCCGGACCGGTGAAGGTGACCGCGCGGAACACCGCCCGGGGCAGGCCGTTCCTGACCGGCGCCAGGTGGGCCAGGAGACCCTCCCATCCGTTGGTGCGTCGCCCCACGTCCGCCTGCGACCGGCCCTCGGCGGTGCACCGGGCCAGGAAGTAGGCCAGGCGGGAGCGCCGCTCGGGCACGTCCAGCCGTACCACCGCCGAGGGCTCGTGGAGCAGCTTCGCGGCGGGCCGCAGGTCGAGCAGGCGGGAGCGGAGCTCGGTCTTCACGCCGCCCGCGGGCTCGGCGGAGACCTCCTCGGGGCGGTGGTCGGGCTCCTCGGGGAACCCCCCGGCCTCGGCCAGCGCCTCCCGCCGGAACGACAGGGCACCGCCGTACAGGTCGTCGACGCGGTCCGGCTGGATGCGGGAACCGGTGAACGGCACCCCCAGCACCCAGGCCAGCTCGGCGGGGAACCAGTCGGGCCTGCCCGAGCTCCAGCGCAGCGCCACCCGGCCGCGGACCGCGACCACGTCGTGGTCGGTGTACGGCTCCAGCAGCGCCGCCGACCAACCCGGCTCGGGAGCGGAGTCGCCGTCGAGGAAGGCGACGACGTCCCCTCGGACACGGGCCAGCCCCAGGTTGCGGGCGGAGGCCGCGCCGGCGGCCTCCTGCTCCCGCACCACGGTGATCTCACCGGTCCCGTCGGTCCCGCGGAGTTCGGCCTCGGCCCACTCGGCCAGCTCGGGGGAGCGGTCCACGACCAGGACGATCTCCTCGGGGGCCGGCTCCTGGGCCCGCAGCGCCTTGACCGTCACGGCCAGGCGGAACCGCGACTGCGCGGGGCCCGCGACGACGACGACCGACAGCGAAGGGAGGGCCGTCTCACCGGGCGGGGTCTCCTCCTGCTCGGGCGCGGTCTTCTCCAGCTCCGGCTCCCCGCGGGCGGCCGGGATCTTCGGGACCGGCACCCGCCAGGCGACGGTGGGCGCACCGTCGCTCACGCCGCTCCGCCCGATCGGCACGACGGTGATCGTCTCAGCGGAGATCCCGTCCCCGGAGACCTCGTCCGCCGTCTCCGGGACGTCCTCCCCGCCGGAGCCGCCGGAGCCGCCGGAGCCGCCGGAGCCGCCGGAGCCGCCGGAATCGTCGAGTCCGCCGACCCCGCTGGAACCGTCGAGTCCGCCGGAGCCGTCGGGTCCGGTTCCGGGCTCCGCGTCGGGCCCGCACTCCCGGGCCCTTCCGTCAGGTGTGCTCCCCGCCGGGCTCCCGCCGCCGGACTCGACCACGGGCTCGACCGCGGGCTCGACCGCGGGCCCGGCTCCGGGCTCACCGGACTCGGAGGGCTCGGACGGCTCGACCGCGGTGGAGGCCGGGCGCCTCATCGGTCGGGTGATCGCCTCGTCGATCACCTCTTCAGCCTGCTTGCCCTCCACACGCGCCCTTCCCTGGGTAGTCGACGGGAGTCAATCGTTGCCGACTTTACTCCGCGTGGCTTCGCTTTCGCCGTATCACCGCCGTATCACCGCGGTATCACCACAGAGGGCCTTGACCTGCTCCGCTCCGTGCCGCCGCGCGTCTTCCGCCGGGCGCGGCCCCGGCTCCGCGGCCCCTCCGTCAGGGGAGGGGCTGCTGGAAGTAGGGGTCCTTCCCCGCCTCCGCGAACGCCTCCAGGACGCCGGGACCGGTGAGCGAGAAATCGCAGTCGTCGACGTCGGTGTTGTTCCACTGGATGATCGCCTTGAGGTTGGGCATCCGCTTCATCGCCGCCGGGATGCCGCGGTACCAGTCGGCCCGCGCGGAGGGGTCGGCGGAGTCGCTCTCCGTCCCGTACTCGGCCAGCATCAGCGGCTTGTGGGCGAAGCCGTTCTGCTGGAACCACTCGTAGGTGGGCTGCACGGTCTCCTCGAAGCTCTGCCACTTCGCGCCCCGGCAGGTGGCGAAGTTGTAGGGGTCGTAGCTGATCCAGTCGACGTAGTCGTCACCCGGGTAGTACGGCTTCCAGCGGTCGCGGAACGGGTAGTAGCCGGTGACGCCCCAGACCCAGAGCGCGTTGTCCGCGCCCGCCTGCCGGAACCGGTCGACGATGCGCTTGTAGGCCGCGATGTACTCCTCGGGGGTCTGGCCGCTCTCCTCGCGGTCCTTCTCCCCGTCGAAGCCGATCAGGACGGGCTTGCCGTACTCCTTGACCCGCGCGGCCTGGGCGTCGATGACCCGGTCGAGCTCCCCGCGCGCGATGGCGTGCCAGGGGATGTCCACGTTCCCGGCCCAGATCGTCGACTCCCAGCCGAGGAACAGTACGCGCTCCTCGGCGAGGTCGCTCTCGTCGTCCCGGAAGAAGCGGCCCGCGTCGGTCTCGGACATGTCGTGGTAACTGATGGTGATGTCGAGTTTGCGGCCGATCTGCTCCTCCATCGAGGTCACGTCGGCCACCAGCCCGCGCTCCCGGTCCGGCGGGACGTGCATCCCCCACCAGGCCCCGCACGGCGGCACCAGGTCGGAGGCCGGCACGCAGGAGGTCGGGGTCGGCCGGGCCCCCGGCACGGTCGGCGGAGGCGGCGCCGCACTGCGTTCGACGGGGGCGGCGTACATGTAGACCACGGCGGTGACGGCCAGGGCGGCCACCAGGGCCGCCACCAGCGAGATCGGAATCCACTTGGAAGGGGGCAGCCCCCGGTCGCGGCGGGCGTGCCTCCCCCTGCCGGGCATGGTCATGTGGTCCTCCGAACGCGTGGGTCCAGCGGACCGGCTGAAGCCGACATGGGGTGATCACTCTCCGGGCGCTCTGCTTGACTCATCAGCTCTCATGGATCATGAAGGGGGTGGGCTATGGTGAGCGTAAGGTCACGCTGCGCTGTCTTCGGTGCTCACATCCGGGCGCCCGTCTCCTCCGTCGAGGCCGCGGGGGCGGACGGAGCCGGGGGCAGGCCCGGAAGGCGGGGCGGGGGCGGGCCGGCCGGCCGCACCCCCAGCCGGTCCAGCAGTACGGCGACGCGCCGCGCGCGCAGCGGGTCCACCGGGAGCACGTGCCGCGTCCACCAGCGCGCGGCCTCCGGGGTCGGCCCGGCGGGCACCAGACCGAGATAGTCGTCCAGCGGCGGGTCGTAGACGAACCCAGGGACCACGCCGTGCCGCTCCAGCGCGGCGACGACCCCGTCGCGGTCCTCGACCGCCAGCGGCACCCGGAGCAGCGGCGCCGGCGGCGACCCGGCCACGCCCCGCGCGGCCCACGGCAGCCCGCGCAGCAGCTCCACCCCGGCCAGCCGGCGTTCGCGCTCCCGGTCGACCACCCGGAAGCGGGAGCGCTGGTAGGCCCGGAGCAGCCCGCCCTGCCGCATCCGCCAGTCGTCCAGGTCGATCCGGAGCCAGTGGCCGAGCCCGTCGAGCCCGGCCGGCGCCTCCAGGGATTCCAGCGCCTTCAGCGCCGCCCCCAGCTCCTCCTCGCGGGGAGCGCAGCGGTGACCCGTCCACTCGATCACGCCGAGCGCCTTCAGCGCCCGCCACATCGGCCGGACCAGCCCGGTCCGGTAGACCGTCTCCCGCAGCACCGGGCGGAGCGCGCCGAGGACCTGCGCGCGCGGGCCGCCGTCGAGCAGGAGCGCGTCGCGCATCCGGGCCAGGGCGGGCAGCTCGCCGGGGTCCTCCACCGCGAGGAACCCGCCGGACATGGCCCTGCCGTGCTTGGCCAGGCTGAACACGCCGGCGGCGCCGAACGTGCCGGCCGGTCGGCCGTCCACCGTGGTGAGCATGGCGTGCGCGGCGTCGTCGATCAGGACCAGGCCGCGGCGGTCGCACTCGGCGCGCAGCCGGACCACCCGGTCGGGCTGGCCGTACAGGTGGGTGGTGAGCACGCCCGCCAGGCCGGTCCAGTCGACCAGGTCCGGGTCGATGTTGCCGTCGTCCGCCGAGACGGGCGCCATGACGGGCCGCAGGCCCGCGGCCAACGCGATGAACAGCACGGTCTCGCAGTTGGTCGGGGCGATCAGCACCCGGTCTCCGGCGCCGAACCAGTGCCGCAGGGCGAGGTAGAGGCCGAACCGGGCCGAGGGCACGTGCAGGCACGCGGCCCCGACCCGCTCGCTCATGATGGATTCGAGGGTGCGGCTCATCGCGTCTTCAACCGTGCCCGCAGGTTCCCGTACCGCTTCATGGCCCGGTCGGCCGCGCCGTACAGGGCGGGGCTGTCCAGGATGAACTGCCGGGCCCGGCGCACCGGCGTGCGGCGCAGCCAGTACGCCGCCGCGCCGGCCGAGCGGCGGCGCACGCACCCCTCGCTCACCGGCTCGCCCCGGCTGCGCAGCGCGTCCTTGTACTCCGAACCGGTCCCGATCCCCAGGTCCATCGAGCGCAGCCCGGCGTCGGCGGCCGCCTCGGCCATCTGAAGGTGCTGGATCAGGCCGGGGGAGTACTTGGCGAACTCCGGGTCGTAGGCCGGGAACCAGCCGATCAGGATCGTGTCCGAGCGCAGCCCGAAGTGGCCCGCGACCGGTTTGCCGTCGCAGTAGAGCATGGACAGCGGCCCGGCGAAGTCGGGGGTGTCGATCGCGTGCAGCCGCTCGGCGAGCTCCACGACCCAGGCCTTGCCGAACCGGTCGGGGCGGCCCATCCGCTGGTACTGCGCGGACTTCCAGCTCCGCAGCAGCCGGAACTGCTCCTCGTCGCGGACCGCGAAGTCGAAGGTGAGCGCGCCTGCGTCGCGGCCGAGCTTGCGCTCCTTGTAGAGGGTGGACTTGAGGAACTTGGGGGAGCGCTCGCGCAGCCCGTCGAGATAGGCGGTGTAGCCGTCCGCCAGGTCGAGGACCACGGCCTCCTGGCGCAGCACCTCGAACGGCTGGAACCACTTCTGCCCGTCGACCATGCAGCCGAACTCCCACACGTGCAGCCCGCAGGCGCGCAGCAGGGCCTCGGCGTCGAACTCGGCGCCCGGCGCGTGGACCACGCCCTGGCAGAGCGAGACCCAGGCGCCCAGCGCGGTGCCCACGCTGCCGGGGTGCCGCTCGAACGGGAAGAAGCCGACCGGCCCGTCCTGCTCGGAGACGACCGCGACCCGGGCCTCGGCGCAGACCTCGCCCATCGCGACCGTGAACTCCGGGCTGAGGAAGGGGTTGCCCAGCCGCGGCGTGGCGTGCTGCATCTCGCGCCACGCGTCGATCTCGGCCTTGCCCAGCTCCCCGGGGCGGATGACGTCGATCTTCATATGCCGCGCCCCATCCGGTGCAGGCGGCCCACGATCGCCGGAGCGGGCAGGCCCGCCGTGACGGCCAGCGCCAGGTAGGCGCGCGGCTCCCAGGGGCGCCGCCGTACGGCCCTGCCGATCCAGCGCAGCGCCTGCGCGGAGCGGCCCAGCGCGGCCTCGGCGAAGGCGATCTTCCCGGCGAGCTGGGCGTAGCCGCCCGGCGCCCCGGCGAACTCCGGATAGCGCTCCAGCATCCAGCGCAGCGCCGTGGAGATCGTCTCGCTGGACTCGACGACGGAGAAGTGCGAGGCCGTGTGCAGCCTGACCCTGACCCCCGTCTCCGGCACGTTGACGATCGGCCCGAACCGGGCGGCCCGCAGCAGCAGCTCGTAGTCCTCGCCGTAGCCGCCGGGCAGCTCCTCGCTGACCAGGCCGAAGCCGCCGGTGAGCGCGTCACGGCGCATCAGGTAGGTCGAGGGGTGCATCGAGGGCAGCTGCTTGCGCAGCAGGTCCCGCAGGGTCACCGTCGGCGTGGGCACCGACCTGGCGAAGGCCACCTCGTCGTTGAAGAGCTCGATCCCGCAGGTCGCGAAGTGACCGCCGCCGAGCGCCGCCACCTGGGACCGGAGCCGGTGCGGCAGCCAGAGATCGGTGTCGTCGCAGAAGGCGACCAGTTCGCCGTCGTCGAGCAGCACGCCGGTGTTGCGGGCGCCGGCGATCCCCGGCTGCCGCGTGTTGGGCGTCACCATGACCCGCCGCCCGGGACGGGAGGTCGCGAACGACTCGTCCGGGGGGCTCTGGTCGAAGACGGCGACGCAGGTGATGTCGCCCGGATAGTCCTGGCCGAGGATCGAGTCGATCGTCTCCTGGAGGAGTCCGGTGCGATTGCGGGTCGGGATCACCACGGTGATCGCCGGCCAGTCGTTCACGGCAGGTCCTTTCCTAGAACTCGGGAAACTCATGGGAAATCGGGAGGTCATGGAGGCCGGAGCCGTCCCGGGCCCTCTCGGGCCCTGCGGGGACGGGTTCCGGGCCGGAGGGCGGGTCGCCGGTCGTGGTCCTCATCTAGGCCGCCGTCTCCAGACGCCCGTCACCGGCGGCCGCGGGAGCGGTCCGGCGCGGCGCGCGGGCCGGTGCCAGGGCCAGCGCGCACAGGCAGAGCAGGAAGGCGGTGGAGGCCGTGACCGACTCGGCGGGCGCGAGCCAGAGCACCGTCGTCACCACGAGCGCCAGCGCCCAGCGGACGCGTTCGTCGTGGTGCACGAGCCGCGCGGCGAGCAGCGCGGGGGCCAGGCTCGCCACGGCCAGGGCGACCGGCGCCCACACGAGCAGCGGGGTGGGGTCGGTCAGGCCCATCGCGCGGGCCAGGAACGCGGGCAGGGCCAGCGGCCACTCCCCGGGGCCGGCCTCACCGGTCGCCATCACCCGCGCGACCGCGCCGGCGGTGGCGCGGCCGGTCGAGCCGGACAGCGCCTCCGTCCCGTGCAGGCACAGCGCCACGGTGAGCAGTTGCACCCACAGCAGCCAGGTCCGGCGGCGCATCACGAGCTCGGCCAGGAGCGCCACCGCCACCAGCCCGGCTCCGGCGAGGGTCACCGCGGGCACGGCGGGCGAGCGCCCGCCCGCCGCCACGGTGAGCACGACGATCACGAGGCCCTCGGCGGCGATCAGCGGCGGAAGCAGGGCGCGCGTCCACTCCCACCACGGCACGGCGGGCCGTACCCGCGGACCCGGCACCGCGCGGGGCGCGCGCGGCGCCGGTGCGGTGCGCCCCGCACCCGGATCCGCTGCGGTGCGCATCGCACCCGGGTCCGCTGCGGTGCGCATCGCACCCGGGCCCGGTGCGGTGTGCATCGCACCCGGGCCCGGTGCCGCGGGCCGCGCGTGCCGGGGCCGCGGCGCGGGGCCGCCGCCGTCCGTGGAGGGCGATCCGCCCGGAAGCCGGGTGACGGTGGGCTGGGCGTCGACCGTCATCATCACCAGGGTCGGGACGTTGTCCGGCGAGAGGTCGGCGTCCGGCGGGAGTCCGGTGCCCGGCGCGCCGCCCGTCCGCAGCACCCCGAACAGACCGGGGGCGATGACGGCGGCGACGATCACCTGGGCGGCGAGGGTGCCGAGGCCCACACCGGTGATCCCGTGGACGCGGAAGAAGACGAACGACAGCCCCACGACCAGGATGCAGAGCAGCGCCTGGAGCAGCAGCAGCGCCCGCACGCGGCTGCGGGCGCGCAGCACGCCCAGGTAGATCTCGATGAGGGCGTGCGGGATCGAGGCGAGCGCGAGCAGTCTGAGGACGTCCGCTCCGTGCTCGGCGTAGGACCCCCCCCAGCCGAGCCGGAGGATGAGCGGGGCGGCCAGAACCGTCACCGTCACCGCGGGGACCAGGAGCATCATGGTCCGCCGGAGGGCGAGCCTGCACCTGCCCGCGAGCGCCGCCGGGTCGCCGGCCCCCTCGATGGTCAGGGAGATGGCCATGTTGAGGGCGAGCATGTCGAAGACGCCGACGAGGGTCACCGCCGCGCCGTAGTAACCCGCCATGCGCGCGTCCACGCCTCCGGACACCAGGGCGGGCACGAGGTAGACGCTGGCCAGGATGAGAAGTGTGCCGGGGAAGTCGCCGGCCAGGAAGCCGCCGATCCTGCGCATCGGGGGCGGCGGGCGGTGACCGCTGCGGGCGGCGGCCCGCGGCGCCAGCCTGGTGAAGATCGCGATGCTGATCGGCACGACGGTGAAGGCCACCGGGATCGTCCAGGCCAGGAAGATCCCGGAGCCGGGGAAGGACGGGGCCAGCACGATCAGCAGTCCGAGCTTCGCCACCCCGACGGCCACCCCGATCAGCGGCACCCAGGGCGCCTTGCCCAGCGCGGTGAGCACCACGTCCTGGAGCGTGAACACGCACCACAGGACGACGGCCAGCAGGAACCAGGCCGCGGGCGCGAGCCCGGACAGGCCGCCGAAGTTGGCGCCCCAGGACGGGAGCGTGGACAGGAAGAGCCCTGTCGCGGCGGCCGCCGCGGCGCCGCCCACCAGGTAGGTGCAGCCGACCAGACGGCCCGTCGCCCGCCCGCCCTCGGGCAGGAACCGGGTGAGCGCGCCGACGAAGCCGAAGGCGGTGAGCGCCGCGAGCAGCCGCATGGCGGCGATCAGCGCGAAGCCGCGGCCGTAGTCGGCGTCGCTGTAGAAGCGTGCGGCGACCGTCCAGTAGGCCAGCCCGAGGGCACCGGCCGCACCGGCGTTGACGATCAGTGAGTAGGCGTTGCGGAGCAGGGGGTCGTTCAGGTCCTTGGGGAGGCGGTCCCGCAGGGTGCCCAGCGGCCCTCGCCGTCGCTCGGCTCCCTCCGTCCTCCCCGCCGGCGCACTCGTCTCAGTCACCGCCCATTACCTGTCCCGGCCCGCAGCAGGGCGCCGGTCCGGTGCAGTCCGTAGCGGGTGCGCCGGACGAGCGCGTATCCCTTGGTGAGCGCCCGCTCGCGCAGGTAGAGCAGGGGCAGGCCCTGTCCGGCGAGCACCTTGGCGAACTTCGCCGGCGAGGTGTGCTCGGTGACGGTGAGCCGCGGCAGCGCCAGCAGTTCGTCGCCCTCGCAGAAGGCGTCGTTGGCCACGGCGCACGCGGTCCAGTAGCCCGCCCTGCGGACCTCCCGGCGCACCCGGGCGCTGGAGTAGCCGTAGGGGTAGGCCATGGTGGCCACCGGGCGGTCGAGGTGGTCCTCCAGCAGGGCCTTGTTCCTGCGCAGCTCGTCACGGAGCTCCCGGCCGGGGAGCTGGTCGAGCTGCGGGTGGCTGTGGCTGTGGCCGCCGATCTCGATGCCGCAGGAGACCGCCTCCCGGATCTGGTTCCAGGCCAGGGTGGGGCCCAGCGGCCGTCCGGCGGACTCCGCCCCGGCGTCCCGGATCCAGCCGGTGGTCACGAAGACCGTCGCGGGATAGCCGTACCGGGCGAGCAGCGGCAGCGCCTCGTCGTGGAAGTCGGCGTAGCCGTCGTCGAAGGTGATCGCCACCGGCCGGTCCGGCAGCGGGCCGGTCCGGTTCACCCCGGCGACGAGGTCGGACATGGTCATCGGGGTGAAACCCTGCTCGCGGAGCGTCTCCAGCTGCTCGGCGAAGCGCCGCGGCGAGACCGCGAGCGGCCGGGTCTCCTCGGTCGGCCGCTCGCTCACCGCGTGGTACATCAGGATCGGAACGCGTGTCATGATCGCCTCGACTTCAGACGTGTCGTGCCCACCACATAGCCCCAGCCGGTCCAGGCCAGGCCGACGGCGATGGCGAAGGCCCTGGCCAGGCCCGCCGGGTCGCCCCGGAGCGCCGCGCCGATCCCGCGCAGCACACCGGCGGGCAGCGTCCTGGTGGCGTACGCCCTCTCGCTGGAGAGGCCGTCCCGGGTGCCGACGCTGGAGGCGACCAGGGCCTTGGACAGGCCCTCGGCGTAGCAGCGGGACCTGAAGTAGGCGAACCGCTCCCGCTGCGCCGAGACCTTGTGCCCGATCACCGCCGCCGGCTCGAACAGCATCACCGCTCCCGGGAACCGCTGGGAGAGGCGGATGCAGAACTCCGTCTCCTCGCAGCCGAGCGGGCGGCTCCTGCGGCCCTGCACGCTGCGGCCGATGCCGGTGTGGAAACCGCCCGCCGCGCCCACGACCTCGCGGCGGAAGGCCGCGTTGCCGCCCATCACGTTGCGGATCGGCGCGCGGACCGTGGGCATGCCCACGTAGGTGCACCCCACGGTCCAGTCGAACTCCGGTGGGAACCAGCGCGGGCGGCGGCCCGCCGCCCACAGCGGCCTGGTCGACCCGCCCACCCCCACGACGGCCGGGTCCTGGAAGCCCTCCTCCAAAGCCTCCAGCCAGCCGGGCTCCGCCACCGCGTCGTCGTCCAAATACGCCACGACGTCGCCCGAGGCGGTCGCCGCGCCGGTGTTCTTGCCACCGGACAGCCCCTGCTCGTGCGCGTTCTCGACCACGATCGCGCCGGGGTACTCCTGCTTCAGCCGCAGGTGCAGGTCCGGGTTGTGATCGACGACCAGGATGACCTCGTACGGCTTGCGCCGCTGCCGTTCGACCGATTCGACGGCCTCCCGGATGTCCTCCCAGCGGTCTTCCGTGTAGACGCAGATGACGACGCTGATCTTCATGGTCAGGCGGCGCCCTGGTCCGCGGCGGGGGTGGCGGTCCGCGGCTCGGGCACCCTGGCGGTGGAGCCGCCGCGCCACTCCCTGATGATCGTCCTGAGCACCCGGAGGCCGTCGCGGACCGCACGGAGGTTGCTCTCCCCGTGGATGCGGCAGCGCTCGTGGCTGGGCACCTCGTGGATCTTCAGCCCGGCCTTGGCCGCCCTGATGTTCATCAGGGTCTCCACCTCGAAGCCCGCGCAGTCCACGTTGAGGACGCCGAGGTGGCGGGCCCAGAAGGCGTTGTAGCCGTAGCACAGGTCGCTGTACTGGGTCCCGTAGATCCTGTTCACCAGACCGGTCAGCGCCTTGTTGCCGAGCGTGCGGGTGAAGGTGAGGTCGTCGCTGCCGCCGCCGGAGGCGTAGCGCGAGCCCTTGACGAAGTCGGCGCCGGCCACCAGCGCGCTCACGAACTGGATGATCTCCCGGCCGTCGGTGGACCCGTCGGCGTCGATCATCACGATGATGTCGCCGGTGCAGGCGGCGAAGCCCGCGGCCAGCGCGTCGCCCTTGCCCTTGCCGGTCTGGGTGACCACGCGGACGTTGGGCCGCAGCCTCTTGGCGACGGCGACGGTGTCGTCCACCGAGTTGCCGTCCACCAGGATGATCTCGTCGATCCACTGCGGCAGCGTGGCGAAGACGTGCGGGAGGTTCTCCGCCTCGTTCATCGCGGGCACGACGACGCTCACGGTGGGCGAGATGGCCATGTGGGGAGTGAGCGGGGTGAACCGCTCGAGGGGCGGGATGGAGCGGAGTGTGCCGCTCTGCTTGCCATTGGCTCTGATCGTTTCGTGGTTCATGATGACGGATGGTCCTTCCGCGCGCTCGGTTCCCGGCACGAGACGAGGGCGAGCGCGACTGAGAGCGAGAGAGGTGTCACATCGGGAATCGAATGGCCGTGAAGGGAATGGTTACCGTGTCCGCGTCGACTGGTGCGAGCGGAAACGCGGTCGGAGGCGTGATTTTGCCTGTCCGTAGGCCTTGAGCAGGCGGTCGGCTGCCTTGAAGAGACGCGGGTCGTCCACGACGGCGGTGCGGAGCCGGCTGAGCGGGACGCGGCCCGCCCACTGCACGGCGGTGGTGGGGGACGGGCGCGCGACGCGGGCCTCGGCGACCATCAGGACGCCGGTCTTCAGCCAGTCCTTGTACTCGCGGTCGCCCTTGCCCATGTCGATCTGGTGCAGGCCGGCGGCCGCGGCGTGCTCGGCCAGGTGCAGGTGGTGCATGATGCCGGGCGAGTAGGGGGCGTAGGCGGTGTCGTAGGCGGGGAACCAGCCGACGAGGGTCTGCGCGGTGCGCAGGCCGAAGTGACCGGCGACCGGGGTGTCCCCGGCGTAGACCATGGTCAGGACGCCGGCGAAGTCGTCGGACCGGGCGGCGTGCATCTCCTCGACGAGCCGGATGATCCAGGGCTGGGCGAAGCGGTCGACCCGGCCGGTCCGCTGGTACTGGTCGGACTTCCAGCGCAGGAGCGTGTGCAGCGCGCCGAGGTCCGCGGACTCCCAGTCGAACCTGACCTCGCCGTGCTCGCGGCCGAGTTTGCGTTCCTTGTACCGCACGGTCTTGTAGTTCTTCGGCGAGGCGGCGCGGATCTGCTCGACGTAGGCGTCGAACCCGGAGCCGAGGTCCATGACGGGGGCCGGCCGCACGTCCGTCTCGTACGGGGAGAACGTGGGCTGGCCCGCGACCAGGTAGTCGAAGTCGATGACCGAGAGCCTGCAGCCCCGGAGCAGCTCGCGCGCGTCGATCTTGAACTCCGGGGTCGCGATCACCCCGTGGCAGGTGACGAGGAAGCCGCCCAGCGGCCTGCCGACGCCGAAGGCGTGCCGCTCGTAGGGGAAGAAGCCCGTGACCGTGCCGCCGTCCTCGATGACCGCGACCCTGACGCGGTCGCGCAGCCGACCCATGGCCAGCGTGAAGTCCACGGACAGGAACGGATTGTCGAGAGCCGGGGAGGCCTTCTGGATCTCGCGCCACCGGTTGATCTCCGGCTCGCCGAGCTCCCCCGGACACACAACAGTGATCTTCACTCTGACCTCGCCCCCTGTTCGGCCCGCAGGCCTCCGTCGCCCCGATACAGCGTGCGCAGCACCCACAAGAACGCTCCCACAACCGCGATCGTCGCCACTCCGGCACGTGGCGACCATGCGTCAAAAGAGAGCATGGCTATGGCAAGGAGCGTGTTAACAGCGACACTTGCCGCTATTCCAGCCGTTATCACTCTGAGAGGGTCACGATCACGCAACACTCCGATCAGAGCGACGGCGGGAGTTAACAGAAGAAACAGAAGAACCAGGACGGAACGGAGGAAAACCTCGGTCCCGGTGAGTGCCAGGGCCGCTCCCGCCGCACATGCGAACGCGAGCGCCCCTCGGAGCGCCCTGCGGATGATCCGCATCTCCCGACTCCCGGACTGGTAAGGCATGGCTGACCGCCACCCCATGTGACCAACCATCCCTCAGGACCGTCAATGGCGACGTTTGCCATAGGCCCATGGTTTACCCAATTGCTAAGGGATGTCGTGAAGTCGTTCAGCGTCCGGTCAGGAAATCAGGCAGCCTCCTGCTCCGGGCTCACGGAGGGCGTAGGGGTCGGCTCGGGAGCCTCGGTGGGATCGGGTGCGGGTTCGGAGTCCTCGGGGGCGGGGCCGTCCCACGAGACGGCGCAGGCGGTGCCGCCCCCGGACGACCGGAACGCGACCCGCCCGGACCCGCTCTCCCCGGGGTCGGCGGCGGTCACCCAGATCACCGCCGAGGCGCCGGCCCGGAGCCGCCCGCCGGCGGGGTGGACGACCAGCCCTCCCGAGGTGGTCGCCGACCACTCGACCGCGGCGCCCCGCGCCGTCAGCCGGATCCGCCCCGCCCCGGCGCCGATGTCCGGCGGGCACGAGACGCTCAGCCGGGCGGACGGCCGGGGCGCGGGCGGGCGGGTGGTGCGCGGCCGGTCCGCCGCCGGGCGGGGTACGGCGGGGCGGGACGCGGCGGGGCGGCCGGGGCCGGGTGCGGTGCCGCGGGCGCTCTCCGCCGGTTCGGGCCCGGGCTCCTCCGCCGGGGGTTCCTCCAGGCCGGGTGCGGGCTCCTCCGGCTCCGGCGAGGCGTCCGGTTCCGGTTCCGGTTCCGGTTCCGGCGGGGAGACGACCATCGCCGGTTCCGGGCCGGGCGCGGACTCCGCCCGGCCCGCAGGACCCCGTACGAGGTCCTGTCCGGTGACCACGATCACGCCCGCGGTCACGGCCAGCAGGCACGCGGCCGCCGCGACCGCCGGGGCCGGCCGCCCGGTCCGCTTCCTGCGGCGCGCGGCCCTCGGTACGGCGCGCCGTTCTCCGGCGACCGGGAAGCCGGTCCGGTCGAAGCGGTCCCCGGCGGCGACGACGGCGGCGCGGGTCCCGCCCTGCCCCGGGTCCACGCAGGTGGCGATCGTCCGGCGGCGCAGGGAGAGCGGCGGGAGGGCGGCCGGGAGCAGGTCCAGCAGCCGCCCGGCCGGGACGTGCCGGTCGCGCAGTCCGGCGCAGACCTCGCAGCGGGCGATGTGGGCCGACAGCCTCCTGCGCAGCGCCGGGGTGAGCGGCCCCTCCCACGAGTCGACCATCGCCGACAGGTCCGGGCAGTGCGCCCGGCCGATCCTGGCCAGCACGACCGCGGCGGCGGCGTTCTCCAGATGGTCGCGGGCCCGGCCGAGGCGGGTCGCGGCCTGCCGGGAGGTCAGGCCGAGCACCGCGCCGACCTCGCCGGAGCTCAGGCCGTGCCGGAGGGAGAGCTCCAGCACCTCCCGCTCCTGCCCGCCCAGCTCCGCCAGCGTCTCCCGGACCAGCGCGGCCAGCTCGCGCTCCCCGGGGTCGTCGGGCTCGTCGAAGACCGGCGAGGGTCCCGTGCCCCGTCCGCCCCTGGACCCGGCGGCGCACCGGAACCGGACGAGCGCGTACAGCCAGGGGCGCAGCCGCCCGGCGTCCCGCAGCCGGTCCGCGCACCCGTGCGCGACGACCAGGGCGTCGTGCACGGCGTCGGCCGCGGCGTCGACGTCGGCCAGCAGCGAGAAGGCGTAGTCGTTGAGCCGCTCGGCGTAGGCGTCGTACAGCCGCGCGGGCGCCTGGGCGTCGGCGCGCCGGAGCGCCTCCGCGAGTCGTTGATCGTCGGTCCGGCCGACGGTCGGCCATCCGGGCACGGACACTTCCTCCCCGACGCAGACGGGCTCGTTCACGGGACACGCCCGAGACCCCACGCGAGTGGGACGCCGCCTGTCCGGGAGGGGTTGTCCCGATATGCCGACCCGGCATGACCTGGGAGAACCGGGGGAGCAGGGAAGAACGTGACGGCCGGTGCCCGTGGGGCACCGGCCGTCCGGAGAGCAGGATGATCAGCAGTGGGGGGAGCAGAGGCGGCGCTTCATGCCCTCCAGGAAGACCTTCCGGATCTCCAGGATGTCCTTGACGATGTAGGCGTCGCCGTTGGTCGCCTTGGCGATGGCGTCCATCTGCCGCTTGCCCTTGGGGGCGTCGGGGCCGAAGGCGATGATGAGGATGCTGACCGGCTTCTCCGGGTCGAACTCGTCCTTCAGGAGCTTCAGGAGCTCCTGGTTGCTCATCCCGCCGTCGGGGTCGTCGTTCCCGGCGCCGTCCGTCATGATGAGGATCGTGTTGATCTTGTCGCTCTTGTAGCCGTCCTTCATCATCCGGTAGGCGGCGGCGAGGGTGTCGTTGAGCCCGGTGTCACCGGTGGCCTTGGCCTGGACCCCGGCGAGCTTCTGGTTGATCAGGTTCCGGCGCAGCACGCCGTCCACGGTCTCGGTCAGCGGGCCGACCGAGACCGTCTCGCGGTAGTCCACCCCCTTGCCGGCGAGATGGGTGGAGAACTCCCACAACCCCATCTCGCTGCTGTTGGGGAACGGCTTCATGCCCTCGACGGCGATCCTGCTGATCGCCTGCATCCGGGTGAGCCCGGTGCCGGGGATCGGCAGCGCCATCGTGCCGGAGACGTCCAGGAGGGTGACCAGCCTGGTGCCGAGGTTGATCCGCGACCACGACTGGGACATGCTCGCCACGGTCTTGGGGTCGGGGGTCGGCAGGGCCTGCGGAGCCTCGGCCTGGAAGCCGTCCGCGTCGGAGATCGCCTTGCCGCCCTCGCCGTCCGGGGTGCGGAAGCCCTGGTCCTGGAGGGTCTTCTGGGCGGCGGGGGTGCCGAGCTCCTTGACGAACGCCTCGGCCGCCTTGCGGACGTCGGCGTCCCGGGCGGTGACCACCGCCGGGTAGTCCAGGTTGAAGGTGCCCTCGGCCGGATAGAGGGGGACGGCCGGGACCTCGGGCTTCTTGGTGGTGTTGAAGGCCCAGACGCCCTGTTCGGAGGAGACGCCCAGCGGGACGCGGCGGCCCTTGACGCCCAGGCTGGCCAGGAGCGAGCCCTGGTCCTTGACGGTCGAGGTGGACAGCGTCTTCATCGCGCCGACCAGCTGCTCGTCGCCGACGCCCGAGGCCGTGGCCACCCCGGCGGCGGCCAGCAGCGCGCCGAGCCCGGCGGAGTTGAGCGCGGGGTCCAGGGCGAGCACGCGGACCTTGCGGCCGGGGCCGTCCACGTTGGCCGCGTTCGTGGCGTTGATCATTCCGGTCCAGCTGGCGTCGCCGAAGCTCTTCTTCAGGTTCGGCACCACCGACCCGGAGGCCACCATGACGACGGGGGACTGGGCGACGGACACGGCGGGCTCGGGGACGGACGGGTTCTTCGCCCGGACGCCGGTCACCCAGAGGCTGGAGTCGGGGATCCACAGGTCCATCGCGCCGACCTCGCCGCCGCTCCCGCCCAGCCCGGAGGCCACGGTGGCCGAGGAGGCCTTGGCCACCTTGACGGAGGCGCACCCGCCGCCGTCCTCCTGGCCCGCCTCGTTGAAGCGCTCCGCGATCCGGGAGACCGCGGGGTGGATGTCGGGCGAGACGGTGACCCGGAGCCCGGTCGCGTCCTCCGCGCAGCCTCCGTCACGGTTGACGATCACGAAGGCGGCGACCCCGAGCAGCACGGCGAAGGCCACCGATCCCGCGAGCGGGACCAGTACCTTTCCCCGCCCGCCCCGCCGCCGCCGGGACGGCTCGCGGGGGGAGGTGTAGCCGTCGTCGAGTTCATCCGTCCGGTGGCGTCCGCCCACGATGTCCTCTTCGGTGTCGATGTCCTGAAGCCAGCGGTCACCTTATCGGGAGGTAAACCGCAATATTCACGGAACTGTACTGGGAACACTTACTACGGCAAAACACCCCTTTTGGTGTGGATATTACTTGGCGTGATGATAGAGGGACTCCCGGTGCAATCGGTCGCGTGGCGTCCGGACGAGGGCACGGACCGTCGCGGCCCGGTGCCGTCCCACGGCTTCGGCGGCGGTGGTGCCGTGTCGGCGGTTCCGGCGGCGGCGGGTGCCGTGTCGGGGGCTTCAGTGGTCGCGGAGGTGGCGGTGCGGCGGTCTCAGTGGTCGCGGAGGCGGCGGTGCGGCGGTCTCAGTGGCAGCAGGAGTGCCCGTGCCAGGTCCGCAGTCCCTCGCGCACGGCCACCGCGGCCAGGCACACGGCCATCAGCGGGTCCGCCCACCACCAGCCGGCGCCGTTCAGCACGAGCCCGGCCAGCACGCCCGCGGCGAGCAGCCCGCACATGAGGTTCTGGGTGCCCTCGCCCGCGGTGGCCGTCGAGTGCAGCCGCGCACCGAGCCGTCGTTTCGCCGCGCCCAGCAGCGGCATGCTCACCAGGCTGACCGCCGTCACCGCGATCCCGAGCGCGCTGGGCTCCGCCCGGTGTCCCGCGTCCAGGTCGTGCGCCACGTGCACCACGAGGTAGGGGGCGAGCAGCCAGAAACTGACCGCCACCGCCCTGCGCGCGCGGTCCTCGGCGTCCGCCGAGTGCATCCGGGACCCGGTGAACCGCCAGACCACGATGAGGCTGGCGAGCGCCTCCACCATGGACCAGACCCCCCAGCCGATCAGCGCGACCGAGTGGGCCCGCAGGCCCGCGGCGATGCCGAGCGCGCTCTCGGCGCCCAGCCAGACGAGGGTGACCAGGGAGAGCGTGCGCGCCCGGCGGGCGTCGCGGAGCCAGTCGCCGTCGCGCGCCGGCCGTACCGGACCGGTCGCGGTCCGTTCCGCCCTCTGCTCGGCCACGGCCTCCCTGCCTTCCTCCGGTGACGGACGACTCGTCACGGAACGCTACATCATGATGACGTTCGGTATCACCCCTGGAGAGCAGGGTCCGGCCCGTAGGATTTTCGAACGATCCGCTCGACTCCGGGGGAGACCCGTGCCGTTCACGCCCAGCCACGTCGCCGCCGTGCTGCCGTTCGTCTCCTCGGAACGAATGCGCCGGGTGCTCGATCCGTGGGCCCTGGCGCTGGGCGCGATGGTCCCCGACCTGCCGATCTTCCTGCCGTTCCTGCCGGACTACATGATCTGGCACTCCGTCGGAGGCGTCCTCACCCTCGACCTCCTCGCGGTCCTGCTGCTCCTGGCGGTCTTCCACGGCTTCCTCCGCGATCCGCTGACCGCCCTCCTGCCGCCCTCCCTGGCCGGCCGCGCCGCCGCCCTGGCCCCCGGCCGGTACGGCGTGCGGCGCGTCCCCGCAGTGGTCGCCGGAGGCGTCGCCGGAGCCTTCACCCACCTGCTGTGGGACTCCTTCACCCACTCCTACAGTTCCGCGATCTGGGGCTGGGCCTGGCTGGACGTGCGGGTCGCGGGGTTGGTCCCCGTCTTCCGCGTCCTGCAGTACGCCTCCACCGCCGCGGGCCTGGCCGTCGTGCTCCGGTGGGCGTGGCGCGGGCTCTCCCGGATGGAGTCCCGCCCGCTGCCAGGGAATCTGGTGCTCTCCCGCCGGGCGCGCCACGGCGTCCTGGGAGCCACCGCCGCCGCCACCGCGCTGGGCGGGGCGGTCTGGCCGCTGTTCTTCCCCCCGTACGGCTGGGCGGAGACGGTCACCCGGGTGGGGGCGGGAGTGGTGGTCGGCTGCTGCGTGCTGCTGCTCGGCTACGCGACGGTGTGGCGGCTCTCCTCCGGCCGGCGCCGTCCCGCGGTGCCCGCCCCGGCCCGTCCGGCCCCGGTCCGCCCCGCTGCGGCCGAGCCCTCCCGGGAGGCGTGACCGGGGGCCGTGGCAGGATTCGAAGGTGCACGACGCCCCGGATCCCCGCCTGACCGACTTCGTCCACCTGCGCGACGTCGAGCTCCGCAAGAGCCTGGAGGCCGAGCACGGCCTGTTCATCGCCGAGGGGGAGAAGGTCATCCGCCGCGCCGTGGCCGCCGGCTACCCGGTGCGCTCGGTGCTGCTGACCCGCCGCTGGGTCGGCTCCCTCGCCGACGTCCTCGACGGCCTCGGCGACCGGGTCCACGTGGTGGACGACGACGTGATGGAGGAGATCACGGGTTTTCCCGTGCACCGGGGCGCGCTCGCCTCGATGGAACGGCGGGTGCTGCCCTCCGTGGCGGAGGTCCTCGCCGGGCCGCCCCGCGGAGGCGGCCGGACCGCGGCGGCGGAGCCGGTGCGCGCGGAGGCCGCGGCGGGGGCGACGGCCCGTGCGGAGGCCGCGGCGGGGGAGTGCCGTGGCGGTGGGGCGCGTACGGCCGGGGAGCGGGGCGTCCCCGGCCGCGTCCTGGTCCTGGAGGACCTCGTGGACCACGGCAACGTCGGGGCCATCTTCCGGTGCGCCGCGGCCCTGGGCGTCGAGGCGGTGATCCTCTCGCCCCGCTGCGCCGACCCGCTCTACCGCAGGTCCGTGAAGGTCTCGATGGGCGCGGTCTTCGCGATCCCGTACGCGCGGATGGCCGACTGGTACGACGGCCTGGCGGAACTGCGCGCGGCGGGCTTCCTGACGCTGGCGCTCACCCCCGACCAGGCGGCCGTGCCCCTGGACGAGGTGGAGATGCCGGAGCGGGTGGCGCTGCTGCTGGGGTCGGAGGGCGACGGGCTCTCCTCCCGGTGGCTGCACGAGGCGGACCAGCCGGTCTGCATCCCGATGAGCCCGGCCGCGATGGGCCTGGGCGTCGACTCCCTCAACGTGGTGGCCGCCGCCGCCATCGCCTGCCACGGCCTGATGCGCCGGGACCGCCCGGCCGGTTAGCGCGCCGCCGGGTCCCGGACGGCGGGGGCGACGGCCCTCGGAGCGGTCCCGGACCGCGCCGGCAGGCGGCTCCGGACGGCTCCGGACGGTTCCGGCAGGCGGCGCCCGCTTGACGCCGTCAAAGGGATCCGCGCCGTCAAAGGACGGTGGAGTCCAGGTTCGGCAGCTCCAGCAGGCCGTCCGGCGGGGCGGGCGGCGCGGGATCGCCGCCGGACGGCGGGACGTCCGGGACCTGGGCGTCCTCGATCAGGTCCTCCGCCCAGTCCAGCAGCCGTCCGGCGGTCTGGAAACGCCGCTTGGAGCGGGTCTCCCCGAGGAGCACGCCGACCAGCCGGTGGCCGTCGCGGTCGGCGGCGAACGCCAGGCAGTAGCCGGCGGCGCCGGTGTAACCGGTCTTGACGCCCAGCACGCCGGGTGCGCCGAGCAGTTCGTTGGTGTTGGTCCACACGTGCCGGCGGTGTGCGGCGGTCCTGCGCACGACGTACCTCTCGGTGGAGGCGATGGCGGACAGCACCGGGTGACGGAGCGCGAGGTCGCTCAGCCTCGCCTGGTCGGCCGCGGTGGAGTGGCCGCCGCGCGGCCGGGGCAGCCCGTCGGCGTTGGTGTAGACGGTGTCGGCCAGCCCCAGGGAGCGGGCCGTGGCGTTCATCTTGGCGACGAACCTCTTCTGGCCCGGGCCGTAGACGCGGGCCAGCGCGTGGGTGGCGTCCGCTCCGGAGGGGAGCATCGCGCCGTGCAGCAGGTCCTTGACGGTCAGCCGCTCCCCGGCGCGCAGCGAGGCGTCGGTGGCGTCGTTCCGCCGGGCGTACGCCACGTCCCCTGCTTTGACCGTCACGAGATCGGTCAGCCGGGCCTCGCGCAGCACGACGTACGCCGTCATGATCTTGGCCAGGCTGGCGACCGGCATCCGCCGGGTCGCCTGCTTGCCGAAGCGGACCGTCCCGGTGGTCGTGTCGACCAGATAGGCGGCGCGGGCGGAGACGGCGGGTTCCGCCGGGACGGCCGGTCCGGTCAGGCCCGCCGGTCCGGTCAGGACGACGGGTCCCGCCGGTTCGGTCAGGGACGCGGGTTCCGCCGGGACGACGGGTCCCGCCGGTTCGGTCAGGGACGCGGGTTCCGCCGGGACGACGGGTCCCGCCGGTTCGGTCAGGGACGCGGGTTCCGCCAGGGCGGTGCGTCCCGCGGGCCCGGCCGAGGCGGGCGTCCCGCCGGTCGGTCCGGCCAGGGCGGGCGGCCCGGTGGGTCCGGTCAGTCCGATCACGGCGGCGCAGACGGTCAGGCGGATTCCCCCGTTAGGCATGCGAGTCATCGTGGCAGAGCGCCTCGGGGCTCCGCGGGAGCCGCGCCTCCTCGGCGCGCCGGGCGGCCTTGCGGCGGCGCCACCGGACGAGCAGGACGACCGCGGCGACCACGGCGGCGGCCACGGCGCCCGCCGCGAGAGGCGACTCCCCGGCCAGTCCCGCCCACCCCCAGATCACCGAGTACAGGCCGAAGGAGGTGACCGGCACCCAGGTCAGGCAGCCGAGCGCGCTGGCCACGACGTACCAGGGGTAGGAGACGCGCAGCACGCCCGCCACCCACGGCAGCGTGTGCCGCAGCACCGGGACCCAGAAGCAGCCGTAGACGGCGAGCGCGCCCCAGCGGCGCACCGCGTTCTCGGCCGCGCGCACGTGCTCGGGCCTGATCCTGCGCCCGACCCGGGAGGCGTACAGCCGGGGCCCGAGCGCGTGGCCGATCCAGTAGTAGGCCTGGAACGCGCCGAACAGGGCCGCCCCGCCCAGCACGACCCAGAGCCAGAGCGGCAGGCCGAAGACGGAGGCGGACGTGGGATCGGGAATGGCCGCCGAGAGGGGTCGCATCTGTGAACGTCACCGCCATGATCGTGGTGCCTGACCTTTTGGGGTCTTAGGTCAGGCTTACCTCACTTTAGACCTTGAAGGCCACTGCAAGCAGGCCGCAAGCAAGGATCAACTGCTCCGCCGTACACCTGTGGTGGAACGAAGGAGAGGTGCCTGTCATGAGCCCGCGGAGCAGCGTCGTACCGGTGGTCGCCGGCGGAACCGCGACCGTCCTGAGACTGCTGTCGGCCACGCTCGTCTTCGCCGCGCTATACGCGGGGGCGGGGTCGCTGGACGGACCGGCCCGGGCCGAGGCCGCCGGGACGGAGCGGGTGCGGACGGTGACCCTGTCGGCGCAGGCGGGGAGGTCCGCCGCGGAGCGGGCGCCGGAGCCCGGCACGGTGACCGTCGACGAGGTCCCCGCGGGCGGGCGCTGCGAGCGGGCCTACCGGGTGCGCGGCGTGATCGGCAACCCCGACCCCGAGGAGACCGTGTCGTACGGCTGGCGCCTGCAGCGCTGGAGCCCGGCGACCAGGACCTGGCGGACCTACCTCACCTCGGGCTCGGGCTTCACCGGCGCGAGCCGGACCGCCGAGTGGGAGCCCCGGATCGTCGGCAACCCCGGCCTGTACCGGGTGAAGCTCTCGGTCGACGGCGGCGCCACCCTGCGCAGCGAGAAGTTCATGGTCAGCTGCTGACCCGGCGGATCCGGACCGCCCGCCCTTGCGGAGACCCCGGGAAGCAGGACCCGGACCGCCCGTCCCTGCGGAGACCCCGGGAAGCAGGACCCGCCCGACCGCGCCGGGCGGGTTCAGCCGTTCAGGGAGCGCTGCGCCGCCTCGACCCAGCGGGGCACGCCGACCCGCTCGGCCACCTCCAGCGCCTTGGCGTAGTAGGAGCGCGCCGCGTCGGTGAAACCCAGCCGGAGCGCGAGGTCGCCGAGCGTCAGCGCGACCGGCCAGAGCGCGACCACGCCGGTGCCCGCCCCCGCGATCCGCTCGGAGAACGGCTTCAGCGTGTCGTAGGCCTCGACCATCCGCTCCCGGTCGTCGAGCAGCATGCCCGCCAGCGCCCGCCAGATCAGCGCCAGCTCGTAGAGGAAGTCCGGCCGCACCGGCGTCTTCACCGCGATGACCGCGCGCGCGTCGCGCTCGTGCCCCGCCGAGGCCAGCGCCACCGCGTAGGCGTCCAGCGTCCACTTGGCGCCGCGCTGGTGCGCCTCGGCCAGCGGCTCCACCATCTCCGCGGCCTGGCCGTTGACCAGCCGCAGGCAGAAGGTGGTGATCAGCGGCAGGTCCTGGCGGCCCTCCAGCATCCCGGCCCGGGCGGTCAGCCGCGCGGCGTCGCGGTAGGCCCGTTCCGCGCCGGGGAAGTCACCGGCGATCATCAGGCGCTGACCGGCGTACCACGCGCCGACGGCGGCCGGCGCGGGCAGGCCGTACCGCCGGGCCAGCCGCTCGGCCGCCGCGACGTGCGCGTCGGCCTCGGCGAACGCGCCCGAGGCGGCCGAGCACTCCATCAGCACCAGGTGGGCCAGGGCCTGCACCGCGACCTGCCCGCTGGCCTCGCCGACCTGGAGCAGCTCCCGCCCGATGACCTCCCGCTCGCCGACCGGCGCGATGCCGTACGACTGGCGCAGGCGCCCGCTCAGCGCGGTCGCCAGCAGCGCCGGGTCGCCGGTCCGGCGGGCCAGCTCCTCGGCCTCCAGCGAGGCCTGCTCGCCCCGGGAGGTGGCCGAGCCCTCCAGCTCCAGCGCGACCGTGGCCAGCAGGCTGGCCCGCAGCGACTGCTCGGCGGCGGGCAGCTCCACCAGTGCCCGCTCGGCGACGTCCACGATCTCCCACGCGGTCCGGGTGAAGTCGCGGGCCATGCCCTTGTGCGGTACGGCCAGCGAGGCGGCGACCCGGGCGGTGAGCTCCAGGTCGCCCAGCGGGCGGGCCGCCTCCATCGCCTCGCGCCGGTGGCGGCGGGCCGCCGCCATGTCCCCGCACAGGGCCAGCGCCCTGATCAGCCGCAACGTCAGCAGCAGCCGCTCACGGGCGGTCTCCGGGGTCTGGGTCACGCCGGAGCGGTCGAAGGCGGCGACGGCCTGCTCCCAGAGGGTGGCCGCCTCCCGGTGGGCGAAGCGGCGCTCGGCCTGCTCGGCCGCGAGCCCGGCGTAGTGCACCGCCTTGACCGCGGTCTCGGTGGTCCCGGCCGCGTCGTAGTGGTGCGCCAGCGCGGCCACGTCCCCGGGGCTCCTGCGCTCGATCACCGCGGCCACCGCGGCGTGCAGCCGGGAACGGCGCAGCCGGGAGGCGTCGGAGTAGAGCGTGTCGCGCATCAGGTCGTGGTCGAAGCGGAGCCGGCCGGGACCCGGCTCGGTGACCAGGCCCGCCAGCAGCGCGGCCTCCACGGCCTCGACCACCGCGTCCTCGTCGCCGGCCACGTCCACCAGCACGTCCACGTCGACGTCGCGGCCGATCACCGCGGCCTGCAGCAGGATCTGCTGGGCGGCGGAGGGCAGCCGGGAGATGCGCCGCCGCAGCACGTCGCGCACGCCGGACGGCACCCCGGAGATCACCTCGGCGGCCGTGGCGCGGTCGCTGACCGCCTCGGCGTCGAGCAGGCGCACGGTCTCGCGGACGAAGAAGGGGTTGCCGCGGGTCCGCTCCACGATGCTCTCGACGGCCTCCTCGTCCACCTCGCGCACGCAGGTCGCCCGGACCAGCTCCGCCACCGCCTTGGGGTCCAGCCCGGACAGGGCCACCCGGACCGGGCCGAGGCGGGCCAGCGCGGCCAGCACCTCGGCCTGCCGGTCGGTCAGCTCGCTGTCACGGCAGGTGACCACCAGCAGCACCCGGCTCCCGGCCAGCAGGCTCGGCAGCGCGCGCAGCAGCGCCAGCGTCTGGTCGTCGGCCCAGTGCAGGTCCTCCAGCGTGAGCAGGATCGGGGTGTCGCGCGCGATCGCGGCGATGTAGCCGCCCACCGCCCGGTGCAGCCGGAAGCCGCCGGACGCCTGGTCGTCGTCGGGGTCGGGGGCCGTGTCGTCCAGCAGCGGGGCGAGCAGCGGGGCGTACTCGCCGGGACCCGCCATGCCCACCAGGGTGCGCAGGATCTCCACCCAGGCCCAGCCCGGCGGGGTGGCGCTGCTGTCCGGGCAGGCACCGGAGGCGGTGCCCCAGCCGTCGGCCGACAGCCGCATGGTGAGCTGGCGGACCAGCGTGCTCTTGCCCGCGCCCGCGTCACCGCTGATCACCGCGACGGTGAAGCGGCCGGTCCTGGCCGCGGCCGTGGTCAGCCGCTCCAGCTCGGCGTCGCGGCCCACGAACGGCTCGGGCTCCAGCGGCGGCGGCTCGACCGGGGCCAGCGCGGCGGGCCGGGGCGGCCAGGTGTCGGCCGGGACCACCGGGCGCTGCCTGCCCTGCGGGACGGGCAGCTCCAGGCCGGGGTCCTGGGACAGGATGTCGGACTCCAGCTTGCGCAGCGCCGGGCCGGGGTCGATGCCCAGCTCGTCGGCGAGGATCGTGCGGGCCCGGCGCAGCGCGGCCAGCGCGTCACCCTGCCGCCCGCACCGGTACAGGCCCAGGGCGAGCAGCCGCCAGCCCTCCTCGCGCAGGGGGTGCTCGGTGGTCAGCGCCTCCAGGTCGGGCACGGCCTCCGACGGCATGCCCAGGCGCAGGCCGCTGTCGGCGTGCCGCTCGCGGGCGACCAGCCGCAGCTCGGTCAGCCGGTTCACCTCGGCCTCGGCCCACGGCTGGTCGGCGAACTCGGAATAGGGGGTGCCGCGCCACATGCCCAGGGCCTTCTCCAGCCGGACCCGGGCGGAGGCGGGGTCGTCGCCCTCCAGTTGCTCCCCGGCGGCGCGGACCAGCGACTCGAAGCGGAGCGCGTCCACCTGGTCGGGGGCCACCCGCAGCGCGTAACCGGAGGCGACGGTCACCAGCAGCCGGTTGGGGCCGCCGCGCGGCCGGCCGGGCTCCAGGACCCGGCGCAGGCGGGAGATGTAGACCTGCAGGCCCGACTGCGCGCCCTTGGCGGCGTCGTCGTCCCACAGGTCGTACAGCAGGGTGTCGACCGGGACGACTTGGCCCCGGGCGACGAGAAGCCGGGCGAGCACGGCACGCTGCCGCAGCCCGCCGAGGTCGAGCCCGTCGTCACCCCCGTTGTCACCGGAGTACGCCTCGACCGGACCGAGAACCCGGAACGCCACCATGTCAGCAGTCACGCTATGCGTGCCTTCGAATCGCGCACAAGGTTTTTCCCCATCTGGCAGGTACTGGCACCCCGGGGTGCCGGTGGGTCCTGCCGGGGCGGGGTCCGCGGGCACCCCCTAACGGCCGACCGGCTCCTCGGCGGGCGCCGCCTGGGCGCCCTCGCGTCGGCGCAGGAGCGCCCACGCGCCCAGGGCCAGACCTCCGAAGGGGATTTCGACAGTGTAGGTCCAGAACCCGAAAAGCAGTGCGGCGGCGGTCGCCGAATCGGCGGGCACCCCGAAGAAGACGAGCGCGCCGATGGTCCCGGCCTCCATGATCCCGGTCCCGCTCGGGGTGACCAGGGCGGTGGTCAGGACCCGTGACAGCGCGAAGGCGGCGATCGACTGGGCCAGGCCCGGATAGGCGCCCGTCGCGTGCAGGCAGCAGACCAGGACCAGCCACTGGAATCCGAGGAAGGAGACCATGCCCAGCGTCAGCCCGCGCCAGCGGGTCCGCACGACCGCGGAGGTGTCGGCGCGCAGCCGCTCCAGGGCGGCCGAGGCGGCGTGCTCGCCGGGGCGGACCGCCGGGGGCGCCAGCCGTACGAGGGCGTCGAGGGCGCGGCCGAGCAGGGCGGCGGCGCGGTCCCAGTAGAGCGCGGCGCCCGCGACGGAGACGAGCACCAGGATGGACAGGGCTCCGGCCCAGCCCGCCTGGACGACGGCGGGGCTGAGCGCCTTGCCGCTGGCCAGCAGCGCCAGGATGCCCACGGCGGGCAGCACGAACCGGAACAGCGTGTTCCAGATGCCGCTGGAGAGCGTGGAGACGACGACGGCGCGGGCCGGGAAGCCCCACCCCTTCGTCATGGCGAAGGTCAGCGCGACCCCGGCGGCGCCGCCGAAGGGCAGCAGGTTGCTCACCGCGCTGCCGCCCGCGTTCAGGGTCAGGGCCTGCAGGTGGGTCAGGCCGGGCAGGGAGGCGGTCAGCACGAACGTGTAGGCGAGCAGGCTGGCCAGCCAGAGGACGGCCATCAGCGCCACCGCCTGCCAGCTCAGCGCGGCGAAGCGGGCGCCGATCTCCGTCCAGGAGACTGTCTTGCCCGTCAGCGCCTGCACGATCTGCGGCAGGAAGACCACCAGCGCGGCGGCCAGGCCCAGCGACGCGACCGACAGGCCGATCTGGACCCATCTGTTCTTCATATGCCCTCCCGGAACAAGTGTGCCGGTACGGGACTCATGCTTTGGGAGGAGTTTCGAAGGGGTGCCTCAGCCTCGTGCCGGCCGCCAGATCCCGCCGTACGTACCACTCGGTGCCGAAGACCAGCCGGTACAGCGGGCCGGGCACCTTGAGCATCACGCCCAGGGTCCGGGTGTCGGCCCCGGTGGCCTGAGTGGCGTGGGCGGCCATGCTGGCGCGCTTCTGCCGGGCGAACCGGCGCACGTTCACCCGGTGGGTGATCTCCTCGCCCCGGGAGTAGGCCCGCTCGAAGGCCCGCACGTCCAGCTGCGGGTAGAACCGGCGGGCCAGCTTGAGGCCCCGCAGCAGCGGGTCGCGGTTGACCGTCGCCTCCAGCACGATCGGGGTGCCCGCGATCTGCGCGGCCCGGCCGCCCACCCGGTGCACCTGCACGTGGTCGGGGTGGCCGTAGCCGCCGGCCGGGTCGTAGGTCGTCAGCAGGTCGGCCCCCTCCTCGGTGAGGATCGCGGCCAGCCGCCGGGCCGCCTCCTCGCCGTCGGCGTCGATGAAGGCGTTCGGTGGCCGGTCCTCGGCGATCCCGCCGCCGGGGGCCAGCCCGGAGTCGCCGTAGCCGAGGTTCACCACGCGGGCGCAGCCGAGCGCGGCGGCCGATTTGTACAGCTCCGCCATCCGGGCCTCGCCGAGCGCCTCGCCGGGCGCGAGGTCGGCCTGGCCGCGCTCGCCGGAGGTCGCCACGACGAGGACCACGCGGTGGCCCTCGGCGGCGAGCATGGCCATGGTGCCCGCGGTCAGCAGGGCCTCGTCGTCGGGGTGGGCGTGGAAGAACACGGCGGTGCGGGGGGCGGACGGGCGGGTCGTGGAAGCGCGCACTCGGCCATGATCTCACGCGGGGCTACGCTGGCAGCGTGAGGATCATCCACGTCAGTGACTGCTACCTGCCGCGCCTCGGAGGGATCGAGGTGCAGGTCGCCGATCTGGTCCGGACGCAGCGCGAGGCGGGTCACGACGCCGAGGTGGTGACCGCGACCCCGGGGGAGCCCCTGCCGGGGGTGCACCGGACCGTCGCGAACCTCCCCTTCGACCTGCCGGTCCACCCCGCCGGGACGGGGCACCTGCTCCGGCTGATGGCGGCGCGGCGGCCGGACGTGGTGCACGTGCACACCGGCGCGGTCTCACCGTTCGCCTGGATGGGCGTGCGCGCCGCCGCGCGCGCCGGTCTGCCGCTGGTGGTGACCGTGCACAGCATGTGGGACCCGGTCACCCAGGGGATCTACCGGAGCCTGCGGGCGCTGTACGGCTGGCAGCGCTGGGGGCTGGTGGGCACCGCGGTGAGCGAGGCCGCGGCCCGGCCGATCCGGGCGGTGGCCGGGCCGGGCGTGCCGGTGCACGTGGTCTCCAACGGCCTGGACCTGTCCGCCTGGCGCCCGGAGGCGCCCGCCGTACGGCCCGCGCCGGAGACCGGGGCGGTGCACGTGGTCGCGGTGGGGCGGCTGGCCCCGCGCAAGCAGCCGGTCCGGCTGCTCCGGCTGCTGAAGCAGGCGCGGGCGCAGGTCCCGGCGGGGGTGCCGCTGCGGGCCACCATCGTCGGGGACGGTCCGGCGCGCGCGCAGATGGAGCGCTACCTGAGGTCCAACGGGATGACCGGCTGGGTGTCGCTGCCCGGCCGCTACAGCCGCGAGCGGATCCGGGAGCTGCTCGCCGCGGCGGACGTGTTCGTGGCCCCGGCGCCCCGAGAGTCGTTCGGGCTGGCGGCGCTGGAGGCGCGGGCGGCGGGGGTCCCGGTGGTGGCGCGGACGGAGAGCGGCGTGGCCGACTTCGTCCGCCCCGGCAAGGAGGGACTGCTCGGCGCGAGCTTCGAGGAGCTGGTGTCGGCGGTGGCCCGGCTGGCCCGCGACCGGGAGCTGCGCGAGTCGATCGCCGCGCACAACCGGGGGACCGAACCGGTCCGCAGCTCGTGGCCGGCCGTGCTGGAGGGCTTCGACCGCTGCTACGAGCAGGCCCGCGCGCTGCGGGGCTGAGCCGGGTCCCGTGAGGCTCCGTCAGGTGGCCTTGGCCGTCTTCCACTGCACGGACAGGGAGAAACTGTCGTTGCAGGGCAGGGTGAACACGGACGTCCGTCCCGCGGACCTGCCGAGGCACACCCGGATGTTCGGGAACGGGCCGGTGATGCGGGTGGTCCGGGCGAAGGCGAAACTGCTCGACGTGGGGTGGTAGACCGTCCACAGGGTCGTGGGGTCGCTACACGGCCGCAGGACGGCCGCGGCAGAGTTTCCGACGGCGTCGGCGATGCAGGTGCCGGTCAGCCGGTTCTCCAGCCGGATGACGCCCTGTGAACCGGTCCTCGGAAAGCGCTGCTTCCACTGCTGGGAGGTGCGCCCGGTCTTCGCGGGGTTCAGGTGGACGTTTCCGGTGACCTGCCCGGCGGCCGAGTGGGCGTCCATCCCGAGGAACTGTCCCTGGGCGTTCTTCACCGAGTTGAGGAGGAAGAAGAAGCCGGCGGGCAGCGCGGCGGCCGGAGCCGCCGCGGCGGGCGGCGGTACGGCCGGCAGGGCCAGAACGGCGGCCAGGACCAGTGCGGTCCTCGGACGCGGGGTGTGCTTCCTCACTGTCGTTCGCCTCCTGCCGGGGGGAGCGCGACGGTGGAGGGAGTCACCGCACATCCTACCGAGGGGCCGCCGACCGGACCTGGGCGGTGCGGCGGGCCGGGGCCGTACGGAGTCCGCGACCCGCGACAATGCGGCGACCCCCGGCCCGTGGTGGCGGGCCGGGGATCGCCGGTCGGACGTGGTCGGGCGCGGCCGCCGCGCCGTCCTGCCCCCCCCGCAGGGGGAACGGCGGCCGCATCCCGGCTGTGCCCCCTCCCCACAGGAGGCGCAGGATCCTGTTTAGGAGCAGGCCTTGGTGAGCTCGTTGCCGAACGCCTGGCTCTTCGCGCCGGCGTCCTGGAGCGCGGTGGCGAGCCCGGCGGGGTTGCCGGCGTCGACCTTGATGTTCTCCCAGATGCTGGCGTAGCCGTTGATCGCGGTGGCGAGGTCGCCGTCGGTCTTGGCGGCCAGCGCCTTGAAGTCGTCGGCGACCTTCTTGGTCGCCGCGTTGAACTTGGCGGGGTCGGCGCCCGCGGAGGTCAGGGTGGTGGTGGAGCTGCTCAGAAGGCTTTGGGCCTCGGTGCACACCTCGGCGTTGGCGGCGCCGCCGCAGGCGGCGGTCATGGAGAGGAGTGCGGCCCCCGCGGCGGCTACGGCGATGCGGCGGGAGGAGAGGAGGGAGAACATTGTTTGCCTTTCACTGCAATCTGTGACGAGTGGAACTCTAGGCACCCCTCCTTGCGGATCACTTACACGCCGCTTACACGGGTGGCTCCCGGGGCGGCCGTGGTTCCGGACGTGATCTCGGGCGTGATCCCGGCCGGGTCGCGGGTAGTGGGAGCGCATGGCCGAGACGACCGCTGGTCCCGCCGCCCCGCACTCCCTGAAGCGGGTGATCGGGCGCCGGACGCTGCTGCTCTTCGTGGTGGGCGACATCCTGGGCGCGGGGATCTACGCGCTGGTGGGGAAGGTGGCCGGGCACGCCGGCGGGGCGCTCTGGCTGCCCTTCCTGGTGGCCTTCGTGCTGGCCGCGCTGACCGCGACCGCCTACGCCGAGCTCGTCGGGAAGTACCCGAAGGCGGCCGGGGCCGCGCTCTACGCCAACCGGGCGTTCGGCATCCCGTTCGTCACGTTCCTGGTGGCCTTCGCGGTGATGATGAGCGGGGTCACCTCGGCGAGCGCGGCGGCGCGGGCCTTCGGCGGGTCCTATCTCGGTGAGTTCGTGACGCTGCCGACCGTCGTCGGCGCGTTCGGGTTCCTGGCGCTGGTGACGCTGGTGAACCTGGCGGGCATCTCCGAGTCGGTCAAGGTCAACGTGGTCCTGACGGTCATCGAGGCGTTCGGCCTGCTGGTCATCGTCGCGATCGGCGTCTACGCCCTGCTCACCGGCGAGGGCGAGCCCTCCCGGGCGCTGGAGTTCCATCCGGAGCACGGCGCCTTCATGGGCGTGCTGGGGGGCACGGCCCTGGCCTTCTACGCGCTGCTCGGCTTCGAGGACTCGGTCAACCTCGCCGAGGAGGCGAAGGATCCGGCGCGCGACTTCCCGCGGGCGCTCTTCGGCGGGCTGGCGGCCGCGACGGTGATCTACATGGCGGTCGCGTTCACCGCGACCATGCTGGTGGAGACGGAGACGCTGGTGGCCTCGACCGGCCCGCTCCTGGAGGTCGTCAGGGTCGCGGGCCTGGCCTTCCCTCCCAAGCTCTTCGCGCTGATCGCGCTGCTGGCGGTGGGGAACACCGCGCTGATCAACATGATCATGGCCTCGCGCCTGGTGTACGGCATGGCGCGCGAGGGCATCGTGCCCGGGGCCTTCGCGGTGGTCCACCCCCGGCGTGCCACTCCCTGGGTGGCCATCCTGTTCACCGTGGCCGTCGCGGCGGTGCTCGTCGCCACCGGGGACGTGGCGGGCCTGGCTGACACCACGGTGCTCCTGCTGCTGTGCGTGTTCACGATGGTGAACGTGGCGGTGCTGGTCCTGCGGAGGGACCCTGTGGCGCACGACCACTTCCGGGCGCCGAGCTGGATGCCGGCGCTGGGCGCGGTGGTCTGCCTCGTGCTGGCGCTGCCCGTCACCGGCCGCGGCGCCGACGTGTACGCCCGAGCGGGCCTGCTGCTGGGCGTCGGCGCGGTCCTGTGGCTGGTGAACCGGCTCTTCATGGGCGGTGGGGGCGGTCTCCGGCCCGGATCGGAACGGCGGTCACCGTCCTGAGCCCGGGTCAGAACGGCAGCCGCCGCCCTGAGGGCGTGCGGAGGTCGAGCGGATCGGGCCGCCGGGGCGGCCGAGGCTTCTGTGTGATTTGCTCCTTTTTCATCCCCTACTCCCTTTTGTCAGAGTAGGGAGGTTACGTCAGCCCACCGACTGTTTCGTCCATCCCTCGGGATTCTTTGTCTCGAAACGGGCGCTCTGTGAACTTCGTGCGATGGCCTCTTCGGTACGGGCGCCACTGACCCCAGGAAAAACCGACATCGACGTCGCCGACATCCATGTCGGCGACGTCGATGTCGGTGACATCGATATCGGTTAGCGTTGTCCCACGGCTTTCGTTGGACGTGAAGAGCAGTTGGCGGCCCTGCGGGAGTGGTGGGAGGAGGTGGACGCCCGGCCCGCTCTGCTCTGGGGCCGCCGCCGGGTGGGGAAGACGGCGTTGCTGCAGGAGTTCGCCGAGGGCAAGCGGGCGGTCTTCCACACGGGGGGGAACCGTGCGCCCCGCCGCGAGCTGGAGGCGCTCTCCCACCGCGTCGCCGCCAACGCGCCGTCCTCCACCCGTGACCTGGTCTCGCGTCCTTTCGGCAACTGGGATGAAGCGCTCGACCACCTCGGCCGCGAGGCGGAGGACGAGCCCCTTCTCCTGGTGCTGGACGAGTTCCCCGAGATGATCGGCCGGGCGCCCGAGCTGGAAGGCGTCCTCCGCGCCTTTCTCGACCACGCGCATGGGCGGACCAAGCTCCGGATCATCCTGTGCGGGTCGGCCGTCCGCACGATGCGTGCGATCCAGGAGTACCGCGCGCCGCTCTACGGGCGGTTCGACCTGACGATGCAGCTCCACCCGTTCCGCCCCCACGAGGCGGCGGAGATGCTGCCGGACCTGACCCCTTCGGACCGGGCACTGGTCTACGGGATCCTCGGCGGGATGCCTCTCTACCTGTCGTGGTGGCGTCAGGAGCTCTCGATCGAGGACAACATCAGGAGACTCGCCTGCCGTCCCGACGCGAAGATGATCCGTGAAGGAGACCTGGTCCTCGCCACGGAGGCGGGGCAGGGAGCGCACCTCGCCGCCGCCTTGCAGGCCATCGCCGAAGGCTGCACCAAGCACAACGAGATCGCCGACGCGATCGGCACGGACCCCACCCGCACCCTCAACGATCTGCTGACCCTCCGCTTGGTGGAGAGGATCCAGCCGGTCACCGAGTCGGCGCGGACCCGCCGGAAGGTCTACCGCATCACCGACAACTTCCTCGCCTTCTACCTGGGAACCCTCTCCCGGGTGCTGCCGGAGATCGACCGGGGTCTCGGGGAGACCGTCCTGCCGGTGCTGACGGCATCGCTGGACGACCACATGGGAGGCGTGTGGGAGGAGGCGTTCCGCGACCACCTGCGCCTGCGGGCCGCCGAGATCGGGCCCGAGGTGGTCGCGGTCGGCCCCTGGTGGCGCGGCGACGGACAGCACCAGATCGACGCGGTGGCGCTCAGCGGGAGGTCGAGAACGCCCATCCTGGTGGGCGAGGCCAAATGGGACAGGAAGGTGAACGCGGCCCGGATCAGGGCGGGTCTCGCGGCGAAGGCGACGCACCTGGCGGCGGATCCGGATGATCTGCGCTATGCGGTATGCGCCAGGGAGAGCGTCACCAACGCGGACGCCGACGTCCTGTCCGTCACGGCCGCCGACATCTTCTCCCCACCCGCGTACAGGTAGCCGCGCCCTGAGCGAGGTGGCCCGGCCCGGGGACCGAGGGCCGGTCTCGGCGGGAAGCCGCCGGACGGGTGGGCGGCGCGGTGCTCAGCGGGATGCCCGGCGCAGGACGAAATCGTCCTCGTCGTCGCCCCAGCCCACCGAGCCCACCGCCCAGAGCGTGCCGGTGCCCGGAACCCTGGCGATGCCGGTCCGTCCGACGTCGGCGGAGACGTCGTAGCGCGGCTCCTCTTCGCGGGCCCGGAGGCGGGGGCCGTACCCGGCGCTCCACCGCGTGCCGTCGAAGCGGAGCAGGAGCGCCTGGCCGGGGTGGGCCGCGTCGGTCCCGGACGCCCAGACGTCGCCGCCGTCGAACGCCGTGACGCCGTGCAGCGCGCCCCGCGCGACCGGGACCGGCGACCGCGTCCAGCGCGACCCGTCCCAGCGCAGGACCAGCGGCTCCCCCGCTCTGCGGCCGTAGACGTCCACCGGACCGGGGGCGATCTCGCCCACCGCCCACGCCTCGGACGGCGAGACCTGCCAGACGCGGCCGAGCCGCCCGCCGGGGATCGCGGGCAGTTCGGTCTCCTCCCACACGGGGGAGGAAGGGGCACCGGAGCCGAGCCAGGCCACCGGCCCGCCGTCGCGGTGGCCCACGGCCCAGACCCGGCCCGCCCGCGCGGTGATCGCGCGGACGGTCCCGTCCGCCCGGTGGGCGGTGCGGAACGTCTCGCCGTCCCACTCCACGACCACCGCTCCCGCCGGGCCGTTCGCGGCCAGCCACACCCGGTCCCCGGCCACCGCCACGTCGGCCAGGCGGTAGTCCTGCGCCACCCCGAACGGCCGCTCCCACCTCCAGGCCCGGCCGTTCCAGCGCCCGGCGACGGCGACCTCGCCGTTGCCGGCGACCCACACGTCGTCCGGTCCGCCCGCGCTCACGGCCTCCACGCGGAAGAGCCCGTGCCCGCCGTCCAGCGGGACCTCGCGCCACCGGCCCCCGTCCCACCGCACGACGGCGGGCGAGCCCTCCCGGTCCTCGGCGCTCGCCTGGTAGCCGACCGCCCACACGTCCCGCGGCCCGGCGACCGCCACGTCGACGAGCGCGGCGGCGCCCTCCAGCTCCGCCCCCGGCACGGCCCGCCACTCCGGCGCCACCACCGCGTCCCCGGGGTCCCCGGGGTCCCCGGCGGCTCCGGTGCTCCGGGCGTCCTCGGCGGGCGTCGCGCCCGCGGAGGCCGTACGGCTCGGCGCGGGGGCGGGCAGGGTCGCCGTCATCCGGTCCGGCGCGGGCGGAGAGGGCGGCGCCGTACGGCCCGCACCGCACCCCGCGACCAGGAACACTCCGACGACCGCGACCGCCACCACCCGCACGCCCACCATGCCCGGCATCTTCCCAGCGGCACCCCTCTCAGGCACCTGTCCGGCCGCCCGATCCTGCTCCTCCTGGTCGGCAGTGACCTGTCGGTGATGGAGGCCCTGCAGGAGTACGGCCGGCCGTTCTTCGGCCGGGCCGCCCATATGACGGTGAAGCCGCTCGACCTCGGCGACGTCGCGGACATGACAGGACTCGCCGCCGCCGACGCGGTGGACGCCCTGCTCATCACCGGAGGGTTCCCCGAGGTGGTCCGCTCCTGGGAACGAGGCATGGACAGGACCGCTTTCCTGCGGGCGAGTCTCGCCAACCCCCTGTCCCCCCTCCTCGCGGCGGGGGAGTTGTCCCTGCTCGGGGAGTTCCCGTCGGCGACCCATGCCCGGGCCGTGCTGGAGACCATCGGGGCCGGGGAACGCACCTTCAGCGCGATCGCCGCGAATGCGGGAGGCGCGGCGCCGTTGCCGTCCGGCACCCTGTCCCCGATTCTCGCGAACCTGATCGCCAAGCGGGTGGTGGCGGCCGACCTTCCCCTCTCCGACCGGTCCGACACGAAGAACAAGCGGTACCGGATCGCGGAGCACTGTCTCCGGTTCTGGCTCGCCTTCCTGCGACGGGCCCTCGCGGACAGCGAGCGCGGCAGGCCGGATCCGGCGCTGCGCAGGATCGAACGCTCCTGGACGGCCTGGCGGCCTGGGCATGAGGACCGGCGATCCTACGGGGACGGTGCCGGGGGAGCGGCGGGCAGGGTGAAGCGCACGGAGGTGCCCTCGCCGGGCCGGCTCGCGATCCGCACGCTCCCGCCGTGCATGCGCATGACCTTCTCCACGATGGACAGGCCGATCCCGGTGCCGCCGATCGCCTGGTACTCGGCCTGCGGAGCGCGGTAGAAGTCGTCGAAGACGTGCTCCAGCTGGTCCGGCTCGATGCCGATGCCGGTGTCGCGGACCTCCACGGCGGGGACGGGATCGCCGGTCACCGTGACGGTGACCCGCCCTCCGGACGGGGTGAACTTGATCGCGTTGTCCAGCAACTGGGCCATCACGTGCCGGATCCGCCCGGCGTCGGCCAGCACGTCCAGCCGTTCCGGGGCGTCCAGGGTGAGGGACTGGTCGCTGCCCCACGCCTTGGCGGTGGCCTCGGCGACCGCCTGACGGGCGAGTTCGGCCAGGTCGGTCGGGGCCGGATGGAAGATCGCGGTCCGGGCGTTCAGGCTGGCCATCAGGAGAAGCCCGTCGACCAGATCGAGGATGCGGTCGCCGTTGCGCTCGATCACCTGCATGAACCGCTGCTCGGTCTCCGGGTCCAGCCCGCCCTCCTGGAGCAGCTGGAGATAGCTGCGGATGGAGGTCAGCGGGGTGCGCAGCTCGTGGTTGACGGTGCGCAGGAACTGGTGCTTGAGCTCCTCCAGCTCGCGCAGCCGGGCCATGACCCGTTCGGCCTGGCGGGCGTGGTGGCGCAGTTCCAGCATGCCGACGGCGCAGAGGGCCAGGGTCTCCAGGGCCTGGAGGCGCTCCGCGGCGAGACGGCGCGGCCGGTGGTCGAACACGCACACCACGCCCAGGACGACGTCACGGCTGTTGACCATCGGCGCGCCCGCGTAGAAGCGCACGTACGGGTCCCCGGTCACGATGGGGTCGTCGCGGAAGCGCGGATCGGCCAGCGCGTCGGGCACCTCCAGCGTCTGCCGGGTGGTGGCGGTGTAGGGGCAGAAGGTCACCCGCCGGTCCATGCTGACGGAGCTGACGCCGACGTGCCCCTTGAAGTACTGCCGGTCGCGGCCGAGCAGGTTGACCAGGGCGATGGGCGCCCGGCAGATCTGGGAGGCGAGGACGGCGATGGCCTGGAAGACCGGCTCCGCGATGACCTCCAGCGCTCCCAGCTGGTCGAGCTCCCGCAACCGGGCGGCCTCGTCGTCCGGAGCCGGCGCCTGCGCCATCACGTTCCCCTCTCTCGCCGTGGCGTGTCCGGGACTTCTACCCGCTGTCATCCCGTCTAGTGGGGGCCCTGCCCGGCGCGCCGGGAAAAAGCCCAGATCAGACCGGGTCCCCTGAGGGGCCGGAGGGTGAGGGCCGCCCGTCTGAGACAACCGGGCCGGGCCGGGGGGGGGCGAGGGCCGCCCGTCTGAGACGACCGGGCCGGGCCGGGGGGCGAGGGCCGCCCGTCTGAGATCATCGGGCCGGGCGGGCGGAGGGGTCACGGTTCCACCGGTGCCGGGCGGTGACCGCGGCACCTCGCTCGGCGGCGCCCGTCCCGCCGGCTCCGGCCGCCGTCCCGCCGCCGGGTCCGGAGCCGCCGGCGCCGGACGGGTCAGGCGGAGGCGGTGCGGACGGAGGCGGGGTCGGCGAGGGCGGCGTCGACGAGGGCGGCGAGCTCCTGCGGAGACATCGAGCCGGGCGGCAGGTGCTCGCGGGCGAAGCGGCCGGCCTCGCGCTGCAGGACCTCGTTGGCCGGGGTCGGGACGCCGAGCTCGCGGCCGAGCAGCACGATCTCGCCGTTGAGGTAGTCGGTCTCGATCGAGCCGCTGGACCTGGCCAGGCTCTGCCAGGAGGAGCCGCCGCCGCGTCCGGCCCCGCCGACCGGCCGGGGCTCGACCTGGTCGCCGCGCCTGCCGCGCTCCTCCTCCATGGAGGCGTAGGCGATGCCGGCCGCGTCGAGCACGGCCCTGCCCTCGGCGAACACCCGCTCCATCACCGGGTCGCTGCCGGTCCAGTCCCCGCAGAGCGCGTCGTAGGCGTTGCCCAGGTTGCCCACCAGCTTGGCGTACTTCCACCGCATCACGTCGGGTACGGCCAGGCCGAGGAAACCGCTGGCGGACAGGTCGGCGGCGAAACGCTCCGACAGCTCGTCGGTGCCCCCCGGATAGCGGCCGACCTGGAGCAGGCCGGACTTCGGGGCGCCGTAGGCGGCCACGGTGCCGGGTTCGAGGTGGAGGGCGGGCAGCCAGACGCACATGCCGTACACCCGCGCGAAGCGCCGCAGTGCCATGCGCTCGTTGGCGACCCCGTTCTGCGCGCACACCACCGGCGCGTGCCGGGGCCAGGGCTCCAGCGCGGCGACCGTGTCCTGCGACTTGACGGCCAGGACGAGCACGTCGTCGCCGCGGAGCCGTACCGGGCCGTCGGCGACCGGGACGTCGAGCCGGTGCTCGCCCTCGGGGGTGAGCAGGCGCAGGCCGTCGCGGGCGAGCGCGTCGCGGTGCGCGCCGCGGGCGACCAGGAGCACCTCGCGGCCGGCCTGGAAGAGCCGTCCCCCGATGGTGCCGCCGACCGCTCCCGCCCCGATCACGATGTAACGCATGATCGCGATCCTGCCACACCGCTACGACCGGTCGGCCCCGGGGCCCGCCAGGCCGTGCAGGAGGAGGTCGGTGAGGGTGTCGACCACCTGGTCGTCGGTGACCTGCGGGCCCTTCTCGCCTGAGGTGAGCACCGCGTAGGCCAGCATCGAGAGCATCGCGCCCATCGCCGCGCTCACCAGGACGGGGTCGCCGGGGAGCCGGTGCCCCCGCTCCCGGAGGTACTCCAGGTGGTCGCGGAGGACGGCGGTGTCCTCGGCGAGGCTCTCCCAGGCGCGGCCGGAGCCGAGGTTCTCGGTCATCGCCGACTGGAGGAGGGCGACCGCCACCGGCAGGTGGTCGCGGAAGACCGTCCAGGCGACGGCGAGGTGGTCGCGGAGCTGCGCGCGGTCGGTCAGGTCGTGGTCGCGGGGGTGGTCGTAGGCGGCGATCTCGGCGTCGGCCTGGTCGTTCATGTCCCGCAGGAGCGACTGGAGCAGCTCCTCCTTGCCCGCGAAGTGGTCGTAGAAGGAGCCGGTGGCCCGGCCGGCGGCGGCGGTGATGTCGGTGATCTTCGTGTTCACGTATCCCCGCTCCGCGAACAGGCGGCGGGCCGCGTCCTTCAACGCGGCCTCGGTCTCGGCCGCCTTCGCCTTGCGCACTCCCACAGGTCCTCCTCGCCCCTTCTTGACCTCCGACCGTAGCAACCCGCATACTGAATCCGAATTCGGTGAATCTAAATTCAGGGAGATGTCGTGAAGGTGGTCGTGGTGGGTGCGGGGGTGGCCGGGGCGGCGAGTGCGATCGCGTTGCGGCGGGCGGGGGCCGAGGTGACGGTCATCGAGGCGTACGAGGACCCCGCGGGGGAGATCGGCTCGTACCTGAGCCTCGCCTCCAACGGGCTGCGCGCGCTCGACGCGCTGGGCTGCGCGGAGGCCGTGGCCGGGCGCGGGTTCGAGGTGCCGCGCCAGCGGATGTGGGGGGCCTCCGGGCGGCTGCTCGGCGACGTGCCCCGCGGACGCCGGTCGGGCGACCCGCGCAACAGCGTGACGCTGATGCGGGGCCATCTGGTCGAGGAGCTGCGCGCCGCGGCATCGCGTGCGGGAGCGGAGATCGTCACGGGCCGGCGGTTCGAGCCGGAGGCGGGGGGCGTCCCGGCAGGGGGCGTCCCGGCGGTGAGGACCTCGGCGGAGAGCGCCTCGGCCGGGAGTTCCTCAGCCGGGACCGCCCTGGCCGGGGGAGCCCTGGCCGGGCAGGCTCCCGTGAGCGGCTCTCCGGCGGGCGGCCCCCTCACGGAGGCGGTCCTCGAGGGGGCGGACCTGGTGGTCGGGGCGGACGGGATCTGGTCGGCCGTCCGCCGGGCGCTGGACCCGGCGGCCCCGGTGCCGCGCTACGCCGGCCTCTACGGCGTCTCCGGGGTGTCGGAGGGGGTGCCGCGGAGCGCCGCGACCGAACCGGGGACGTTCAACATGACCTTCGCCCGCAACGGGGCCTTCGTCCACATCGTCCGCCCGGACGGGACGATCTGGTGGTCGGCGCAGATCGCCGGCGCCCGGGAGCCCTCGGAGATCGGCCTGGAGCGGCTGGCCGAGCTCTACCGCTCGGAGCGGGTCCCCCTGGAGATCATGCGGGCGACGACCGGGCTCCACCGGCTCGTGCTCCAGCACGTGCTGGCCGAGGTGCCGCTCTGGCAGGACGGCCGGACGGTGCTGGTGGGCGACGCCGCGCATCCCGTGGGCGCCGGCCAGGGCGCGTCCATGGCGATCGAGGACGCCGTCGTCCTCGGCCGGGCACTGCGGGAGGAGATCCGTGCGGATCGTGGGGCTGAGGGCCGTGGGAGTGGAAGCGGTGGTGGAGCGCGTGAGGGCGCCGTGGCCGCCGCGCTGGCCCGCTACGACCGCGAGCGGCGTGCCCGCCTGACGAAGATGGCCAGGGCCGCGAGCGCCAACCGCGACGCCAAGACGGCGGGCCCGGTCGGCCGCCGGATGAACGAGCTGATCATGCCGCTGGTCCTCCGGCACTTCTACGAGAGGACGACCGGCTGGCTCTACGCCGAAGACCTCTCCCGGGCGCTGGACTGACGGTGCCCCCGGACCGGCGGGCACCGGACCCCGGGGCACTGGGGTGACGGGCCGCGCCGGGCCGGAGCCCCCTCAGAAAGGGAGCACCCGGCCGGACGGCGTCCGGAGGTCGAGCGACACCGGCTTGCGCGGCGGACGCGGGCGCTGGATGATCTGGGTCCTTTTCACGTGCCGCTCCTTTCTGCTCTTGATCACGGGTGTTACCCATGTGCCACCCAAGAAACACCTATCTCCGGATCACCTGCAGCACGCTCACGACCCGCTCGGCCGCCGTGGCGACGTCCTCGGCGTGCCCGATGCGCCCCGCCCAGGAGAGCCAGAACCACCATTCGCCGTCCTCCTCGTGGGCGGCGAGCACGTCCTCGGTCCTGGCCGGGGCCATCGGATTGATCACGTGCAGGCGCGGGGAGGGCCCCTCCCGCGTCTGCAGGCGCGTACGGAAGGACTGCGCCTCCAGTTGGGCGGCGAGACGCCGCAAATGGTCGACTGCCTCGCCCCGGTCAGTCGTCATCCGGATCACCCCCGACAGGCGCTGGTGGCTCTCTTTCCCGCAGGGTGCGGCCTGGAGGGCAGAACGGCAATCGGTTTCGTTCCCCGGAAGGAGGGCGGAACCGTGGATTACCTGAGGAACCCGCCGGTATTCCGCGCGGAAACCACGGGTAAAGGAACTGTGGTGCACAGGTCTGATTACTCTGCGGTGCGCCCTCGTTAATGTTGTGCGAACAGCGACCGGGAGGGGCGCCGTGGCCCGAGGGGAACATTCGCCCGCCTGCGCCAGACGCTGGCGGGAGCAGGCGGAGTCCCGGCAGTGGACTCCGTGGCAGACCGCGCAGGCGATCCACGGCTGCTGCGGGGTGAGCCTGCTCAAGGCGCACCGGCTGGCCCGCGGGTGGTCGGCCAGGGAGGCGGTGCGCGAGCTGGAGGAGCTGTGCGAGCGCCAGGGCCTCGGCGAGGCCAGGGCCAGCATCGACCTGCTCAACGCCTGGGAGAACCACCGCGCCCGCCCCCGTCCGCAGACCATCGAGCTGCTCGCGCGGCTCTACCGCGCCAACGCCGTACGGCTCGGCCTGGCCGGCGACTACGCCGAGGACGGCGCGGACGGCGCCAAGGTGGTGGTGGTCGCCGGCGGCGAGGCCCGCACGCTGCACGAGACCGCGGGCCGCGGTGACGACGACACCGAGCGGCGCGCGCTGTTCCACCACGCGCTGCTCGGCTCGCGCTTCGCGATGAGCGGCCGGCTGATGGCCGAGGTCGAGCGGGCCCGCCAGGACCTCGACCGCACGCTGGCGGTGTCGAGCGTGACCGAGGAGCAGCTCGACCGGCTCGACGAGCAGGTGGTCCGCTACCGGCGCGAGTACATCACCAGCGCGCCGCTGCCGATGCTCTACCGGCTGACGCTGGAGCTGTCGGACGTGCGGACGCTGGTCGCCGCCCGGCAGCCCGCGATGTTCCAGCGTCGGCTGCTCAACGCCACCGTGATGCTCGCGCTGCTCTCGGCGGACGCGCTGATGAAGCTCGGCGACACCCGCCAGGCCCACGCCTGGTACGGCACCGCCCGCAGCGCCTCCGACGACATGGGCGACCTGCGGCTGCGCGCCCTGGTCCGGGCCCAGGAGGCGATGCTGCCCTACTACTACGGCGACCTGACCGAGGCGGTCCGGCTGGCCCGCGAGGCCAGGATGCTGGCCGGGAACGCTCCCAGCTCCCCGGCGGCGCTCGGCGCGGCGGCCGAGGCGCGGGCGCTGGCCAGGATGGGCGAGCACAAGGCGGCCCGGGTCGCGCTGGCCGAGGCCGAGCAGATCTTCGCCAGGATGCCCCCGGAGGGCCACGACCACCTGGCGTTCCGCTTCTCCGAGCGGAGGCTGCAGTTCTACCGGATCGGCACGCTGATCGAGCTGGGGGAGGAGGTCGACTGGGCACCCGGTCCCTCCGGCCCCTACACCATCGACCCGGTGCTGATCCTGCTCGACCAGGCCGCGCACCGGGTGCGCGACGGCCAGGAGGAGGAGGGCTGCCGGCTGGCGGAGAAGGCCCTGCTCCAGGTGCCGCCGGAGCACCGCACCTCGATCGTGGTGGACCGGGCCCGGGCGCTGCTGTCGGTGATCCGGCCGGGGCTGCGGAAGGCGCCGGCGGTGCGCCGGCTGGCGGACCTGCTCGCCGACACCTCCCGGGCGGGCTCATGAGCGCACTCGCCGCGGAGGCGTTCGCGATCCTGCGGGAGGTCTGCGACGGGATGGGGATCGACCACCGCGGCGCGCGGCTGCTGCGCGTGCGCAGCAATGCGGTCTTCAAGCTGCGCAGCGAGATCGTGGTGCGGATCGCCACCGCCCCGGGTGCGCGGGCCCGGCTGCCGGTGGTGCTCGCGGTGGCCCGGTGGCTGGAGGGGCAGGGGTTCCCGGCGGTGCGCCCGGCCGACGAGATCTCCGAACAGCCGGTGGAGCACGGCGGCCGGGTCGTCACGTTCTGGCACTACGTCCCGGCCAGCGGCCGGCCCACCACCACGGAGCTCGGCGAGATCCTGCGCAGCCTGCACCGGCTGCCGGTGCCGCCGCATCCGCTGAAGCGGTTCGCCGACCCGCTGGCGGAGGTGCGCGGGGCGGTGAGCCGCTCGGCGGTGCTCACCTCCGGGCAGCGCGCCTGGCTGGGCGAGCGCATCGCGGAGCTGACCGACCGCTGGACCGACCTCGACACCGACCGCCCGCCGGTGCTGCTGCACGGCGACGCCTGGATCGACAACCTGCTCCGCTGCGCCGACGGCCACGTGGTCCTGTGCGACTGGGACGGCGTGGCGGTCGGGCCACGGGAGTGGGACCTGGTCCACACCTACCACGGGCAGCGCCGCTTCGGGCTGACCTCGGCCGACGTGGACGCCTTCGCCGACGCCTACGGCAGCGACCTGAGGTCGTGGCCGGGCTACTCCACGCTGATGGAGGTGCGGGACATGTACGCCGTGGGCATCCACATCCGCAACGCCGCCGCCGATCCCTTCTCCCGCAGGGAGCTGCCCCGCCGCCTCGACTCGCTCGCGCGAGGTGAGAAGAACGCCCGGTGGTACATGGCCGAACCCGTTACTGTCTCCCCATAAAGATCTTCATTTGGGGGCAGATCGATGCCAAAGGTTACTTTGCGACATACCTTCCATGTTCGGAACACCCCGGCCGCGCTCCGGGCGCACCTGAGCCAGCCGCAGAGCTACGTGGGACTCTCGCCGCTGGTCGTCGCGGTGCGCGACATCGAACAGGGGGAGGGCGAGTCGCGCTACGTCGCGGTGGAGAGGTTCAAGGTCCTCGGTCTCGCCTACGAGAACCCGATCAGGGTGACGCTGCGGAGCGCACCGGCGGCCGTGGAGGGGAAGGTCGCCAGTCCCGGCGGGGTGCGGATGGACTACCGGTTCCGCCTGACGGAGTCCGGGGACGGGACCGAGGTCGAGGACACGCTCGTCGTGCACGCCTGGGCCCGGCCACTGCTGAACTTCGCCGCACGCAAGGCCCGCGAGGTCCAGCTCGCCCGCGCCAAGGTGCTCGCCGCCCGGCTGGGCTGATCCACCCCGTCCGGCCGGTTCCGCCGCACGGGCTCCCGCCCGCCGGCCCCGCCCCGCCCGCCCTGTGACGCCGGGCCGGGCAGGAAGGGATGAACCGGCTGTATTCGTGACCTTGTCCCCTGATACTGGCCTGACTGTGGAAAGCGGACAACCGGGAGGAACAGGGTGGAAGCCAAGGGCCGCACGGCCGAGATCATGATCGACGAGGCCCGGAAGGCGTTCTGGGTCATGGTCGGCTTCCTGGCCCTCATCTGGGCGCTGCACATCCCCAACGCGCTCTCGGGCTACAGGCTGTCCTACGAGCACGGGGTGACGGCCCATGACCCGGCGAGCCTGCCCGACATCGCCTCGGCGCCCTTCCTGCACTGGGACTGGGGGCATCTGCAGGGAAACTCCGGGCCGCTGTTCATCTTCGGGTTCCTGGCCGCCTACCGGGGCGTCGCCAAGTTCCTCGGCGTGACGGGGTTCATCATCGTGATCAGCGGCCTCGGCGCCTGGATCACGGCGGGAGGGGACACCACGGGAGCGGGGGCGAGCGGCGTCGTCTTCGGCTACTTCGGCTACATCCTGGTGCGCGGCCTGTTCGACCGGCACCTGATCGACATCGCGGTCGGCGTGGTCATGGCCCTCTCCTTCGCCCACTACTTCGCCGGCCTGCTGCCCCAGGAAGGCATCGGCTGGCAGTGCCACCTGTTCGGGTTCCTGGCCGGGCTCGTGGGCGGCTGGGTGTTCCGCGACCGCCGTCCCCGGACGGCGGCGCCCGCCGCGCCGCAGGGCGCCAGGTCCGCGCTGCTGAAGGAGCTGGACGACCTGGGACTCGGCCAGGACGGCCCCGCCCGCTGAGCGGGACCCGTACGGCGGGTCCGGCCTTCCGTTCCGCGGCCCCGCCTGCGGCCGGAAACGGGTGAGGCGGCCGGAGGGCGATCCACGCGGATCGCTTCCGGATCACGATGTTCTCACCGGTCAGCGCCGCCCGACGGGGGCCGCCCCCGTCGGGGCTCACGCGCCGCCGTTGACGGCGCCGGTCTTGAGCGAGCCCTCGCTGATCTCCCACTTCTCAAGCAGCTCGTCGTAGGTGCCGTCCCGGAACAGCTCGTACAGCGCGAGCTGGACGGCCTTGGCCAGGGCGCCCCGGTTCTTGCCGATCGCGATGCCGTACGGCGCGGCCTCGATCTGCGCGCCGGACATGCGCAGCGAGGGGTTCTCCCGGACGGCCACCGCGGCCGGGGGGAAGTCCTCCAGGTAGGCGTCGGCCCTGCCCGCGAGCACCGCCTCCTTGGAGTCGGCCAGCGCGCCGACCGTGACGACGGTCATCTTCCGGCCCGCGGGGCAGCGGGCGTCCTGCGCCTCGGCGAGGCCGACGTAGATGGTGTCCGCCGGGACGGCGACCCGCCGCCCGCACAGGGCGGTGATCCCCTCGCCGTCCAGCGCGCCCTTCGCGACGACGACCGAGCCGACGTTGAGGTAGTCGACGAAGTCGACGCGGGCCTGCCGCTCGGCGGTGTCGGTGATGGACGCCATGGCGGCGTCGACCTCACCGGACTCCACGTGGCCCAGCAGATCGCCCCAGGACGTCTGCCGCAGCTCCGCCTTCACCCCGAGCCGGGCGGTGACGGCGTGGGCCAGGTCGACGTCGAAGCCCTTCTGCTCGCCGCCGTCCATGAACTCCATCGGCGCGTAGGACAGGTCGGAGCCGATCACCAGGACCCCCGCGCGCCGGATGTCCTCGGGGACGTGGGCGCGTGCGGAGGAGACCTGGGCGACGGGGGCCTGCGCGGCCTCCCGCGCGGCCGGGCCGGTGGAACATCCGGTGAGGGCGATGCCGGCGGTGAGAGCCGCGAGCCATGGGGTCAGGCGCATGGGACGTCCCTGGGTACTCGGTGGAGCTGGCGCTTCTTGACAGGGGAATCGGCAGTGACCGGCGTCACCTTAGTTCTCAGCTCCGCCGGTCTCCGGCCGATCCGAGCTGCAACGAGAGCGGGGAGACAGTGATGAGACTCACGATCCGGCACCAGATCCTGGCCCTGGCGGTCGCAGGGTTCCTCCTGGTCACCGCGGCCGGACTGATCGGCTACCGGGGCATCTCCCGGCTGGAGGAGGCGCAGGCCACGGCCCGCGCCTCGGCGACGGCCCTGCGGGCCGTCGGCACGGCCGACAGCGCCCGGGTGGCGTTCCGGGGCGACGTGCTGAACGCGCTGACCACGCGCGACAGCGCGGAGCGGCAGGCCGTGCTGGACCGGCTGGGCACGCACGTGGCGAACCTGCGCACGGGCCTGGCCGACGTCGTCGGCGCCCGGCCGGAGCTGGCCGCCCGGGTGGCCGAGCTCGACGGCACGGCCGACGAGATGATCGCCGCCGGGCAGCGGGTGGTGACCCTGGCCAGCCGGGTCGTCAGCGATCCCGGACAGGTCGGCGCCACCGAGGCGCGGCCGGATTTCGAGAGCCGCTACGCCCGGTTCGACGAGGCGCTGCCCGCACTGGCGCGGTCGATCGCGGAGAAGGCCGAGGAGTCCTCCGAGGCGGCCGAGGCGATGGCCTCCGACGCCAAGGTCCTCACCCTGGCCACCGCGGGACTGGCCGCCGTGCTGCTGGGCGGCGCCGCCGTACTGCTGGCGCGCCGCGTGTCGCGGCGGATCGGCGCCTGCGCGCACGCGATGAAGGCGCTGGCGGGCAAGGACCTCACCGCGCGCGCGGACATCGGCGGCGGGGACGAGCTCGCCGACCTCGCCGGAAGCATCGACGAGGTCGTCACCACGGTCCGCGAGGCGATCGGCGAGATCGCCGACGACGCCGCCGCGCTCATCTCGGCCTCGGGGCGGCTCTCGGAGACCAGCCGGGAACTGGCGGGCGGCGCGCGGACCGCGGCCGACCAGGCCCACAGCGCCTCGTCCAACGTGGACCAGGTGGGGCGGAGCGTCGACACGACCCACGAGGCGGCCCGGAGCCTGCAGGACTCCATCCGCGAGATCAACGGCGCCGTCGCCGAGGCCGTCGAGGTCGCCGCGGAGGCGGTGGAGCTGGCCGCGACCACGAACCGCACGATCGAGGGACTGCGGGCCTCCAGCGGGGAGGTCGGCGCCGTGGTCAACATGATCAACTCCATCGCGCGGCAGACGAACCTGCTCGCCCTGAACGCGACGATCGAGGCGGCCAGGGCGGGGGAGCAGGGCAGGGGGTTCGCCGTCGTCGCCGGCGAGGTGAAGGACCTCTCCCAGGAGACCGCCGCCGCCACCGAGGACATCGAGAGCAAGGTCTCGGCGATGCGCGGCGGGACCGAGGCCGCGATCGAGGCGATCGGCCGCATCGGATCGGTGATCAACCGCATCGACGAGATCCAGCGCTCCATCGCCACCGCGATCGAGGTGCAGAGTCAGGCCACCCGCTCCATCGGCGACGGCATCGACGTGGTCTCCCGCTCCTCGGACGACATCACCGGCTCGATCCTGAGCCTCGCCGAGGCGACCCGCACCACCCGGGACGGCGCCGCCCACACGGAGGCGGCCGCCACGGAGCTGACGGGGCTGGCGGAGAGCCTCAACGCCATCGCGGAGCGGTTCCGCCGCTGACCCTCCGGGCGGGTCGCGCGGTCTCCACCGTCTCCCGGCCGTCCGCGGCCTCGCCGGCCGCCCGGAGGTCGGGCCGGGCGCCGATGACGGGCCCGGGCCCGCGGCGGACCATCGCCCGGCCGCCGGAGGGCAGGACGGAGACGGTCAGGAGACCACGGTCATCCGCCCGGCCAGCGGCAGGGAGACCCGCACGCCGTACCCGCCCTCCGGCAGGGGGCCGGCGGACAGCCGTCCGTGGAACAGCGCGACGCGCTCGCGCATGCCGATCAGCCCGTGGCCCGTCCCGGCCGGGGCGAGGGCGCGGCCGTCACGCGGGCCCTCGTCGACGATGTCCAGGCAGAGCATCCGGGGGCGGTAGGCGACCGTCACCTCGGACCTGGTCGGGCCGGCGTGGCGCAGGGTGTTGGCGAGCGCCTCCTGGACGATCCGGTAGGCCGACAGGTCCAGGCCCGTCGGGAGCGGGGCCGGCACGCCCTCGACGCTCACGTCGACCTCCAGCCCCGCCGCGCGGACCTGCTCCACCAGGTCGTCCAGCCGGGCCAGACCGGGCTGGGGGGCGAGCCCCTCCCCGTCCGGCCCGGTGCGGAGCAGCCCGACCATGCGGCGCAGCTCCTCCACCGCCTCGCGCCCCGTCTCCTCCACCACGGTCAGCGCCTCGCGCTGGGCGACCTGGCCGGGGTCGAGCATCAGCCGCGCCGCCCCCGCCTGCATGACCATCACGCTGACGCCGTGCGCGACGACGTCGTGCAGCTCCCGGGCGATGCGGACCCGCTCCTCGGTCACCGCCTCCCGGGCGAGCAGCTCGCCGCGCTCCTCCACCTGGACCGCGAGCTCCTGCGCACGCACCGCGAGCCGCCGGTGGCGGCGTACGGCGACGCCCGCGCCGCCCGCGGCGACGGACATCAGCAGCGCGACCGCCACGTCACCGGCTCCCGGAGGTCCGGTGACCGACACCATCACCGCGACGAACACGGCCGTGCCCGCCATGCCCGCCACGGCCCGCCGGTCCCGCGGCGGGAGCTCGCTGAGCAGCGTGAACAGCAGGAGGAGCTGGACGTAGAACTGCCAGGCTGACGCCATCCCGCCGAAGTGGGCGAGCGAGGCGACGGTGGTCGCGGTGTGGACGGCCAGCACCGTGAACGGCGCGCGCCGGCGCACCAGCACCAGGCCGGCGGCGCACAGGACCGCGCCGATCAGCCAGCCGGGACGCGCCCCGGCCGGGGTGAGGGTGCGCCCGCCGAGCTCCTCGGCGATCCCGAACAACGCGACGGCCACCGCGACCGTCCAGTCGACCACGGTGGGAGGCGGGCGGTGACTCATGGGAACAGAGCGTAGAGGGATCCTTCACCCCTGAAATCCGTCTTCAGGCGGATGAATGATCGGAGCGCGCTTTGGCGGCGCGGTACGGCCGGGTCCCGGCGTCCGTGCCGTGCCCGGTCCCGTACCGCGTCCGGATCACTGCTCGATGGAGGACATGTCCGGGTAGCGGTCGCCGAGCACGGCCTCGGCGGGCACGGCGGACTCCAGGGCGGCGACCTGGCCGGCGGTCAGCTCGATGCCGGCCGCCGCCGCGTTCTCCTCCAGGTAGCGCAGCCGCTTGGTGCCGGGGATCGGGACGACGTCCTCGCCCCGGGTCAGCAGCCAGGCCAGCGCGAGCTGGGCCGGGGTGCAGCCCACCTCGTCGGCGATCTTCCGGACCTCCGCGACGAGCGCCTCGTTGCGCGCCCCGCTCTCCCCGGTGAAGCGGGGGAGGTGCTTGCGGAAGTCGTCGTCGGGCAGCTCCCCGGCGGGCGGAAGGGTCCCGCCGAGCAGGCCCCGGCTGATCGGCGAGTAGGCCACCAGCGCGACGCCCAGCTCCCGGGCGGCCGGCAGGATCTCCTGCTCGATGCCGCGGGTGAACAGGGAGTACTCGCTCTGCAGCGCGGCGATCGGGTGGACCGCGTGGGCCCTGCGCAGCGTCTCCGCGCTCACCTCGGACAGGCCCAGATGGCCGACCTTGCCGGCGGCGACCAGCTCGGCCATCGCGCCGACGGTCTCCTCGATCGGCACCCGGGTGTCCCGGCGGTGCAGGTAGTACAGGTCGATGCGGTCGACGCCGAGCCTGCGCAGGGAGGCGTCGCAGGCCTTCCTGACGTACTCGGGGCTGCCGTCGATGGTGCGCTCGGCGGGGTTCGCGCTCCGGACGATGCCGAACTTGGTGGCCAGCACCACCTCGTCGCGGCGGCCGGCGATCGCCCGCCCGACCAGCTCCTCGTTGCGGCCCATGCCGTACATGTCGGCGGTGTCGAGGAAATCGACGCCGAGATCCAGCGCCCGGTGGATGACGGCGACCGACTCCGACTCGTCGGTCGCGCCGTAGAACTCCGACATCCCCATGCAGCCGAGTCCGAGCGCGGACACCTCCGGGCCGCCGGTGCCAAGACGTCGCTTGTTCATGGTCTCTCCATCCCGTGGTACATGTCGATCTTCTGGTCGAGGACCGCGAGGTCCCCGTCGAGCTGGGCGATGCGCTGCAGGACCCGTTGCCGGTGCGCCTGGAGGATCCGCCGCCGCTCGCCCGCCGTCTCCGGTCCCCGGCGGACGAGCTCGGCGTAGCGGCACATGTCGGCGATCGGCATCCCGGTACGGCGCAGCTTCGTCAGGAACTCCAGCCAGGCGAGGTCGGCGCCGGTGTAACTGCGGTGCCCCGCCGCGTCGCGCCCCACTTCGGGGACGAGTCCGATCCGCTCGTAGTAGCGCAGCGTGTGCGCGCTCAGCCCCGACGTCCGGGAGGCCTCCCGGATGGTGATGCCCGTCATGCCCATGGGCACAACCGTGCACCTTCGAGTGCGCTCCAAGTCAAGCCGCCCCGTCCCGCGCGCCGACCCTGAGGGGGCGGGCCCTACCACCGGAGATCTTCACGCAGTTCACGGGCCTCTTGCGGAGGGTGTTCCCCTGACGCCCGCCCTACCCCCTCCCGGGGTTCCTCGGGGGGAGCTCAGGGACGCCTGGGGATCATCTCGGATGGTCCGTGACCTGGCCCGCCGCGATGGTTGAGCCATGGCAGGAACAGCAGGCACAGGGACTTCCGGAATCCGGACGATGCTCCTCGGCTACGCGGCGATCGGCGCCGGGGCCGTGTCCATGATCGGGCTGCACGTGGCCGCGGGCCTCGACCCGCTGCACACCGTGATCAGCGAGTACGCGTTCGAGCCGGACGGCTGGCTGCTGCCCACCTCGCTGACGCTCTTCGCGGTGGGCGCGACGGCCTTCGCCGTGCTGCTGGCCCGCCGCGGCGAGGACCGCAAGGCGGCGCTGCTGGTCGGGGTCTGGGGCCTGTGCATGCTGCTGGTGGGGGCTTTCCCCACCGACCGGCCCGGGGTGCCGCTCTCGATGTCCGGCGGCATCCACCGCTACGCCGCCTTCGCGGCCTTCCTGGCGATGCCGGTCGCCGGACTGATCCTGGCCCGGCGGCACGAGGGACGGCCGTACGCCAGGGCGGTGAAGGCGCTCAGCCTGGCCTCGCTGGGCGTGCTGGTCCTGGTGGTCGTGCCGTACGCGGTGCGGATGCTCGGCCTCGAACCCGCGGGCGTGCCCACCGGGGCGATCCAGCGGCTGGTGGTCGTCTCCGAGGTGGCGGTGCTGGCGATGCTCGGGCTGGTGCTGGGGAGCGGACCCGTCCGCGGCCGTGGGAGGCCGGTCCGGGCGGCGGGCGGGGCGGCCGGTGAGGCGGCCGGTGAGGCGGCCGGTGGGGCGGCCGGTGGGGCGGCCGGTGGGGCGGTCGCGGAGCGCCGGGGAGCGTCGCTCCGGGCGGAGCGGCTCCAGCGGCACGGCCGCTCCCGGGCCCGGGGGACCGTGGGCGCCGCCGGTGCGCCCGGGGCCACCCTCCGGCCGCGCAGGGACGCTTCCGGGGACGACCGGCACGCCGTCCGCATCGAGGAGTTCGTGTGACCCGCAGGGCATCGCCGTCCGGGGCACGGGGCACGGGGGTGCGGGGTGCGGGGCACGGTACCCGTTGACGGCCCCCGCCCCGCGGATCTACGGTCACGGTACCGACCAGTCGGTACGTAACAGGCGTGGAGGATGCGCATGTCGACCGTCAGCTCCGCAGCGGGTCCCGCCGTCGAGACCGCGCTCGGGCCCGTGCCCGCCGCCGATCTGGGGCCGACCCTCATGCACGAGCACGTCTTCGTCCTGGCCACCGAGCACCTGGACAACTACGGCAGGGGCTCCTGGTGGGACGAGGACCTCCGGGTGGCCGACGCCGTCGCCAAACTGCGGGCCGTCGCCGCCAAGGGCGTGCGGACGATCGCCGACCCGACGGTCTGGGGGCTGGGCCGGTACATCCCCCGGGTGCGGCGGGTGGCCGAGCAGGTGCCCGAGATCAACATCATCGTCGCCACCGGGCTCTACTCCTACGACGAGGTCCCGCACCAGTACGAGCACCGGGGACCGGGCCTGCTGCTGGACATGCCGGAGCCGATGACCGAGGACTTCACCCGCGACCTGACCGAGGGCATCGCCGACACCGGGGTCAGGGCGGCCTTCCTCAAGTGCGTGGTCGAGAGCAGGGGACTAACCCCGGGCGTCGAGCGGATCTGCCGCGCCGTGGCGCAGGCCCACGTGCGGACCGGTGCGCCGATCACCGTCCACACGGACTCCGGGACGCGCAGCGGCCTGCCCGCCCTGGACCTGTTCGCCGAGGAGGGCGTGGACCTGACCAAGGTGGTGGTCGGGCACGCGGGCGACAGCAACGACCTGGACTACCTGATGCGGCTGGCCGACACCGGGGCGACGCTCGGCATGGACCGGTTCGGGCTGGAGCTGTACAACCCGACGGCGCAGCGGGTGGCGACGGTCGCGGCGCTCTGCGAGCGCGGATACGCCGACCGGATGGTGCTCAGCCACGACGCCGCCTGCTTCATGGACTACTTCGGCGGTGCGTGGGACGACGTGCTGACCCAGGCCGCACCCGACTGGCGCTACGACCACATCCACGACGACGTGCTCCCGGCGCTGCGGGAGGCCGGGGTGACGGACGCGCAGATCGACCGGATGATGGTGGACAACCCGCGCCGGTACTTCTCCTGACTTCTATGGTTTTGTCGCTTGCCTGCCGTACGCTCCGCCGAAAGTCGATCAACGAAAGAGGCGTGACATGGCGGCGCGGAGCACCTACCTGGAACTGTCCGAGGACGGTGGCGGTTCGCACAAATTCTACGAGGTGGTGCTCGACGGGACGCAGGTGACGATCAGCTACGGCCGGATCGGGGAGGGCGGGCAGACCAAGGTGTCGGCCTTCGCCACCGCGGAGAAGGCCGAGGCCGCCGCGGCGAAGAAGATCGGCGAGAAGGTCCGCAAGGGCTACGCCCCGGCGGTCCGCGGGGTCCGCCAAGCCCGGGCGGTCACCCGGCGCAGCATGGTCAGCTCCCGCTCCACGGCCGAGCAGGCCCCGGTGCTGTGGCGCTTCGCCAGCGGCGCGGCGGCCTTCGGCATCTTCGTGGACGCCGAGCGCTGCTGGGTCGGCAACCAGCGGGGCGACGTCTACACCGTCACCCACGGCGGCACCGTCACCGGCCGGTTCCGGCTGCCCGACGGCGTCAAGTGCATCGTCGCCGACGACTTCTGGATCTACGCGGGCGCCGACGACGGCAAGGTCTACGACCTCAGCGGCAAGGTGCCCCGGGTCGCCTACGAGATCGCCGAGGACGTCGACATCTACTGGCTCGACATCCACGACGGCGTGCTCGGCGTGTCCGACCGGGCCGGGCGCATCACCACCATCGACCACGAGGACGAGTTCCAGTGGGCGCGCAGCGGCCAGGGCGACTCCGGCTGGATGGTCCGCTGCGACGACGAGGCCGTCTACCACGGCACGTCCACGGGCGTTGCCCGCTACGACGCCGCCGACGGCGCCCCCGTCTGGCAGACCGGGGTGCAGGGCGAGGTGCTGTTCGGCTGGCAGGAGGAGAGCTCGGTCTACGCGGGCACCTCGCGCGGCGCCGTGCACCGGCTGCGCAAGTCCGACGGCCGGAGCGAGGCGGTCTACCGCTGCGACGGCTCCGTCTTCTCCTGCGCCACCGCCCCCGACGGCCGGTACGTCTTCGCCGGGGACAACCACTCCTCCGTCTACTGCTTCGCCGCCGACGGCACGCGGCTGTGGAAGCTCGCCACCGGCTGCGGCTCGGCCTTCTCGATGCAGTACCTCGACGACCGCCTCTACATCGTCACCACCGACGGCACCCTGGCCTGCATCGACGCCACCGAGGCGGCGATCAGGGCGGCGCAGTCGGGCACCGTCCCCGAGCCGGTGGACGTCAAGGCCGCGGCCGGGCTGGCCGCGGTGGAGCCGGAGACGGCGCTGGAGACCGTCTCCGTGGAGAGCGTCTCGGCGGGCGCGGCCGGAGCGGACGGCGGCGTGGTCGTGGAGTGCTTCCGGGAGGGGGAGCGGCTCCGGGTCCGGGTGGTCAGCGAGGGCTACGACTCCCGGTGGAACGTGCAGTTCCCCAAGAACGTGCGCGAGGCCGGGGCCCGCTATCTCGTCGAGGGCGTCCGCTCCTCCGGGCGGGGCGGGTTCTACCGGGCCTACGGCGACATCCGGCGCCTGCTCTGAGTCCCTGAGTCCGGGGCTCTGCGTCCCCGGCCCCGGGCGAGGGCCGTCCGGGGGCGGGATCCCGCGGCCCGCCCGGTGGTACGGCCCGCATCCGGCGGGTACGGCCGCCGCCCGGTGGTACGGCCCGCATCCGGCGGGTACGGCCGCCGCCCGGTGGTACGGCCCGCATCCGGCGGGTACGGCCGCCGCCCGGCGGGGCGGCGGCCGCCCGGCGTCAGCGGTCGCGGGCGTCGCCGTCGAGACCGGCGCGGCGCAGGGCCTCGGCCATGGCGCCACCCGGCGCGTTGCGCGGCTGGCCTCCCCGCGGCCGGCCCCCCTGCTGCTGCCCGCCCCGGGCCTGGCCGCCGCGCTGCTGCCCGCCGCGCTCCCGTCCGTCTCCCTGCCCCTGCCCCTGCCCCTGCCGTCCTCCGTCGCCCTCCGGCCGGCGGTTCCCCTGCCGGCCGTCGCGCTGCCCGCCGTTCCGGCGGCCGCCCTGTCCGCCGCCCTGCTCGGAGCGGACCTCGACCTCGTCCTCCAAACGGAGGGTGAGCGAGATGCGCTTGCGCGGGATGTCGACGTCGAGCACCTTCACCCGGACCACGTCACCGGGCTTGACCACCTCGCGCGGGTCCTTGACGAACGTGCGCGACATCGCCGAGACGTGGACCAGGCCGTCCTGGTGCACGCCGACGTCGACGAACGCGCCGAAGGCCGCGACGTTGGTGACCACGCCCTCCAGCAGCATGCCGGGCGCCAGGTCGGAGATCTTCTCCACGCCCTCCTTGAAGGTCGCGGTCTTGAAGGCCGGGCGGGGGTCGCGCCCGGGCTTCTCCAGCTCGGAGAGGATGTCGGTGACGGTCGGCAGGCCGAAGGTGTCGTCCACGAAGTCCTGCGGCCTGAGGGAGCGCAGCACCGCGGTGTTGCCGATCACCTTGGTGATCTCGCCGCCGGTCGCCGACAGGATGCGCCGTACCACCGGGTAGGCCTCGGGGTGCACGCTGGAGGCGTCGAGCGGGTCGTCGCCGCCGGGGATGCGCAGGAAGCCCGCGCACTGCTCGAACGCCTTGGGCCCGAGCCGGGCGACGTCCTTGAGCGCCCGGCGGGAGCGGAACGGGCCGCAGGCGTCGCGGTGGGCGACGATGTTCTCCGCGAGGCCGGAGGTGATGCCCGACACCCGGGTCAGCAGCGGCGCCGAGGCGGTGTTGACGTCCACGCCCACCGCGTTCACGCAGTCCTCGACGACCGCGTCGAGCGAGCGGGAGAGCTTGCTCTCGGCCAGGTCGTGCTGGTATTGGCCGACGCCGATGGACTTGGGGTCGATCTTGACGAGCTCGGCCAGCGGGTCCTGGAGGCGGCGGGCGATGGACACCGCGCCGCGCAGCGAGACGTCCAGGCCGGGCAGCTCCTGCGAGGCGTAGGCGGAGGCGGAGTAGACCGACGCTCCGGCCTCCGAGACCACGATCTTGGTCAGGCCGGGGACCAGCTTGAGCAGGTCGGCCGCGAGCCTGTCGGTCTCCCGGGAGGCGGTGCCGTTGCCGATCGCGACCAGCTCCACGCCGTGGTCCTTCGCCAGCTTCGCGAGCGTGGCCAGGGACTGGTCCCACTGGCGGCGCGGCTCGTGCGGGTAGATCGTGTCGGTCGCCACGACCTTGCCGGTGCCGTCCACCACCGCGACCTTCACCCCGGTGCGCAGGCCGGGGTCCAGCCCCATCGTCGGCCGGGTCCCCGCCGGGGCGGCCAGCAGCAGGTCGCGCAGGTTGGCGGCGAACACCCGGACCGCCTCGTCCTCGGCCGCCTGCCACATCCGCATCCGCAGGTCGATGCCGAGGTGGACGAGGATGCGGGTGCGCCACGCCCAGCGCACGGTGTCGGTCAGCCACCTGTCGGCGGGCCGTCCCCGGTCGGTGATGCCGAACCGGCGGGCGATGGACGCCTCGTAGGTGCCGGTGGGCTCCTCCTCCGGCTCCAGGGTGAGGGTGAGGACCTCCTCCTTCTCCCCCCGGAACATCGCCAGGATCCGGTGCGAGGGCAGCTTGGTGAAGGGCTCGGCGAAGTCGAAGTAGTCGGAGAACTTCGCGCCGGCCTCCTCCTTGCCCTCGCGCACCGCCGCGACCAGCCGGCCCCTGCTCCACATCCGCTCGCGCAGCTCGCCGACCAGGTCGGCGTCCTCGCTGAACCGCTCGACCAGGATGGCGCGGGCCCCGTCCAGCGCGGCGGCCGCGTCGGGCACCCCCTCGCCGACGAAGGCCGCGGCGGCGGCCTGCGGGTCGACCGACGGGTCGGCGAGCAGGCCGTCGGCGAGCGGTTCGAGCCCGGCCTCCCGGGCGATCTGCGCCTTGGTCCGCCGCTTGGGCTTGTAGGGCAGGTAGACGTCCTCCAGGCGGGCCTTGGAGTCGGCCGCCATGATCTGCGCCTCGAGGGCGTCGTCGAGCTTGCCCTGGCTCCGCACCGACTCCAGGATCGCGGTGCGCCGCTCCTCCAGCTCGCGCAGGTAGCGCAACCGCTCCTCGAGCGCGCGCAGCTGCGCGTCGTCGAGCATGCCGGTGGCTTCCTTGCGGTAGCGGGCGATGAACGGCACCGTGGCCCCGCCGTCGAGCAGCTCCACCGCGGCCTGCACCTGCCGCTCGCGCACGCCCAGCTCTTCGGCGATCCGCTGATGAATAGAAGTCGTCACGATCTTCTTCCCCTTGTGATGGACGCCCCCAAGCTACCGCGCGCCCCACCCGCCCGGAGGCCCGACGCCGTACGGCGGGCGGACCGGTCCGCCCGCCGTACGGAGGAGCCCGTCACACCTGCGGCGGCGCCGGGACGTCGACGGGAGGTGCCGGCGGCCTCTCCGGACTTCCGTGACGACAAGGGCAGTTTGAGGGGTATGTGCTCTTTTGGGGTGAGGGGATGAGCACGGACGATCGCGTCCAGGACCGGGACCGGATACGGGCGCTCCACGCCACCGGCCTGCTGGAGGGGACCGGGGCGCCGGCGCTGGACCGGGTGACGCGGCTGGCGGTCCGGTGGCTGTCGGTGCCGATCGCGATGGTGTCGCTGGTCGACGCCGACCGGCAGGTCGTCGTCAGCTCGGCGGGACCGGCCGGCCCGTGGCGCGAGGAGCCGCTGTCGCAGTCGCTGTGCCGGCACATCGTCGCCACCGGCGCGGCGCTGACCGTGCCGGACGTTCCGGCCGACGAGCGCTGGGACGCCGTGCGGGCCGCGGGGGGCGGGTCGCTGAAGGCCTACGCCGGGATGCCGCTGCACGGCGACGGCCACGTCCTGGGCGCGCTGTGCGTGATCGACACCACGGCCCGGAGGTGGAGCGCGGAGCAGCTGGCGGCGCTGGAGGACCTGGCCGCGGTGGCCGAGAGCGAGATCGCCCACGGACGCTCCCGGACCGACTCCCACCGCACCGCGGTGCTGCGCGCCGCCCAGCACGCCGTGATCCGCGCGCTGGCCGAGGACGGGGGGACCGAGGAGGTCGTGACCGGGATGATCGCCGCGATCGGCGGCGCCCTCGACTGGTGCTGCGGAGAGTACTGGCAGGTCGACGACGACCGGACCTCGATTGTCCGCATCGCCTCCTGGAGTGAGCCCGGCCGGGACCTGACGCCGCCCACCGGTTCGCGACCGCTCACCCTCATCCGCGGCGAGGGCCTGCCCGGCAGGGTCTGGGCCGAGGGCGGGCGGACATGGGTGCCCGACCTGCAGGCCGACCCCCGTGCCCTCGCTCGCAGCCGGCAGGCCCGCGGAGCGGAGCCGCATGCCGCGATCGGCCTGCCGGTCCACGGCGGGCAGCAGCTGCTGGGTGTGCTGACGCTCTTCACCGACTCCGTCGCCGAACCCGACGAGGAACTGGCCGACCTGCTGGACGGCGTCTGCGCCTATCTGGGCCGGTACGTGGAGCGGCGCCGCGCCGACGACCTCACCCGCTCCCTGGAGGTCGCCCGCTACCGCTTCGACCAGGTGGTGGCCCAGATCGACGACTACATCTGGACGTCGGAGGCACTGCCCGACGGCCGGTTCCGGCTGCTGTACCGCAGCCCGAACACCGTCGGCGTGCTCGGCAGCCAGCTCCCCGAGATCGACATCGTCGCCGTGCTGACCCGTTACATCCACCCCGACGACCGGCAGGCGTTCGAAGCCTTCAACTCGGACCTGTCCGCGGGCAGGGCCGTCCAGGCCGAGTACCGCCTCATCGGTATCGACGGCGTCACCCGGTGGGTCTGGAGCCGGGCCGCCCCCCGCCGCGACGGCGGACGCCTGCTGGTCGACGGCATCACCACCGACATCACCGAGCGCCGCGAGCTGGCCGACGAACGCGAGCGACTGCTGGCCCGCGAACGGGAGCAGGTACGCCGGCTGCAGGAGCTGGACCGGCTCAAGGACGAGCTGATGGCGATGGTCAGCCACGAACTGCGTTCTCCCATCGGGGTCATCCGCGCCTACGCCGAGATGCTGCGCGGGGCGCCGGACCTGCCGGAGGAGCACGCCGCGTTCCTGGAGGTGATCGACCGCAAGAGCGAGCACCTGCAGCGACTGGTCGACGACCTGCTGGATCTGGCACGTCTGGAGGACGGCCGGATGGCCGTCGAGGTTCGCACGGTGTGGCTGACCCGGCTGATCCGCCAGGCCGTCGACGACCACCGGGCGGCCGCGGCGGCCAAGGACATCGCCCTGACGGCCGAGCTGCCGCACTACCTGCACGTGCGGGCCGACCCGGTGCGGCTGCGCCAGGTGATGGACAACCTGCTGTCGAACGCGATCAAGTACACGCCCGACGGCGGCACCGTCACCGTCACCGCCGCCCCGCCGCCCGACGGCGGCGGTTCCTCCCGCCTGGCGGCCGTCACCGTCGCCGACAGCGGCATCGGCATCCCGCCCGAGCAGTACGAGCACCTGTTCTCCCGGTTCTTCCGGGCCTCCAGTGCCCGCGCGGCCGGGATCAAGGGCACCGGGCTGGGCCTGGCCATCACCAAGGCCATCGTGAACGCGCACGGCGGCACCATCACCGCCACGCCCCGCGAGGGCGGCGGCACCGCCTTCACCGTTCGCCTGCCCGCCGGATGACCGGCGCGGGCCCGGTCCGCCCCGCGGCCGGGCAGGCGCCTCCCGGCCCCTCTCCGTCCCCGGCCTCTCCGGGGCGGCGGAGACGCCGGCCGATCACGAGCGGCCTCGCCTCGGTCGCCGAGCGCTCCCGGAGGGTGGAGGGTGTCCCAGGAGTCCGACGACGCGACCGCCGGAAATGCGAGGCGGCGCGCCGACCTCACAATTCGGTGCGCTGTCTCGTCAGTCCGGTGAGCGCAACCGCACCGAGGGAGCCGACGGCACCATGACCACCCCGATGACCACCCCGTCCGAACCAGGACACGGCCGGCCCGATCAGGGCCTGAGCGCGGTCGCCGACGAGCGGCGCCATCTGATCAATCTGGCCTACCGGCTGCTCGGCACCCTGGCCGACGCCGAGGACGTCGTCCAGGAGACCTACGCCCGCTGGTACGCCATGTCCCGGCCGCAGCAGGAGGCCATCCGGTCTCCCGGCGCCTGGCTGACGACGGTCGCCGGCCGCATCTGCCTGGACCTGCTCGGCTCGGCGCGGGCCCGGCGGGAGAGATACGTGGGCGAATGGATCCCCGAGCCGCTGCCCGACCGCACGGAGTGGATCAGCGGACGGCCGGGCGTCGCCTCGGCCGACCCGGCCGACCGGGTCACCCTCGACGAGTCGGTCGGCATGGCCTTCCTCGTCGTGCTCGAATCGATGACCCCCGCCGAGCGCGTCGCGTTCGTCCTGCACGACGTCTTCGGCTACCCCTTCGACGAGGTGGCCGGGATCGTCGGCCGTACGCCGGCGGCCTGCCGCCAGCTGGCCTCCTCGGCCCGGCGCCGCATCCGCGGCGCGCGGGCTCCCTTGACTCCGGCGGCCCGGAGCGCCGACGTCATCCGGGACTTCAAACAGGCGTGGGAGACCAAGGACATCGGCGCCCTCATCGGCCTGCTCGCTCCCGAGGCCACGATGTCCGCCGACGGCGGCGGCCTGGTCAGCGCCGCGCTCCGCCCGATCGAAGGCGGCGAGAGGATCGCGCGCTACGCCCTGGCCATCGCCGGCATGGCGCCCGGCCTGACGATCCGGGAGCGGACGGTCAACGGCCGGCCCGGTCTGGTGGCCGAGCAGGACGGCGTCACCGTCTCGGTGATGGCGTTCGAGGTCGCGGACGACCGGATCGCACGCATCTGGGCGGTGCGCAACCCCGACAAGCTCCGGCTCTGGGCGGCGGGACGACAGGACTAGGACCACTCGGCGGCCGTCGTCGCCGGCCTTCCCCGCCCCTCCGCAGTCAAGGAGTCATCCGTGTTCCTACGTGTCGTGATCATTCTGCAGACCCTGGCCCTCTTCGCCGCGCCGGTCACCGCCGGTCTGCTGCTGACCTCGCCCGGTGGCCAGGCGCTGCACAGCGCCTCGGCGTACACGGTGTTCGCCGTGGCGGTGCTGCACCTGGTCGCCGCGATCCTGGCGTGGCGGCCGGGCGGCGGCTCGCCCCGGTCCATCCTGTACGCGGCCGGTTTCCTGGGGCTCGTACTGGCGCAGGTGGCGCTGGGCATCGCGCAGGTGAAGACCCTGCACGTCCCGCTGGGCGTGCTGCTGTTCGGCCTGAGCGTCCTGATGCTCAGCCGGGTCCCGGCCGGCCGCCGCATCCCCGTGGCATCCGGCGGCCTCGCCGTCCGCGAGCCGGATGCGATGCGGTGAGGGCCGTTCCCGCAGGATCGGGAGCGGCCTCCTCCCCCGTCTTCTCGGTGCCTCCGGCTGGATTCGAACCAGCGTCCTCCTGCTCCGCAAGCAGGCGCGCTCTCCGCTGCGCCACGGAGGCCGGGTGCCGCGTGGCGGGTGTGGGAATCGAACCCACCTGGAGCGGCTTATGAAACCGCCGGGCACGCCGGCGCCCCCACCCGCCAGGAATGCAAGAAGCCGCCCCGGTCCGAATGCCCGGGACGGCTCGCATCCGACATCGCCGATCGTCACATGCGAGCCCGCCCGGGCATGCTCATTCGACGTCGGAGATGCATTTCGGTTTCCTTTCCGTGGTCCGCTGACCGAGCATGCCACTCCGGGACGGCCCGGCGCGACACGTTTTCCCGGCGGTACCAGCCATCCCGCAGACGGACCCCGGTTGCCCGGCCTCACAGGACGAGAACGCTCCGGCCCCGGTTCCAAGCCACTTCCAAGTCTTATCCAAGGAGATTGAGCTGATTCCATCCTGTTTTCGCAGGTAAATGAGGGTGGCCTGGTCGGGATTGGCG
>NZ_BMQE01000016.1:0-144913 GCF_014647955.1 Planomonospora antibiotica | reverse complement strand
TGGCCGTACTCACCGGTGGCTTGCCGCACGTCCGAGATCCTTAACTACGCGGCCTTGCGTCAAGGAGTGTTGGTATAGTTATACCAACACTTCGACGCTTGCCGGTATACTAATACCAGCCCTATCCTGTGAGGCATGGTCCGCCAACCGCTCACACCCGAGCAGATCGAAGCCGGCAGGCGCCTGGGCGCCCTGCTTCGCCACGCGCGAGCGGGACGCGACCCTGCGGAAGTCGCCCGTGCCGCGGGCATCTCCCCCGAGACCCTCCGCAAGATCGAGTCCGGCCGACTCCCCTCGCCTGGTTTCGGCACCGTCGTCTGCCTCGGCGAAGCCCTCGGCCTCCCCCTCCAAGACCTGGCAGCAGCCTGGCGAGGCAACCCCCTCCCCCTCGAAGTCGTCCTAGAGCGGCGCCAGGACGAGAACCCGCCGGCATTCACGAGCACGCGTTCCTGATCGGCTCCGCCGTGATCACGATCGGGATCCAGCGCCCGGGAGCGATGTCGAACCCGAAGACCTTCGGGTGCCGGCTGTCGTGCGGTGACCCGACCGAGACAGGCGAGGTCGCGCTGCTCCAGGCCGGGGTCAGCGCGGCACGCACCAGCGAATCGCAGGGGTCGGTCGTCCGCCCCAGGTCCACGCCGGGGGATCGCACGAGCGCGTCCGGCTCCTCCTGCACCGCGTGGCCGGACTGCTCGCCGGCGACGGTGCGCTCGATGAAGTCGGAGTGGCGCACGCGCTCGTGGTGCTCGATCGGGAAGCGCAGGCAGGTGGTGAGGCTGTGGCGGTCGGTCAGCAGGCTCTTGACCGCCGCCGGGCAGAGCGGCCCCAGGCCTGGGCGAAGGCGTCGATGCGGACAGGCCGCGCACGAAGAAGGCCTTCGGTTCGTGAACAAGCGCTCTGAGCTGTGATGATATCGATGTGAATATCAGTCTTCGATAAATATCGATATTGGACAGTAACGATGTCCTGTGATGGTCTCTGCGCATGAAGAAGACGATTCCGCAGGTCCTACGCCCCTGGCTCGGCGCCGCCGTGCTCGCCTCGCTCACTCTCTGCGGCGTCCCCGCGTACGGTGCCACCGCCCACGAGAGCGTCCCGCTGGGCGGCGCCATGGTCGCGACGGCCCATGAGGTCAGGCCGGATACCGTTGTACGCGATGATCTGCGCGCGGTGTTCGACGCGGCGAAGGTGCGAGGCACGTTCGCGTTGCTGGACGTGTCGTCCAGGAAGGTGACCGTGGTGGACCGCCGGCGTGCCGAGAAGCCGATGGTGCCCGCCTCCAGTTTCAAGGTCCCGCACGCGCTGGTCGCTCTGCAGACCGGCGTGGTCAAGAGCCCCGACGAGGTGATCCCCTGGGACGGCACGCAGCAGCCGTTCCCCGAGTGGGAGAAGGACATGAGCATGCGTGAGGCCGTTCGCGTCTCCAACGCGGCGGACGCGTGTACACGTTCGCGCTGAACATGGACGGCGACGCCGCGAAGCGCGTCACCCTCGCGCGTGAACTGCTGCACCGGCTGAACGTCCTGCCCACGGCGTGAACGTTCCCCACGAGGACCCCGTCGACCACGGCGACCGGCACACGGTCGTCGTGGTCGTCGCCGTTCAGGCGGCCATATCGCTGGGCTACTTCGCGGCGATGGCGCACATCGTCATCCACCTCAGGGTCGACCCGGCTCTGACCTCCTGCGCCGCGGCGGCCTGCGCCCGCCCACACCGTGGACAGGTGATCGATGCCCGAGACGCGGCACAGGCGGCCGGCGGGGTCGAACAGGAACGACGCCAGAGAGTGGATCAAGACCTTCTTGATCGGCCTCCGTTCAGGTCGCGTAGAGGGCGAACGGGATCACCCGAGGGCGCCGGTTCCGCTCCGGACGTGGTGGACATCGCGAGGACGCCTCACGATGGGTCCGGCGGTTGCATCGATGCGATCCTGGTGGGATCGGCCGCGGTCGCGATGGCGGTGATCCGGTTGCAGGTGACCGTGAGCGAGACGATGGAGAGCGGTGTTCCGTCCTCGCGCCAGGAGTCGGGCATCGGTGTCGGCAAGGCGGCCGTGTCCTGCGGATGAGACGGAAAGATGTCACCTCCTTCGGGAATCGGTAGCCTTGTTCGTCATGATCAAGCTGATGTCGAACGGACGGATCCCCGGGCTGCTCGCGGTGCTGACGCTGACCGCCGCCTGCGGAGGCGCCGGCGGCACGACGGCCGCACCCTCCACTGCACCTCTTCCTCCGTCGAGCCTGCCGTCCGAGCAGTCCACCGCCTCGCAGACGCAGACCCGGGAGGTCACTCTTGAGGTGAACGGCAAGGGAAAGGTCATGCAGCCGATCGTCTACACCGCCGGGAGCAGCGGCTCCGAAGCGGACGTCACCCTCCCGTGGAAGAAGACCGTGACGGTCGAGCTCACCGAGGCCGAGCAGAAGGTCGGCGTGCCGGTCTCCATCATCCCCGGCTCGGTCCGCGACTCCGGCGGCATGCTCAAGCCCGCCTCCTGCCGCATCCTCGTCGACGGCGAGGAGGTCGCCACGAGCGGCGCCGAAGAGAGCATGTGCAAATACACCCTGAAGTGAGTCCTCTGATCCGCTGGCGCGTGCTCGACCGTCTGCGCGGGCAGGACGCCGGGCCGGAGCGCCGGCCGTACGGTGCACGGTCGCGGAACGGCCCCGGCCGGCGGCCGTACAGGCCCGGGGACCGCCATGGGCCTGCGGACGACGGCCGGCTCCTCACCGGCTCGCGCGGACACCGGCCCGAGGAGCGGATCGAGCACCGTGACCTCGGGACCGTCAGCCGCGCCGCATGGCGAGGATCTCGCGTCCCCGCTCCGATCAGCCGGGCGGTCCGAGGGTCGGCCGGCAGGACGGTCATCGGCTCGGAGAAGGACCCGTGCCGCTGCGACGACCGCACCGGATCCACGCGTCACTTCTTCCGTCTCCGGAGTTCGCCCGTGTCCAGGTCGAGGTCGTAGACGCGTTCGCTCATGCCGCCGCGAACCCGGAAGGTGCCTGTCTTCGACCAGCCGAGGCCGACGTCGAGGAAGTCGTCACCCGGGAACACTGGAGTGACGCCGGACAGACGTTCACCGGTTCCCGGGTCGAAGGTCTCGACGCACGTCGCATCACCGCAGATGACCACGAAGCGCTTCCCGTCCGTCCGGAGGTGATAGGTGTCCTCGGCGACGTCCTTCGCCGGCTTTCTGCGGGGAAGGCTCATCCGGGTCCTTCCCCGGTGGTCGAGCACGAGTACCCGGGTGGCCGTCGTGGCCACGACTCCGCCGAGGTTGAGATCGTGGACCTGCCGGGCGCCGGGGATCGACACCGTCTTCCAGGTCCGGATGTCGGTGACCTGCGTGTCATGCCCGGCCAGGGCGACATATCTGCTCTGGCCGGCGAAGACGGGTGTGGGCATCTCGGCGTCGGCCAGGCGGCCGGTGAGGGGGCGGACGCCCCCGGCGTCCTGGTAGACCATGCGGCGACTGCGCCTGTCCAGGTAGACGACGGCCTTCTCGTCGGGGCTGCGCGTGAACGGCGCCCGCTGGGGTGCTCCGCCTTTCCTGATGATGTACGGCGCGGCCTGCGGGAACGGTTCCCCGTTCACCAGCCAGTACCGGCAGGGGTCATCCATCTGGTCGAACCACGGGCAGGTGGGTCCGTCGTATTCGTCGACCGTCGTGAACACGGCCGTGGACTCCGGGAAGGACAGGGGCATCGAGTATCCGGGCAGTTCACGCCGGGGCGGCTGCCCGGGGGTGAGGAGTGCGCCCGCCAGGACGATCGCGGTCCCGCTGAGGTAGAGGTTCCGCGCCGACCACCGGCGGAGGGCCGACTCTGCCAGGGTGATGGCGTCCGGCGTTCCGGGCTCCGGCCCGGCGGCCAGGGTTCGGGCGGTGAGCGGTACGGCCGCCGCCACGACGATCACGATGGCGGCATGGGCCAAGCGCGCCGGAGCGGCTCCCTGATCGAGCAGCGGCCAGACGCTCATCACCGCGGCGCCGCCCAGGCCGAGAAACCACGCCCTCCGATGGACCCCTGCATCGTGATGAACAGCTTGCGGTGCTCGGGCGGTCGGCCTGGTGCGGGGGAGGATGGAGCCGGCGCACCAGCCCAGGACCAGGTAGAACGGGTCATCGGTAAGAAATGCCAGGGGGACGGCGACAGCGAGGAGGATCAGCCGCTCCCGGCGCAGGGCCGTGAAGTGGTCGATGATCCGACGGGCGTTGTCCGTCGTGACGGAGAGGCCGGTCAGGGCGGCGAATCTGGTGAGCCGTTCGGAGGTGACGGGCACGACCGCCGCCAGCACGGTGAGCACGGCGGCCGCCCAGAAGACCAGCGGGGGTATCGTCACAAGATCTCACCATATATTGTTTTCGATCATGGATTCAGGCCATATATGGCAGCAATTCGGTGTTGTCACATGGCGTTCCCGACGTGTGCAATCGTCATCACAAGCCGTGATGGCCGGTTGCCTCGCACTGGCGCTTTTCGCCTCGGGCCTGTGGTGGTCGGGAGCGCTCACTCCGCATATCCGCTGGAGCCTGGACGGTTTCTTCCTCCATGCCCAGGTGGATGAGAACGGTGTCCTGTCCACCGACATAGACATCGAGCTTGAGAACGAGGGACCGACCCCCTTCACCTTCACCGGTATCTCGGCGGAAATACCAGGCCTGCGTTTCCTCCCCGCCGACGAGGCGAGGAATGAACGCTTCACGGTCACCGTGGCGGGCGGCGGGATGGAGTATCTGCGCAGGCGCGTCGTCATCACCGACTGCGCGGCAGTACCGCACGAGCCCCGACCGGTTACGTTCACCTACCGAACCTGGTTGCGCTCAGGGTCGGCCGAGGCGATGTGGAACTCCTGGCGGTTGAGCGGACCTGCGGGGAGCGTCCTGGTCGCCTGGCAGCGGGGTCTCGCCGGAAAGGTCTGCAACGGAGCGGTGAACCCTGACCAGTTCTGACGACCGACTCACCAATGGACAGCGGAACACCTGGAAGGCGGTGGCACGTGCCGCCCGTCATGAAGATCGCTATCGGTTTCGCCGTCGTCTTCGGCGCGTTCCGGCTCAATGGCTTCGATCTGTTGTTCGACCCTGTCGGATGGAGTCTGTGTGCGTCCGGGTTGTTTCAGCTGGAGCGGTCCGCCGACGACCCCTTCGGGCGGGCGAGGCCGGCCGCCATCGCCATGGCCGCCGCCTCGTGTCTCTCGCTGGTCACATCCGACGCGGTTCCGGACCGTTCCCCGATGTCCGCGCCCATCCAGCATGGGATCGGCATCGCCTGCACCGTCGGCGCCCTGGTCACCGTCTGGTTGTCCGTTGATGCTGTCATCAGGCGGATCCGCACCTATGGGGACGTCTCCAGAGCCGACCTCCTCGACGTGCTGCGCTGGGCTGTGGTCGGCCCGGGAGCGCTCGCCCTTCCGGCCGGGTACGGCTATGCCGACCCGGGCGTCGTCCCGCTCACCGTCTGGTTCGCCGCCGTCGGCGCCCTGGTCACGATGCTCTACCGTTCGGCCCGTCTGCTGTGCCTCTCCTCGGCCTGGGAGCCCCCGGCGAGTCAGGCATGAGCGGTCGGAAACGGTCGGCAGGCGCCGAAGGCTCACCTGGTGGAGCCGGACCCGCCGCGCACGCGCCGCACGAGGTCTCCGGCGGCCTCCGGCCACTGGGCGTAGTCGAAAGCGAAACCCGCTCCGAGCAGGCGGCCGGGGACGACTCGGCGGCTTTTCAACAGAAGTTCGGTGTCCGAGCGCAGCGCGAACGCGCCGAGCTCGGCCATCCACTTCGTTGCCGGCAGGCCCACCGGGACACCCCACGCGGCGCGCAGCACGCGCATGAACATGCGCTGCGGGAGAGGAACGGGAGCGGCGAGGTTCACCGGCCCGGCGAGGTCGTCCCGGTCGATCAGGAACTCGACAGCGCGGACGAAGTCGCGGTCGTGGATCCAGGACACGTATTGCGCACCGCCCGCGACCGGGCCGCCGAGGCCGAGCCGCGCCAGCCGCAGCAAGACGTCGAAGACGCCGCCGCGATCGGGACTCATCACCATGGCAGAGCGCATGGCGACCTTGCGCGTGTGCGGGGTTTCGGCTCGCTCCTGCGCCTGCTCCCACGCTTTCGCGATCTCGACGCTGTAGGCCCAGTAGCCCGGGACGCCGGGTTCAGTGCCGCCGAGCACGCCGGTCGCCTCGTCGTTGGGCGCGTCGAAGCGGTGAGAGTAGACAGTGGCGGTGCTCATCTGCAACCAGACCCGGGGAGGCCGCGCGGCGGCTGCGATCGCCTCACCCACAACCCGGGTGGAGCGCACCCGCGAATCCATCATGGCCTGCAGATTGGCTGGAGTGTAGCGACAGCTGACACTGCGTCCGGCCAGGTTGACCACGATGTCGCTGCCGTCGATCTCCTCCGCCCATGGACCCAGGGTCCCGCCGTCCCAGCGGACTTCACGGCCGCGCACCGGTCCTCTGGTCAGGACCACAACCTCATGGCCTGCGGCGGTCAGCGCGTGATTCAGGATCGTGCCTATCTGTCCGGTTCCCCCGGGTATCACTATCTTCATCAGGCTTCCCTCAGATCTATGAGAGGAGCCTAGCTCAGAGAGTTGAACACGTTCAAAAGGGGGGTCGGCGCTCGTATCAGTCGGTGCTCGCATCAAGGGATGTCCGGCACGGTCGTGGGCCGCGGGACCGGGACCGCGGGTCGAGGCCGTCGTCGTCGAGGCGGGGACCTCGTCGGCGCGGGCGGCGCTGCCGCATTGAAACGGCATGACGGTAAGGCCATGGCGGTGCGGATCACCTCCTCCACAGCAAGGCGTCCTCCCCCGACGGAACCCGCTCTGCCGCAGACGCGTATCCCGTGGACTGACCAGATCGAGGACTCCATCCTCCACCTGCAGGAGCAGGGCCGGGCCAAGGAGCTCGACGACGGCGAGGAGTCCGGGGACGGCTACGTCTCCTTCGTCACCGGTGCCGAAGAAGACGCCCTGCCGGCCGTACGGAGTCCCGCGGGTCAGTGCACGAGAGCGCGTGCGGCGGTGGCGACCGCCGCGCCGCCCCGGGGGGACAGGGTGATCGTGTAGTGGTTGACGCCCTCCACGGTGGACTCCGCGACACCGGGCAGCCACTCGGTGGCCTGGCCGGGTGAGTACAGCGGCAGGTCCGGCTCGTCCAGGATGCCGCGGGCCGCCCGAAGGAACACGGCGGGCACCGGCAGCGGCTCGGGGACCGCGCCGGGCAGGGCGTACACCTCGGGCGCGTCGGCGAGCGCGGCCTCCATCCGGCACGCGGCCTCGAACCGGTCGCCCAGGTCCACCAGGTCATAATCGGCGTAGGCGGCGCACGCCTCGGTCCACTCGGCGAAGGCCGGATGCGCGCGCCACAGGTCCCGGCCCTCCTCCCGGGTCGCGAATGTCCGCTCCAGCCGCGCCACGATCGGCCCCACTGTGCGTTCGATCGCCTCCCGTACGGTGCCCGCGCCCGCGGGCAGGGGGAGCGGCGCTCCCCCGTCCACCAGGATGAGCCGGTCCACCAGGTTCCGGTGGCGGCGGGCGGTCTCGGCCACGACGAACCCGCCCATCGAGTGCCCGGCCAGCAGGGCCGGCCCGCCGCCGTAGTGCTCGATCACGGCGGCGAGGTCATCGGCGTGCGCGGCCATGCCGTACGGCTCCGGCAGATCCCGGCTGCCGCCCCGGCCGCGCAGGTCCACCGCGACGAAGCGGTGGTCGCGCCCCAGGTCCGGGCCGAGCAGCGTCCACGCCAGGTGGGAGGAGGTGATGCCGTGGGCTGCGACGATCAGCGGCCCCCGCTCGCCCCACGCCCCCGCCCGCAGCGCGCCGCCCCGGACGGGCACCCGCTCCCGGCGGTAGACCGGCTCGCTCACCGGCCCGGCGCCTCGGCCGCGGCGCCCGTCACGCTGCCCGCCGTCACGTTGTCCGCCGCCGTATCCGCCAGGAGGCGGGTCACGATCGTGGCGAAGTCGGCGGTGCGCTCGATGTGCGGGCTGTGCCCCACCCCTTCGTAGACGATCTCCTCGTAGGAGCCTCCGGCCTCGGTGTAGCGGTCGAGGACCGCCCGGGTCTCGGTGACCATCGGCTGGGGCGGGCAGAGATCCTCACCCGGCCAGCCGGGAACCGCGCCGAGCTTGCCGAGGTAGGCCAGGTCGAACAGGGACGTGTCCGAGACGATCTGGTCGACGTCGCCCCGCACCCAGGTCACGTGCGGCTTGCCGGGAACCGCGACCAGGTCGTCGGCGATGTCGAACCACTGCGGCGCCATGGCGTTGAGCACGCCGCGCCGGCCGGCTCCCCTGCCCGGCCAGTCGTCGCAGGCGACCGCGTCGCCCGGGTAGTTGCCCTCGCCGGTCGCGGTGGACAGGACCGTGTCGAGCAGCAGTTCCTCGTCCGCGTCCAGGCTCGCCGGATCGGCCACGTAGTACGTGCGCAGGATCATCCGGGGGCTGGCGGGCGAGTCGCCGCCGCGGTCACCGGCCTGCAGGCGGGCCACGAAGTCGGGGTTGGCCGCGCCCGCCCCGCCCAGACCGAAGCCGTACGGCGACAGCGGCGCCTCCAGCAGCAGCGCGGCGACCCGCTCGGGGGCGTCGATCAGAAGCTGCATCGCCACGCCGCCGCCCATGGAGTGAGCCACCACGACCGGACGGGCGCCGGCCGGGAAGACCTCCTGCGCGTCCAGCAGCGCGGCCAGGTCGTCGGCGAAGTCACGCAGCCCGCGGGTGGCGTCGACCGGAGCGGCGTCGGTGCTTCCGTAACCGCGCAGGTCGGGTGCGACGATCCGCCAGTGCTCGGGCAGCAGCCGCACCAGCGGCTCCCAGAATGCCGCAGAGGAGCAGTTGCCGTGGATCAGCAGCACGGGCGGGCCGTCGATGGGTCCACGGACCAGGAGGTTGTGCCGCAGACCACGAACAGTGAGTTCCATACACGAATCCTGCCAAGGAGGGCTCCGTCCGACAGTGTGTCCCGGCGACATAACTTTCTCCGCCGCATGTCGGCCGGCTCCGCATCCGACGTGTCCCGGCCGTTGCGGGTCGGCCCGTCATGCTGCTGATACTGCGACCTCTGGACGGCCTCCCCGGCCGTGCCGACACCGAGGAAGGCCGGATCGGCGTTGGTTCTTGGTCACCATGACCGCACCCTTTACGTAGTAAATCAGCAGGTGGCGGAGCAGGACAGGTCCACGCCCGGCCACTCCCCGCTCCTCCTCGCCGCCGGGCGAAGACCGGGCTCAGCGACTCAGCATCAGCGCCGAAGACGGCGTCGGCACCTTCCTCTGGTCGGCGAGCCGCTCGACCAGGCTCTGCCCGCGTAGCCGGGACCGGCGTTGCGTCCGTAGGAGATTGCGGGCCACGCCGAGCAGCCAGGGCAACGGCGGTTCAGGCACACTCTCAAGCCGTCCCCAAGCGATCAGGAAGGTCTCGCTGGCGATGTCCCCGGCTCCAGGCCCCGCACCCGCTTGATGCCTTCGGGGAGCGTCCCCCATGGTCGTGACCAGTGCTCTTAGGGTTGTGACCGTTCAGCGGTTACAAACCCAGAGCAGTCAGAGGAGACGGAGATGTCGCTGGGAAACCTGCCCGAGGTGGTGTCGCGTGAAGAGTGGCTCGCCGCCCGCAAGGAGCTGCTGGTGAAGGAGAAGGAGCTCACCCGGGCGTACGACCGGGTGAACGCCGACCGGCGCCGGTTGCCGATGGTTCGGGTGGACAAGCCGTACACGTTCGAAGGCCCGGACGGAGGGGTGAGCCTGCTCGACCTGTTCGAAGGCCGACCGCAGCTGGTGATGCATCACTTCATGTGGAGCTACGACATCGACGCCGACGGAAACGAACATCCCCGTGACGTCGGCTGCACCAGCTGCTCCACCACCGCCGACGTCATCCCTGAACCGACCCAGCTGCACATCCGGAACACCACGCTCGTCGCGGTGTCCCGCAGCCCGTACGACAAGATCGCCGCGTTCCGCGAACGGATGGGCTGGACGTTTCCCTGGTACTCCTCGGCCGGCAGCGACTTCAACTACGACTTCCACGCCACCGTGGACGAGCGGGTCGCTCCGGTGCTGCTCAACCACCGCACCGAGGCGGAGCTGGCGGCGGCGGGGACTCCCTGGACTGCGGCGATGCGCGGTGACTACCCGGGCATCAGCGTCTTCCTCCGCGTAGACGACGCCGTCCACCACACCTACTCCACCTTCGGCCGCGGCATCGAGTTCACCTACGCCTCGAACCCCTATCTCGACCTCACCGCGCTCGGCCGCCAAGAGGCATGGGAAGAACCCGAAGGCCGCGCGACCCCCCTCGGCCTCCACGCCAGTGGACCCGCGCTCCGCTTCCCCGACGAATACGACGCATGAGTGCGCAGCGGGCGGCGCTATGGCCATATTCGACCACGACCCGCAGCTGATCACCGAACCTCCGAGAAAAGGCGCCCGCCGCGAACCCTCCCCTTCACCCGACGCCGCGGCGCCCCTGCCTCCTGAGCTTCCGGAGCTTCGCCCTCGCCCTCGCCCTCGTCCTCCGTCTCCGCCTGGCCCTGCGCCTGGCCGCCACTCTGCGCTTCGCCCTGGCCCTGCCCGCTGCCGGGGCGGGCGTGGTCTGCTGCGTCTGGGCGGTGCCTCGGGTGGTGGCCGGTGCGCGCAGCGGATCGGTGCCGGTGGCGGCCAGCACGTACCAGGCGGTGGTACCGACGTGCAGCACCGGCAGGTATCCGGAGGCGCCCTCGCCGACATGCAGCGGGCTGGAGGCGGCCTGCAGGCCGCTGCGCGCGGGCAGGGCCTTTCCGGCAACGGTCTGCCCGGCGCCGAGCCGGTTCTGGGCGAGCGCCAGCTCCCGCAGCCAGGGGTCGGCGGCCGCGGCGCCGCGGCCGGTGCGCTGCAGGGCGGCGGCGTACTGGGCGGTGCCCTCCAGCCAGACCGCGTCCGGATCAGGGGCGGGCAGCCCCGGCTCGATCGGCGTGGCCGTGGCAGCGGTGCGGCTGGCGGCCGAGACGGTGACGCCGCGCAGGCGCAGGTTCCCGGACAGGGCGCTGTTCGGCGAGGCGGAGGTGTCGGTGACGGCCAGCCGGCGGGCGACGGTGGTCAGGCAGCCGGCGTGGCCGGGGGTGGTGAAGGCCAGCCAGGGGTGGGTCTGGGCCTCCAGCCACAGCGACTCGGTGTCGATGGTGGCGCCGTCGGGTGAGCCGGTGGCGTACGCCTGGCGGTCGGCGTCCCACATGCGGGTGACGAATGCCGCGGCGCGCTCACGGTGGGTGCGCCAGGCGCGCTCGCCGGTGAGGTCGGCGAGCCGGCTGAAGAACGCGGCCAGGTCGGCGTTGTGGCCGGTGCTCGCCTGGGGGCGGGGACGGCCGTCGCGGTCGATGCCTCCGGTGAAGCCGCCCAGCGCGCCGGCCGAGGTGCAGGTGTCCACCACCCAGGAGGCCAGCCGCGTTGCGGCGGCCAGCAGCTGCGCGTCACGGGTTCGGCGGTACAGCGCGCACAGCGCCAGACCTGCCCAGGCCTGCTCACCGGTGCCGGAGGCGGTGGAGCCGTAGGCGCCGCCGATGTTGACGGTCCCGTCGGCGTTGACGAACGCGTCGGGTTCCCGGCCGGCATCGGCGGTGGTGGGGCCGACGGTGTAGGCCTGGCGCAGCCGGCCGTCGGAGGCCAGCGGGTCGTGCTGCTGGGCGTAGACGAGGGAGCGGCCCAGCAGCCGGGCCCGCTGGAACGATTCGGTGCGGGTGTCGGCGAGGTAGGCCAGGATCGCCAGGGCCGCGTCGTAGGTGAACGCGGTGCCGTACAGGCGGGCCTGGTCGGCGAAGGAGGTCGGCAGGCGCAGGCGCTCGCCGGTGGCGTGGGCGTCCATCATGGCGTCCAGGAACGCGATCGCGCGCCGCCGGGCCGCGACCGGCACCGGCTGCACGGATCGTGCGGCCGCCCGGGCCGGTGCGCCGGGCGCGCCCAGGACGTCCAGCCTGACTGCCGCGCCCAGGCCGAGGCCGAGGGCCAGCAGTGCGCGGCGGCCGACCGGCGCCCCCGTCGGTGCCTCCCCCCGTGTCCCCACCGGCGTCTCCCCCGTCGTTCCCCGTCACGCGCAGGGGGTCGCGTACGGCCGGTCGTCATCCGTCACGTCACATCGTTCATATCACTCTGCGTAGTCGGGGAAGAGGGCGGGGTCGGCGGGCGCCGGCCGGGCGCTACGGAGTGGCCGGCCGGCAGGTGTCGGCCAGGCGCCGGGCCAGCCGGGCGGCGAAGGCCCCGTCGTTCTGCAGGCGCTCGTTGAAGGTGTCCGTCTGCGCCTTCGACAGGCCCGGGTGGTCCGGAACCGTCCGGTAGGCCTCGGCCAGCTGCGCGGGGTCGGCGTAGACGGTCGACTGCACCCGGCACAGGTGACCGGCGTGGGAGGTCAGGAAGAGATCATCCGGTGTCCGGGCCGCGTCCGGCCGCGGGGCGGTGACCGGGGCCGCGTCCGGCCGCGGGGCTGCGGCCGGAGCCGCGGCGGCCTGCTGTCCGGCCGCTCCGGTGGCGTCGGGCAGGAGCAGCACGAGGGCGGCCGCGGCGAGCGCGGACAGGATCGCGGCGACCGCCGCGACGGCGCGGCGCTTGACCGCTGAACTGTTCGCGGGCGGCTGCTCCTGCGGGGAGGCCGCGGGGGCCGGGGCGGTGCCGGTGCGGTGCTTCACGCCGGGTTCCTCCTTCAAAGGGCTCGGACGGTGGTGGACGAGCGGACGAGCCGGGGCGGTGCGGCCGGGTCCTCGCGGGCCGGGCCGCACCGCCGGGGGTCACTCGACGGTGAGGGCGAGCTCGCCGGTGTGGCTGCCGCCGGTGTAGGCGGCGCGCACCGGGAGCCTGTAGGTGCCGGCGGCCAGGCCGGAGGCGTCGAAGCGGACGGCGGCGTAGTCCTCGCGCGCCACCGCCGGTGCGACGTCGTCGTACAGGCCGGCGGAGGTCTTCTCCCCGGGGTAGGCGACTTCCAGCCCCGCGGGCGGGGCCACGGTGACGCGGAAGTCCTCCAGACCGGGCCTGCGCGCCTCGAAGGCGATCCTGACCCAGGCAGGGGTGTCCTTGGCCACGGTGACGGCGGTGGTCTTCTGCACCACCGCGGCGCCGGTCGCCGAGGCGATCGGCAAGGTGGCGGTCACCGTCTGGCTGCCCTTGGGGCCCTTGCAGTCGAACTTCTCCACCACGGACGGGTCGTCCTTCTTGGCCTGGCCCGGCGGCAGCTGCGTGTAGGAGACGTCGAGCGTCACCTTCACCGGGCCGGACGCGCTCGCCGGGACGCTCACGTTCAGCGCGGTGAAGTCCATCGCGTCGGCGGCCAGCCTGTCCGCCTCGTGAAACGAGGTGTAGGAGCCGGTGTTCGCGGGATAGCCGATGGTCAGGCCGGGCGCGGTGGCGGTGACCTTCACACCGCACACGTCGGTGGAGGCCTTCCACATGGCGCTGATCCAGCCCTGCTGGCCGGGCAGCATCGAGGCGAGCGTCGGCACGACCAGCTGCAGGCCGTCGTCCTTGGCGGCGGCCTGCGCGCCCAGGGCGGGCACGGCGACGAGCGCGGCCGCCAGGGCGGTGGTCCCGGCGAGCGCGGCCGCCAGGCGGGAGACAGAACGCATGAGGGGTGTTCCTTCCATGGATCCGGCCTCCCTGGTTCTTCGGCCGAGAGGTCCGGCGGGTCGATGCGGACACCCGCGAGGCCCCCGCCCAGACCGACTGGTGCGAGCACACCCGCGGAGCGGCTCGTACGGTGAGCACGGCTGACGACCACGTCGCACATGACGCGGCCGCCCTCGTCATCCAGTAAGCCGGACCGCTGGAGCGCAAGGAGTGCGCCGGCGGTGCGGGACGGTTGCCTTCGCGCCCCGCGCCGTAATCGGCGCCACGCTCCCGAACCGCTTCCGTGAGGGCAAGAGGTGCTGCGCCAGGCCGAGCCGGACCCCGCCCGCCGCCCGCTGGTCCGCAGCGGCTGAACGTCCGGTCCGGCGGCGGGCGGCGGGGGCGGCCCGCGTCGGCGGAACCGTCAGAGGTGGTCGATCCGAGCGCGGGCGGGCTGTGCGCGGGCCAGGTCGGCGTGCCCGGCGGTGGGGAACACCGTGCTCAGCCCGGTCAGTTCCAGCAGGCGGCCCAGCGGGCCGTGCACCCGGACCAGGCGCAGGCTCCCGCCCTGCTCGTTCGTCTGCCGCCATGCGGCGATCAGCGTCCGCAGGCCGCAGGAGTCGCAGAACCTCAGGCCGGCGGTGTCCACGACGAGATGCACGCGACCGCAGTCGAGGGTCCGCTCGATCACCTGGCGCAGGCGGCCGACGGAAAGAGTGTCGAGTTCACCGTTCAGGGTGACCACCGAGAATGCGCGGTGATCGCTCACGGTGATCGAGAGGAAGGTCATGCAGGGGTTTCCCGATCCACGGCGGATGGAGACTGCGCCTGCAGGTAGAACACCCGCAGGCGGTGACCGCTGCTTTCACGGTACGCCGCCCGGGCTCTTTTCCCCAGCCGTGCGGCCGGGGACGCACCCGTCACCGGACGCTGTCCTGCGCTGATGGGAATTTTCTTTTTCTCGGCCTCGCGGCGCCGCCGCCGGGCATGCAGGGTCCGCCGGCCGGCCCCGGCCGGGCCCCTCCGCCGGATCCGCGGGCTCAGACGGGGACGGCGGCGATCGCCTCGGCCTCGATCAGGAGGTCGGGCCGGAACGGGCCCGCGACCTGGACGGGTGAGCCGGCCGGGGGCGGCTCCGGAGAAGCGCCGAACTCGATGTGCCGCATGGGCGTCCTCTCGTCGTGGCCGCGTCGCGCGGCCGTTCCCTTCTCCGTCAGGCCGGCGGGGTCAGCTCTCCGCGGCCCGGCGGAGGGCCTCATCCGTGTCGGGACAGACGACGAACGCCTTGTCCAGGCCCGTGATGGCCAGCAGCCGCGCCATCACGGCGGGCACCGTGCTGAGCAGCAACCGGATGCCGGCGGCCTGGCCGTGTTTCATCACCGCGATCAGCTCACCCAGCCCGGACGAGTCGCAGAAGGTGATCCCGCCCAGGTCCAGGATCACCGCGCGGGTGGCGGGCGGGCCCCAGACGGCCCCCGACTCCAGCGCGTCGCGCAGGACCGGCACGGTGTGCAGGTCGAGCTCTCCGCCCAGATGGACCACGGCGGTCCGGTCACGCCGGACGAGGGAGACGGTCAGGTTCGGGCGGTGGCCGGAGCCGGGCGGGGATGTCATCGCGGAGGTTCCTGCCTGCAGAGTTCGTGTCACGTGTCCATCACCTCTACCAGCGATCACCGCCGTGTAACGCCCGGACGACCTCGGTGTGGAATGAATCGTACGATTTCGCGGCCGAGGCGCTCAACGGCGTCCTCCCGCGGAAAGCGACCGGCGTCCTCCCGCGGAAAGCGACCGGCGTCCTCCGGCACCGGATGGCCGGCTCAGCCGGCCGGGGCGTCCGCCGGCCGGGGTGGCGGCACCAACGGGCCGGCGGAGTTCTCCCTCGCCGCCGGGAAGACCGCGGTCGGCTGGTCGACGGAGGACTCACCGGGGGCGGAGCAGAGACAGTAGCCGCGTGCGACGATGAGCCGGCCCCGGGCCGGGGTGTAGACGCCGCTGCCGGCTCCGTCCTCGGCCACCAGGACTCGGGTGCAGGTGCGGCACACGAGCTGGGCGGGAATCTCCATGACGCCTCCGGATGTCCGGCTGCCGCGCGTCCGTCGCGCGGGCCGCCCGCACCGGCCGGTGACCGTCCCGGGGACTCGGCCGTCCTGTGCGGTGGATGTGACCTGGCTGCAAGGCCACCGGGGACGCGGGTGCCGTCGGTCGTCGTACGCCGATGACCGACGGCACCCGCGTCCCCGAATGCGGACACGGGTCCTCCCCCTGTGGCGTCCCCGCCCGCAAGGATGTGTCTATCAGCATTCGGTCCGTTACGGTGGGTGAATGTGTGAATGAGGTGAGTGCATGCAGCCCGGATCGTCACCGGTCCTACGAGGAACCGCCGTGCCGCTGCGGAGCGGACGGGCCGGAGCAGGTCTCGGGCGGGGCCGGGTCGATCCGGCCGGGATGTGACGCATCGTCGGCGCCATGGGCCTCCCGTCGCACGTAGCATGCGAGGACCGCCCCCACCCCGAGGAACGCCTGTGACACACCCCGGCAACGCTCCCGCCCGGCCTCTGACCGCCGACCGGCCGGACCTGCCCGCCGACATCCGCCTGATCGTCACCGACATGGACGGCACGCTCCTGGACGACGACGGGCGGATCCCCGCGGACCTGTGGCCCCTGCTGGAGCGGCTGCGCAGCCGCGGCGTGCTGTTCTGCCCCGCCAGCGGCCGCCAGTACGCCTCGCTGGCCGTGCAGTTCAAGGACGCCTTCGACGGGACGGTCTTCATCGCCGAGAACGGCGCCTTCGTGGTCCGCGACGGCCGGGAGGTCAGCTCCGACCTGCTGGAGCCGCCGTTCGTCCGCGACGTCGTGGCGGCCGCGCGCGGCCTGGCGGCGGACGGCGTGGACATCGGCGCCGTCGTCTGCGGCAAGCGCACCGCCTACGTGGAGCGCACCGACCCGGCCTTCCTGGCCGAGGCCGTCAAGTACTACGCCCTCCTGACCCCGGTGGACGACCTGGCCTCCGTCGACGACGACATCATCAAGATCGCCCTGTTCGACTTCGGTACGGCCGAGCACAGCACGGCGCCGGCGTTGAAGCCGTTCGACGAGACCCACCAGGTGGTGGTCTCCGGCGAGCACTGGGTGGACGTCATGCACACCGGCACCGGCAAGGGCGCGGCCGTGCGGCGGCTCCAGCAGGAGCTGGGCGTCACACCCGCGCAGACCATGGTCTTCGGCGACTACCTCAACGACCTGGAGATGCTCGACGCCGCCGAGTGGTCCTTCGCCATGGCCAACGCCCACCCGCAGGTGATCGGGCGGGCCCGCTATCTGGCCGGCTCCAACAACGAGCACGGCGTGCTGCACGCCATCGCCCGGGTCACGGGCCTGACCCCGTAGCCGGCGGCGCCCCGCCGGTCGCCGGGTGGCCAGGGGTCAGCGGACCGGCCGGAAGAACGCGCGGACGTCGGCGACCAGCAGGTCCGGCGCCTCCATCGCGGCGAAGTGGCCGCCCCGGTCGAACTCCGACCAGTGGATCACGTTGTGCTCGCGTTCGGCGATCCGGCGGATCCCGGCGTCGCCCGGGAAGACCGCCACCCCGGTGGGGACGTCGGACTTCTCGACGGGCCGGCCCCAGTCGGCCGCGCCCTCCTTGTAGAGGCGGGCCGACGATCCCGCGGTGCCGGTGAACCAGTAGATGCTGACGTCGGTGAGCAGCTGGTCGCGGTCCACGGCCTGCTCGGGGAGGTCGTGGGCGGGGTCGGTCCACTCCTTGAACTTCTCCACGATCCAGGCCAGCTGACCGGCAGGGGAGTCGTGCAGGCCGAAGGCCAGCGTCTGCGGGCGGGTGGCCTGGATCACGGCGTAACCCGATCCGTCCTCGTCCGAGTAGCGGGCCAGCCGGGCCTGCTCCTCCTCCGTGAGACCTTCCTGCTCGCCGGGCTCGAAGGACGGGAATCCCAGGGCTCCGTTGACGTGGACGCCGACGACGCCGTCCGGGGCGACGCGGCCGAGCTCGGGAGAGACCAGCGAGCCGGTGTCGCCTCCCTGGGCGCCGTACCGGTCGTAGCCGAGGCGGTCCATCAGCTCGGCCCAGGCGCGGGCCACCCGGCGCGGGTTCCAGCCCGTCTCGCGGGTGGGGCCGGAGAACCCGAAGCCGGGGAGGGAGGGCGCCACCACGTGGAAGGCGTCGGCCGGGTCGCCGCCGTGGGCCCGGGGGTCGGTGAGCGGGCCGATGACCTTCATGAACTCGGCGACCGAACCGGGCCAGCCGTGCGTGAGGATCAGCGGGAGCGCGTCCGGCTCGGGTGAGCGGACGTGCAGGAAGTGGATGTTCTGGCCGTCGATCTCGGTGGTGAACTGCGGGTGCTCGTTGAGCGCCGCCTCCTGCCCCCGCCAGTCGTACGCCGTCCGCCAGTACTCGGCCAGCTCCTTCGCGTACGAGGTCGGGACGCCGTACGACCAGCCGGTGCCGGGCAGCTCGTCCGGCCAGCGGGTGCGGGCCAGGCGGTCGCGGAGGTCGTCCAGATCGGCCTGCGGGATGTCGATGCGGAACGGGTTGATCTTCGTCATGCCGGAGACGCTAGGAGCCGCCTAGGACAGTTATGGTCCTAGGCGGCGGGCAGGATTGACGACATGTTGGAGACCTCGGCTCGACTCCTCTGCTGCTCGATGACGACGAGGCGGTCGCGGTCGCGGTGGGGCTGAGGACGGCTGCCGGGGGCACGGTCGCCGGGATCGAGGAGACCTCCGTACGGGCGCTCGCGAAGCTCGAACAGGTGCTGCCCTCGCGGCTGCGGCACCGCGTCCATGCTCTGCAGTCGATGACCGTGCCCATGACGGGGGCCGCGGCGCCGGTGGACCCCGAGGTGCTGACCGCCATCGCCGCGGCCTGCCGGGACCATGAGGGGCTGCGGTTCGACTACCGGTCGCACGAGGGCCGGGAGAGCCGCCGTTCGGCCGAGCCCCATCGGCTCGTGCACTCAGGCCGCCGGTGGTACCTCGTGGCCTGGGACGTCGACAAGGAGGACTGGCGGACCTACCGGGTCGACCGGCTGCGCCTGAGGACGCCGAACGGACCGCGCTTCGTCCCCCGCGACCCGCCCGACGAGGATCTCGCCGCCTACGCGTCCCGGGCGATCTCCAGTGCTCCGTACCGCTACCGGGCCCGCTTCACCGTGCACGCTCCCGCGGAGGTCGTGACCGGGCACATGCCGCCGACGGTGGGGACGGTGGAGCCCGTCGACGCGGAGACCTGCGTCCTCCTGTGCGGTGCGGACGACCTCGATGAGATCGTCGTGTGGGTGGCCCTGATGGACGTCGGGTTCGAGGTGCACGACCCGCCGGAGCTGATCGAGCGGATCGGCGCCATGGCCGACCGCCTCCGGAAGGCCCTGCCCGGCCCCCCGCGGGGGTGACGCGGCGGGCTTCCCGCCGGACACCTCCTTTACCGGTTCCTTATATGTAAATATCTAATGTACTAGGAGCCTAGGTAAATGGAGATTACAGTGATCGAGTTCCATCTGGATGCGAAGTCCGGGGTCTCGCCGTACCTGCAGCTGGTCCAGCAGGTACGGCGCGCGCTCCGGCTCGGCCTGCTGCACGAGGGAGACCGGCTGCCGACCGTCAAGGAGGTGGTCGCGCAGCTGGCGATCAACCCCAACACCGTCCTCAAGGCCTACCGGGAACTCGAGCACGAAGGCCTGGCCTCCGCCCGGCCGGGCGTGGGGACGTTCGTGACGAAGACGCTCACCGACACCTCACTGGCCGCGCACGGCCCGCTCCGGCTGGAGCTGCAGCGCTGGCTGTCCAAGGCCCGCCGGGCCGGCCTCGACGACGAGAGCATCGAGGCCCTCTTCATGACCACCTTTCGGAGCACCGCTCAGGAGGACATAGCGTGACTTCCGTCTTACAGGCCCAGGGACTGGGCAAGCGGTACGGCAGGCGCTGGGCGCTGCGCAAGTGCACCATCGACATTCCCGCGGGCCACGTCGTCGGACTGGTGGGCCCCAACGGGGCCGGCAAGACCACGCTGCTGAAGCTGGCCGGCGGCCAGCTCGAGCCGACGGCCGGTGACATCACCGTGCTCGGCGGCCGACCCGGGGGCACGCCCGCGCAACTGGCCAGGGTCGGGTTCGTCGCCCAGGACACCCCCGTCTACGCGGGGCTGACCGTCGCCGACCACCTCCGGCTGGGGGAACGGCTCAACCCCCGCTGGGACGGCGCCGTGGCGCGGGAGCGCATCGCGCGGCTCGGCCTCGATCCCGCCCAGCGGGTGGGCAGGCTGTCGGGCGGCCAGCGCGCCCAGCTCGCCCTCACCCTGGGCCTGGCCAAGCGGCCCGAGCTGCTGATCCTGGACGAGCCGGTCGCCTCGCTCGACCCCCTGGCCCGCCGCGAGTTCCTGCAGGGACTCATGGAGGCCGTCGCCGAGCACGAGCTCAGTGTCGTGCTCTCCTCCCACCTGGTCTCCGACCTGGAACGGATCTGCGACTACCTGATCGTGCTGGTCGATTCCCGCGTGCAGGTCGCCGGGGAGACCGACAGACTGCTGGCCACCCACCACCGGCTCGCCGGCCCGCGCCGCGACCCCGACCGGCTCCCCGCCGACCAGCACGTCGTCTCCGCCAGCCACACCGACCGGCAGAGCACCTACGTGATCCGTACCGACACCCCGATCCACGACCCCGCCTGGACGGTCACCCGGCTCGGCCTGGAGGACCTCGTCCTGGCCTACATGGACAGGTCCACCGTCGCCGACCGGCGCGCCCCCCTGGAGGTCCAGCGATGATCTGGCTGACCTGGCGCCAGCTCCGCGGCGCCGCCCTGATGACGGCGGTCCTGCTCGTGCTACTCGCCGCCGTCCTGGTCCCGACCGGCTCACAGCTGGCCGCCGACTACGCCGGCGGGCTCGCCTCCTGCACGCGGGGCGATGAGTGCCTAGGCTTCTACAACCAGCTGTTCGACGACTACGAGATCCCCTTCCTGGCCGGCATCCTCGTCGTGCTGGCCCTGCCCGCCATGATCGGGCTCTTCTGGGGAGCGCCGCTGATCGCCAGGGAGCTGGAGGCGGGCACGCACCTGCTGGTGTGGAACCAGAGCATCACCAGGACCCGGTGGCTGGCGGTCAAGCTCGGGTTCACCGGCCTGGTCGCCGTAGCCGCCGCGGGAGTGAGCGGTCTGGCGGTGACCTGGTGGTCCGGCCCGCTGGACCAGTCCGCGCCGGGGGGCTTCGCACTCATGGATCCCCTGGTGTTCAGCGCGCGCGGGATCGCTCCCCTGGGGTACGCGGCCTTCGCCTTCGTCCTCGGGGTGAGCGTGGGGATGCTCGTCCGCCGCCCCCTTCCCGCCATGGCCCTCACCCTGGTCGTCTTCGCCGCCGTCCAGCTCGCCATGCCGCTGCTGGTCCGGCCCCACCTGATCCCTCCGGTCACCTCGACCTTCGAGCTCGGCCGGGAGAACGTGGACGGCTTCGGCATAAACCGTGACGGCACCTTCGACGTCCGCATCCAAGCGGCGATCCCCGGGCACACGGGTGCCTGGGTCCTGTCCAGCGAACTGGTCGATCCGGCCGGGCGCACCATCGCCGCCAGCGGTGAGGAGGGCGTCATCGAGGGAGTCTCCACCACGTCGGGAGCCTGCGCACCGGCAGCGGGATCACCGGACGGGTGCCCGGCCGAGGTCAACCGGCTCGGCTACCGGCAGCAGGCGACCTACCAGCCCCTGGAGCGCTTCTGGCCCCTGCAGTGGATCGAGACCGGGATCTACGCCCTGCTCACCGCCGGCCTCACCTGGTTCTGCTTCTGGTGGATCAGGAGGCGGCTGGCATGACCGAGCCCGCCGAGGTCGTCAACAAGCACAGCACCCCGGTCACGAGGCCGGCGAAGGCGGGCCCATGACCGCCATCAGGACCGCGGCAGCCGGGCTCGCCCTCCTCCTGGCCGCGGCCTGCACGGCGCCGACGCCGCCGCGCAGCCAGGCGAGCGCGGCAGCCGGTACGGCCTGCGCGCGGCCTTCGGGACCCCTCGGGGCGGAGACACCCACCACGATCGACGTCATCGAGCAGGCCTACTTCTGCATCCTCGACCGCTACTACAGCGGCCCCGTGCTGGACGCCCGCTCGCTGCTGAGGGCCGGGTTCGTCGCCCTGACCCAGGAGCTCAACCGCAACGGACGCGACGTGCCCGAGGCGATCATGCCCGCGCTGACCGGCGACCGCAGAGCCGACTGGACCGCCTTCGAGACCGCCTACCGGAAGATCACCGATCGGATCCCCGATCTCCGCGACGAGCTGGCCGTCGTCACCCTCGAGGCCATCGTGGCCGGCCTCGGCGACGACCACGCCCGCTGGCAGCACGATGTCAAGCGGCCGCCCGACTACTACGACGGCGACGGCTACGGCCTGGGCCTCCAGGTGAACGTCACCAGCTTGCAGGCGGACGGCGGCCCCGGCGTCGCCCTCCCCCCGCTGTTCGTCACCGCCGTGCAGGGCGGCGCCGCGCAGACCGCCGGCCTGCGTCCGGGCGACATCATCGAATCGATCAACGGATCGGCGCCCTTCGTCGACGGCGAGGCCACCCCCGCCATCGCCGCCCTCTACCCGCAATACCCCGAAGCGCGCCCGGTGCGGCTGCGGCTCCTGCGGCAGGCCACCGGCCACCGCTGGAGCGTGACGCTCAAGCCCGGCCTCTTCCAGCAGGATCCGGCCGCCCTGCGGGTGGTGCAGTCGAAGCTGCTGGACGACGACGTCGCCTACGTGCGGCTGCGCGGGTTCGCCTCCGACGCCGCCAAAAGGGTTTTCACGGCGGTCGCCCGGCTACGCACCGGCCGGACGTTGTCGGGCGTCGTGCTGGACCTGCGCGACAACGGCGGCGGCAGCCCCGCCGAGGCCACCCGGCTGGTCAGCGCGTTCGGCCACGGCAGGGTCACCGCCTACCAGTGCACCGTGGACAACGAATGCGAGGCCACGCGGACCGACGACACCGTCGAGCTGCTCGGCCTGCCGCTGGTGGTGCTCACCGGCCCTGGCTGTCCCTCGGCGTGCGAGCACTTCAGCGCTGCGGTCAAGGACCTGCGCCTGGGCCTGCTGGTCGGCACCAGAACCGCCGGGGCCATATCCGGCCCGGCCCAGTCGTACCTGCTGAGCAACAACACCCTGCTGGGTTTTCCGTCCAAGCACCATCTCGGGCCGAACCGTGAGGTGATCGACCGGGTCGGCGTGCCGCCCGACCACCATGTGCCCCTGACCCCGCAGGACGCGGCCGCCGGGCGCGACCCCGCGCTGGCCAAGGCCCTGACCTTGCTGCACAAGTGAATGGACCTCCCGATGAGACAGCTCCTGGCAGTCGCCGCGGGACTGGCCGTCCTCGCCGCGTCCGCCTGCTCCGCGCCCACCCCGCCCAGACCCGCCGGCGTGGCGGCCACGCCGACCGGCCCCGCCACCCTGCCCGCCCCCACCGGCCCCCATCCGGTCGGCACCACCGCCCTGCATCTGACCGACACCTCCCGCCCCGACCCCTGGAACCCCGACACCGAGGCCAGGGAGCTCAAGGTCACCCTGTGGTATCCGACCGGGCAGCGCGGCGGGCGGCGGGCGCCGTACATGACAGCCAGGGAGTCGGAGCTCCTCATGAAGGGCTCAAGGATCACCGGCGCACCGTACGACACGCTGAGCAGGACACGCACCAACGCCGTCGAAGACGCCGACCCGGCCGGGCGGAAGCTTCCGCTGGTGGTGCTCTCCCCCGGCTTCACCAAACCGGTCAGCACGCTCACCTCCCTGGCCGAGGACCTGGCCAGCCGCGGCTACGTCGTGGCCGGGATCGACCACACCTACGAGAGCTACGCCACCACCCTGGCCGACGGGCGGGTCGCCGAATGCCTGGCCTGCGACAGCGACAGCGACCCCGGCTTCGGCACGGGCGTGGTCCAGGGCCGGGCGGCCGACGTCTCCTTCGTCCTCGACCGGCTGACCTCCGGGTGGAAGCATTCCGGCCTGATCGACCGTTCCCGGATCGCGATGGCGGGCCAGTCGATCGGCGGGGCCGGCGCCGTGGCGACCATGGTCAAGGACTCCCGCGTGCGCGCCGGGATCGACATGGACGGCACCACCTACGCCCGGATCCCCGAAAGCGGCCTCTCCCGGCCGTTCATGTTCATCGGGTCGCCGCAGCACGTCCCCGGAGGCCGCGACCCTTCGTGGGACCGCGACTGGAAGCGGCTGTCCGGATGGAAGCGCTGGATCGTGCTGTCGGGTGCGGAACACCACTCCTTCAACGACACCCCGCTGCTGATGGGCGCCCTCGGCGTCAAGCCCCCCGCCGACGCCCTGCCCGCAGCGCGCGCCGCCGAGCTCACCCGCACGTACGTGGCGGCCTTCCTCGACCAGCACCTGAAGGCGCAGCGGCAGCCCCTCCTGCAGGAGCCGTCATCGCGCCACCCCGAGGTCGAGTTCTGCCCCGCGTCGTGCGGCCGGTCCTGAGGCCCGGCATCCTGAAGGTCCGTACTGCTGCAGGAGGTCGGCACGCTGCGGGTCAGCACGGCCTGACGCGTGCGCGCCCGTCAATCCAGCCTGACGGCCTGGTCGAGGAAGACGACGCCGTCGATCGTGTCGAGCCGGGCCGGGTCCAGCGGAAAATAGGCGAAGTCGCGGGAGACGCGCGGGACGGGCTCCGTGACGGCCTCGGCCAGGCGGCGGGCGTCGACGAGGCAGCGGTCCCACGGGAGCGCGGACAGCAGGCTCTCGACGGTGCCCGGGGGCGGGGCGTCGTCGCCGGCCGTGCCGAAGGCCGAGGCCAGGAAGGCGTACCGGCCGCCCAGGTGCGCTTCGGCGATCGCCCCCGCGCTCCACCACTCCAGCACCTGGTCGCCGAACGGCATGAGGCTCTTGTTCCGCTGCAGGTGGACGTTGTGGGCGAAGACCAGGGCCGGGCCGCGCCCGGCGACGGCGCGCAGGTTGGCGGCCATCATCGCGTCCCGCAGGGCCGACAGCCGGGTCCACCGTGCCGGGGAGTCGTCGGCCATCCAGTGGTGGTAGCGGAGCAGGCCGACGGCGGTGCGCCCGTACAGCTCCGCCCGCTCCCGGTCCTGCGCGCTCAGCCGCGGCGCCTGCGTGTCGAGCAGCGCCACCAGGTCGTCGGCGATCAGCCGCAGCCGCCGGGCGTCGTCGGACCGGCCGATCGACCGGGACGGGTCCCTGGCCGCGGCCTCGTTCGCCCACCGGTCATCCGGGCCCAGCAGCGTGTCGAAGGTTTCCCCGGTGCAGGGCAGCGGGCCGTCGAGGAGGTCGCACAGACCGGTGAGCGCCTGGCGCGGGCTCGCCGCCCAGTACTCCAGAGGGCCGTCGATCCCGAAGAACCGGAGCTTCTCGTCGTGCTCCTCGTTGTACGCCCGCATCCAGCGCACGAGCTCGCGGTTGGCCGGGAACGCACCGAAGCCGTGGCTGAAGCCGCGTTCCATGACGTCGTCGAGCGCACCCTCGCCCGTGGTGATGTGGTCGTCGACCACGAGCCCCATGAGGCAGTCGCTCTCGATGGCGAACGACCGGTAGCCCTCGTGCTCGACCAGATGCCGGAAGATCTCGTTGCGCACCTCGCCCAGCTCCCCCACGAAGTGCCTGGCCTCGCCCAGGCCGAGCAGCAGGGGTCCGGCGGGAAGCGACCTGAGGAGCGCCGAGATACCCGGGCCGTCGAGCGGCCGGGCGGTGTCCTTGATATCCATGCCTTCAACGGTATCGTTGATCTTTCGTTGTAAACTTTTCAGGAAAAATCCCGCTCTGAGGGCGATGAACCCTCAAGTGGTGATGCATCCATGAGACCGGTGGACCGGCGCGCGAGCACGGCCTGTCCACCCAGGCGATCGATCCGATCGAGCTGCCCGCCGGGGTCGGGCAGGACGCCTCCGGAGCGGTGGACGAGGTCGGCGAGGGCGTCGAAGGGGTCGAGGTCGGCGACCACGTGTTCGGCGGAGGTTCGAGCACCTACGCCGAGTTCGCCGTGCTGTCGGCCTGGGCCCGGATGTCGGCGGGCCTGACGTTCGAGGAGGCGGCCGGATACCCCTCCGTGATGGAGACCGCGCTGCGCATCATCGGCCAGGCCGGCGTGCGGCCGGGGCAGACGCTGCTGGTCAGCGGCGCCTCCGGGGGAGTCGGATCGGCGGTGCTGCAGATCGCCCGCGACCGCGGCATCACGGTGATCGGCACGGCCGGGGCCCCGAACCAGGACTACCTGCGCAGCCTGGGCGCCGTCGCCACGACGTACGGCGAGGGCTGGGCCGAGCGGGTCCGGCTGCTCGGCCGGGTCGACGCGGCGCTCGATCTGGCCGGCTCGGGCGTGATCCCCGAGCTCGTCGAGCTGACCGGGGATCCGCAGAAGGTGATCTCCATCGCCGATCTCACCGCGCCGGAGCTCGGCGCCCGGTTCTCCGGCGTGGCCGGGAGCATGCCGGAAGCGCTCGCCGAGACCGTCCGCCTCATCTCACGGGCCAGGCTGCACATCCCGGTCGAGAAGTCCTACACGCTCGCCGAGGCCGCGGCGGCGCACGTCGACAGCCAGGCCGGCCACACGCGCGGGCGCCGGGTCGTGGTCGTCTGAGCCGTTTCCCGCGCAGTCGCCCGGCCCGGCGAGCCGAATCCGCCCGGCGGCGGCGAACGGGCTTCCGGCCCCGGCTCCGGCGGGGGCCGGAGCCGGCCTCCCGGTCACCGGACACACCGGCCCGGCGCCTGAAGCCTCAGGAGGCCTCGCGGTACAGGTCCCGCCTCTCGGGCAGCGGATCGAGGCCGGCCGACCGGTAGGTGGCGACGGCGCCGGCGTTGGAGCTCGGGCAGCAGACGAGCACGCCGGACGAACCCGACTCCTGGAGTGCGCGCGCCGCGGCGATCGTGACCGCCCGGCCGTAACCGCGACCGCGGTGCGCCGGGTGCACCCCCATCGGCTCGATCAGCCCCGGCCTGCCCTCCCCCGCCGACCACACCGACACGGCCGCCACCGCCTCGCCCTGCTCGTCGCGGACGATCAGGCAGCGCGCGCCGGCGTACGGCGCGCCCGCCGCCATCGCGCGCCAGCGCTCGTCGGTGAACGTCGACCCCCCGAACGACGCCCGCACGACCGCGGCCCACTCGTGCGCCTGTTCCGGCCCGACCACCTCGACGCGGACGCCGGGATCCGGCACGGGCGCGCCGAGATCACGCCGGAGCAGCGTCCACGGCTCGCCGCTCCTCCAGCCGTCCTCGGACAGCAGGTCCTGGAGCAGCGCGCCCGTCGGCGCCTCGACGTACGCCTCGCCCTCGGGCAGCACGCCGCGCTCAGGCGCCGACACGTCCTCGGCCACCCGCCGCGCCAGTTCCTCGTCCCGCAGCGCCTCCGGCGCGAACGCCAGCCGCAGCAACTCCGCACCGTCCAGCAGCCCGAGCGCCAGGACCTCCCCGGCCCGGCTCCAGGTCCGCACGGCCTCCGCCGTCCGCTCCGCACCGAACCGCCAGAACCACCCCACATCCCCCGGATGCAGCTGCACGGGCCCTCCGTCGTACTGCCACTCCCCCATCACCCGCACCACGTCACCGAGCCCGGCCGGTCCGCTCCGGCTCGACCCCGCGGAGGGGGCCTCCTCGCCGGTCGAGACCGCGATCCGGCGGGGCCGCCGGGCGGGACCCGGGTGGCGGACGGCGGCGGCCGGGTCCGCGCTCATCGCGGTCCCCGGTCCCCGGTTCCGCTGGTTCCGCCGGTTCCGCCGGGCATAGACTCACCACCGAAGAAGGGATCTTGAACAGGAGGAGAGGGTTTGGACAGGCCGAGGTCGCAGCCCGGCGCCCGGGCCGCCCGGGAAGATCGCCCGTTCCTCCTGGTCACCGCGGTGCCGTACACGCTGCTGGCCGCCCTCGCCGCCTTCAAGGTGATCGCGCAGTACCCGCCGGGCAACCTGCTCCTCATCGACCTGGGCCTGTGCGGGCTGGCCGCGGCATGGATGCTCGGCATGTTCACCCTGCGTCCCGCCTGGTGGGAGCGGCCGCGGATCATGGGGGTGTTCTTCACCGGGCTGCTGGTGATCACAGCGGTCCTGGTGGTGAGGGATCCCGCGTTCGGGTTGTTCACCCCCGCGCCCTACATCTACGCCTTCACCGTCCTGCGCTGGCCGTGGCGGCTGCTGGGCGTGGCCGCCACGGCGGTCGTGGCCGGCACCGCGCAGGCCTCCGACGTGCCCAAGACGACCGCTTCCGGCCTGGCGCTGTACCTGTCCATCGTCGTCGCCAACGTGGTCCTCATGGGCGGCACCGCCTGGGTGCTGCGGCGCGCCGAGCGGGAGAAGGAGCAGCGCGAGCAGGTCCTCGCCGAACTGAGCGAGACGAACCGGCGGCTGGAGGCGACGCTCACCGAGAACGCCGGCCTGCACGCCCAGCTGCTCGCCCAGGCCCGGGAGGCGGGGGTCCTCGACGAGCGCCAGCGGATGGCCCGTGAGATCCACGACACCCTGGCCCAGGGGCTCACCGGGATCATCGCGCAGCTGCAGGCGGCCGAGCAGATGCACGAGGTCCCGGCGCCGTGGGCCAGGCCCTTCGAGTCCGTCAAGACGCTGGCCAGGGAGAGCCTGTCCGAGGCCCGGCGCTCGGTCGACGCGCTGCGGCCCGAGCCGCTGGACGGCGGGCGCCTGAGCGACGCGCTCGCCGACGTCGCCGACCGGTGGTCGAAGCTGCACGGGCTCGCCGTCCAGGTCACGACCACCGGCACGGCGCGGCCGATGACGCCGGAGGCCGAGTTCGCACTGCTGCGCACCGCGCAGGAGGCGCTGGCCAACGTGGCCAAGCACGCGGGCGCCACCAGGGTCGGGGTGACGCTCTCCTATCTGGAGGACGAGGTGGCGTTGGACGTCCGTGACGACGGCAGGGGCTTCGAGCCCGCAGGCCCCGGGGCGGCCGCGGCCGCGAGCGGCGGTGCGGGGTCGCCGTCCCCCGGCGGCGGGTTCGGCCTGACCATCATGCGGCAGCGCGTCGAAGGGCTGTCCGGGACCTTGCGGATCGAGTCCGAGCCGGGTGCCGGCACCGGGATCTCGGCCTGCATCCCCATCCTTCCGGCAGGGAGCCTCGCATGACCGATCCCGCGACCGAGCCCCCGGTCCGGCTGCTGATCGCCGACGACCATCCCATCGTCAGGGACGGGCTGAGCAGCATGTTCGCCTCCGCACCCGGATTCCAGGTGCTCGGCGAGGCCGCGGACGGCGCCGCAGCCGTACGGCTCGCCCAGGAGCTCCGGCCCGACGTGATCCTGATGGACCTGCGCATGCCCGGCATGGACGGGCTGACCGCCATCACCGAGCTGGCCAGGCTCGGTGTCACCGCGCGCGTACTGGTCCTGACGACCTACGACACCGACACCCACGTCCTGCCGGCGATCGAGGCGGGCGCGACCGGCTACCTGCTCAAGGACTCCCCTCGGGAGGAGCTGCTGCGAGGCGCGCGCGCCGCCGCCAGGGGCGAGAGCATTCTGTCCCCCTCGGTGGCCGCACGGCTGATGAACAGGGTCAGGACGCCCGCCCCGCAACTGCTCAGCCAGCGGGAACTCGAGATCATCGAACTCGTGGCGGCCGGGAACACCAACCGCGAGACGGCCAACCGGCTGTTCATCACCGAGGCCACGGTCAAGAGCCACCTGCTGAACATCTACGCCAAGCTCGGTGTGAAGGACCGCGCCGCCGCCGTCACCGAGGCGTTCAACCGGAGGCTGCTCATCCCGCGAGCGCCCGACCAGTCCTGACCCCGGGGATTCCGCCCGCCTGCCCGAGCGCGATCGTCCGCCTGCTCCCGGTCCGGCCGGGAGGTGGCGGCGGCGGCTCTGCGGGTACGGGCCATGGGAAAGGGGGTTCTGCGGTGGCGGGCACGCGGCGGGACGCGGCGCTGGTGGCGCTGTTCGACGAGATCACAACTCTGGCGCAGGCCAGCGACGACTTCGAGGCGGCCGCCCACGCGACACTGGGTGCGGTCTGCGAGCTGATCGGGTGGCCGCTGGGGCATCTGTGGGTGCCGGCCGACCTGGGCGAGGACTTCGTCTCGGCCGACATCTGGGCCGGCGCGATCGAGGACTTCCCGGCACTGCGCGAGGTGACGCTGCGTACCCTCTTCTCCCCGGGGACCGGCACCATCGGCCAGGTGGTGACCACCGGCAAGCCGGTCTGGTCGCGTGACGTCACCGCCGATCCGCTGTTCTTCCGCGCCCAGCAGGAACGCGACCTGCGGGTGCGGGCCGCGTTCGCGTTCCCGGTCGTGGCCGCCGACGGGGTGGCGGCGGTGCTGGAGTTCTTCTCCGAGCAGGGAGCCGAGCGCGATGAGCCGCTGCTGCGGATGCTGACCGCCCTCGGCCACCAGCTGGGCCGGGTGATCGACCGCCGACGGGTCCACCAGCTGGTCGAAGGCAGCCGGCACCGCCTGCAGCAGCTCATCGAGACCTCCATGGAGGCGTTCGTCTCCATGGACGCCGCCGGGCGGATCACCGAGTGGAACACCGCGGCCGAGCGCATGTTCGACCGGCCGAGACAGGAGGCGCTGGGCCGGCTGCTGCACGAGACGATCGTGCCGCCCCGCTACCGCAAGGCCGAGGAGTCCGGCCGTGTCCGGTTCCTGTCCACCGGGCGGTCGAACGTGCTGGGGCGGCGTCTGGAGCTGTCCGGATGGCGGCCCGACGGCAGCGAGTTCCCCATCGAGATCGTCGTGTGGGCGACCCGCGAGGACGGTGAGTGGGCCTTCCACTCGTTCGTGCACGACATCACCGACCGGCGCCGCGCCGAGCGCGCCCTGCGGGATGCCTATGAGGCCGAGCAGGTCACGGTGGCGCGCCTGAAGGAGCTGGACGCGGCCAAGGACGCCTTCATCGCCACCGTCTCCCACGAGCTGCGCACCCCGCTGACCTCTCTGATCGGCTATCTGGAGGTCGTGGCCGACGCCGACACCGGAGTGGTGGAGATCTCGCCGCCGGGCCGCAGGATGCTGGATGCCATGATCCGCAATGCCGCCCGGCTGCAGGACCTGGTCGAGGATCTGCTCTCGATCAACAGCATCAGCTCCGACCGCCTGGAGGTCGACGCGGCTCCGGTGCCGGTCGCCGAGATCGTCGAGGCGGCGGTGCGCGTCACCGCCGCCTCGGCCCGCGACAGCGGCCACGGCTTCCAGGTACGGCTGGACGCCGGGGCCGAGCGCGTCCCCGGCGACCGGGACCTTCTGGTGCGAGCGGTCAGCGCGCTGCTGTCGAACGCGGTCAAATACTCGGCCACCGGCACGCCGATCACCGTGCGCGCCTCCGCCACCGGGCAGCAGGTGGCGATCGCGGTCACCGATACCGGGGTCGGCATCGACGCCGATGAGCTGCCGCACGTGTTCGAGCGGTTCTACCGCACCCGGTACGCCCACGAGCACGCCATCCAAGGCGTCGGGCTGGGGTTGACCATCGCCGAGGCGATCGCCGAAGCGCACGGCGGCGCCATCACCGCCGTCAGCGCCCCGGGCGAGGGCTCGACCTTCACGCTCAGCCTGCCGGTCTCGGTGCCCGGCCCGGACCGCGGCCGGACAGGAGACCCCGATGGCCGGCGGCCGGCCGGCGGGGCCGGCGGCCGCACCGGCCGACCGGCCTGATCTGCGAGGTCATGACCGGCCGGAGGGCCTGCCGACGAAGGAGGCCGGCGCCGTCACCGGTTCGGCGCGCCCGGCCGCCCCGCCGGCCGCGGGCCGGCTGCGGGCGTTCGCGCAGTGCTCCGGTGACGGGCACCGGGCGGCGCGCGTGCAGGTCAGAACGTCACCGGCGCCGCACCCTTCCTTTACGTACAGGCGTACATTAGATGTGTACACTCGTACGCATGACATTCGACGGAGACGACCGCTCGATGCGCGAGCGCATGCTCGCCGGCGACCCCTACATCGCCGACGACCCGGAGCTGGCCGAGCGCAGCCTGCGGGCCATGGACCTGATGGACGCGTTCAACACGACCTCGGCCCGCGATCCGCAGGAGCGGCGCCGGCTGCTCACCGAGCTGCTCGGCGCGATCGGCGAGGGCACCGAGATCCGGCCGCCGCTGCGGGTCGACTACGGCAGCCACATCCGCATCGGCGCCCGGTCGTTCGCCAACTTCGGTCTCGTCGCCCTGGACGTCGCACCGATCACCATCGGCGACGACGTGCAGATCGGCACGAACGTCCAGCTGCTCACCCCGACGCATCCGGTCGATCCGGCGCCCCGCCGGGCCAAGTGGGAGGCCGCCGCGCCGATCACCATCGGCGACAACGTGTGGCTGGGCAGCGGGGCGATCGTCCTGGCCGGGGTCGCGATCGGGGAGAACACCGTCGTCGGCGCCGGTGCGGTGGTCACCCGCGATCTGCCGGCGAACGTCGTGGCGGTGGGCAACCCCGCCCGCGTGATCCGCACGATCGAGCCCGGCACGGCATGAGCGACCCCGCCGCGGCCCCGCGGTCGTCCGTCCCCCGGCGGCCCCGGCGGCACGACCCCGGACGGCGGGACCGGCTGATCGACGCCGCCCTGACCGTCATCGCCGAGCGCGGCGTCGCCGCGACGACGCACCGGGAGATCGCCCGTGCCGCCGATGTTCCGCTGGGGTCGATGACCTACCACTTCACCTCCCTGGAGGAGGTCCTCACCGAGGCGTTCACCCGGCACGCCGAGTCGGTGTCCCGCGTCTTCGACGAGCGGCTGGGCGCCGCCCGGGACCGCGACGCGGCGGTCGAAGCCGTCATCGCGCTGGTCTCGGACGACCTGCTCGGCTCGGAGCACGACCTGGTCCTGGCCGTGGAGCTGTACGTGGCGGCAGCGCGCAACCCCGCCCTGAGAGCCGTCACCCAGGCCTGGATGGCACGCAGCCGCCAGGCGCTGGAACGCCACTTCGACGCCACCACGGCCCGGGGGCTCGATGCGCTCATCGAAGGGCTCGTACTGCACAGCGCCCTGTCGACCGACCCGATGACACCCGAGCAGATCCGCCACGCCATCCACCGGTACCTGCGCTGATCCCCCGCCCCTTCCCCGGCTCCGCCCGCACCTCCACGATCGGAAAGCCGATGCCCGCCGCCGGGCCGCCGGTGATGCGTGCGCACGCTCGCCGCCGACGGGCACCGGGGTGACACGTCGTCAGCCGATCAGCGTCACGATGACCGCGCCCAGGTCCGGGCCGCCGATCACGCCCTTCGCCGGGATCAGCGCCCGGGTGAAGTAGCCGTACAGGCACTTGTCGGAGCCGGCGCAGTGCTGCGCGCCGGTCAGTTTCGACGGCTCGGAGGCACCGGGCAGCGCATAGCCGGTCACCACGAACGGCGCGAACCCCTCGATCGTGTACCTGGTGTGCTGGCCGGTGCCGGCGACGCCGCGGAAGATCGGCAGGTAGGTGACCGTCCCGTCGGCGCGCAGCCGGGGCAGGAGCGACCTGCACGCCTGGGACGCCGACACGCCCGGGTCCCCGCCGTAGGTGCCGTCGGCCTCCACCAGGACCGAGCAGTCGTCGTCGGCGTCGTCCAGCCAGCCGAACCCGCCCGGGGTGTCGCCGCCGGAGCCGCGGGTGGTGCAGTGCCCGGATGAGGTGGTGTGCAGGCGCAGCACCGTCTCGGCCGCGGCGGGCGCGGCCTGCGGCGGGGCGGGGGCGAACGCGGTGCCGCCCGCGGTGGCGTCGTTCCACTCGCACAGCGAGACGGTCACGCCCAGGCCCCGGGCCCGCAGCGGCGGCCCCCAGGCGGCGCGCGCGCACGCCCGCACCCGGGTTCCGGCGTAGTCGCCGCGCCCCAGCAGCGTGCGGGCGAAGACCGGCGGCAGCAGCGTGCGGCCGTCCGGCATCCGCGACAGCGTGCGCACCTCGGCGTAGGTCGCGGTGACCGGCGCGTCGCCGAGGCAGGCGGTCAGGTTGGCGGCCGGCGGCGGACAACCGGGCAGGTCCCCCCGCCCGGTCCGCCCGCAGACCACCTCGACCGCCGAGACGCCGTCCTTGGCGTTGGCGTCGGCGTACCGCTGCGCGACGGCGTGCGGCGACGGCCCGCACCGGCCGCCGTCGCGCGCGCACTGCTCGGCCACCGCCATGGCGGCCGCGTCCGCGCCGCTCAGCAGTTCCTCCCGTTCCAGGTACAGCCGGCCCACGTCGATGGTGAGCGCGGCCATCGCCAGCAGCACCCCGCCGGCGAGCAGCACGCACAGCAGGACGGCGACGCCGCCCTCGTCGCCCCCGCGCGGTGGGCGGGCCGACGGACTCGGGCGCGTACGGACGGCTCCGGGCACCCGTCCCGGCCGCCGCGCTGAGCGCCTGGTTCCCACTCCCGCCTCCGACCCCTTTGCGTGATTGAGTGATCACGTTAAGTCGCGGCCGGGTGCCGGACGGTTGCGGAACGGTTGCCGGCCGGGTGCGGCCGCAGGCGGTATCCGGTGGCTCGCCGGGAAAACCCCACGCCGAGCAGGGCATCCGCTCTCGCCGGAACGGCGTCCTGTCCACCGGGCGGCGTTGCGAAGCGATCCGTTCAGCCGGTCAGCGGCCGACCGGAGAGATGGACGGCGAGGGGCCGGCCCACCGCGGTGATGTCACGGATCGGGCCGCCGTCAGCACCACAGTGATCCGGGGCCGGTGGAGCCCCCGCCGGCCGCGGGGTCAGATGGCCGTCCGGCCGCCGTCGACGGTGATGGTGGCACCGTGCACGAAGGCCGCACCCGGTCCGGCGAGGTAGACCGCGGCACCGGCGATCTCCTCCGGCACGGCCGGGCGCCCGGCGGGGAATCCGCTGGTGAACTCGTCGAGCCCGGCGCCCATGGGCGCGGTGCCGGGGGTGCGGGTCGGGCCGGGGGCGATCGCGTTGACGTTGACGCCGGACGGCCCGAACTCCGCCGCCCACGACTTGGTCAGCAGTTCGAGCGCGGCCTTGGATGCGCCGTACAGCCCCATGTTGTCGGTGCCGAGGTGGGCGGCGATCGAGCTGATGTTGATGATCCGGCCGCGGCCCTGTGCCGCCATGAGCGGGGCGAGCGCGGCGGTCAGGAAGTAGGGGGCCCGCACGTTGAGGTTCATGGTGGCCTCGAACGTCGCCTCGTCGGTCTGCGCGGTGCCGCGCACCGGATAGACGCCGGCGTTGTTGACGAGCACGTCGACCGGGCCGTGCGCCTTCGCCGCCTCGACGAGCGCGGCGACCCCGCCGGGCGCACCGAGGTCCGCGATGACCGGTGAGGCGGTGCCGCCGGACGCGGCGATGCCGGCGACGACCTCGGCGGCCCGTGCCGCGTCGCGCCCGGCGACGAGCACGTGTGCGCCTTCGCGTCCGAACGCCTCGGCGATGGCGCGGCCGATGCCGGAGGTCGCTCCGGTGACGAGCGCGCGGGAACCGGTGAGTTGCATGAGGGGCCTCATTCTGAGCAATAACTGGACTGTTTAGTCCACTCTAATCACAACTGGACTGCACGGTCCAATCAGTTGGTAGGATCGGAACGTGCCGGAGGAACCCAGGACCGAGCGCGGACGGCGCACCAGGGAGCGCATCGTGGCCGCCGCCGCGGGCCTCGTCGAGCGCCAGGGGGTCGAGGCCACCAGCCTCGACCAGGTCCTGGCCGAGGCCGGGGCCAGCAAGAGCCAGCTGTACCACTACTTCGCCGACAAGCAGGCGCTGGTCCGCGCGATCATCGCCTGGCAGACCACGGCGATCGTGGACGCCATGGCCGAGCACCTGGTCGCGATCGACTCCTGGGCGGGCCTGGACGCCTGGTTCGACGCGCTCGTCGCCCACCAGCGGGCCCTGGACTGCCGCATCGGATGCCCGATCGGATCACTCGCCGCCGAACTCGCCGACACGGACGAGCCCGCCCGCCAGGACCTCGCCCGCTCGTTCGACGCCTGGGCCGCACAGCTGCGCACGGTGCTCGACCGGCTGCGCGACCGCGGCCTGATCCGGCCGGACGCCGACACGGCGACGCTGGCCCAGTCCACCCTCGCCGCGATCCAGGGAGGTCTCCTGCTGGCCAAGACGACCCGCGACCCGCAACGGCTGCGCGCCGCCCTCACCGCCGCCGGAGGCTATCTGCGCTCGCTCGCGCCGTCTCCCTGACGTCCCGGCGCTCCGGGACCACGGGCCGCGGCGGACCGGCCCACCGGCCTTCCTCCGCAGAACCCGGAGCCCTGCCCCGGGCATGACACGCCGACGCCCTGCCCCGGCCCGGCCCGCGTGGACGAAGGCATCCGTGCAGAGTCTCAATAATTGAACGATTCGTTCAAAACAAAGAGTTGACAATCATTCGTACGCTGATCATCCTGGTCGCATGTCGTCGATTCCCGAGCAGTCCGCAGATCCCTTCACGCCCCTGCACGCGGGGCAGGCGCGAGCACACCGCGAATACGCGTCGCTCCTGCGCATCGCCGAACGGCACGCGGCCACCGACGCACAACGCCGCCGCCAGGTCCATCCCTCGCTCCTCGGGCCGCACGAGGCCGTCAAGATCGTGTCGTTCCTGCTCAGCGGGGCGGCGCTGCCCGACAACGGCGAGCCGGAGGTGGACCGGGCCGACATCGTCGCCGCCCTGACCCTCGTCCCCCAGGCCCGTGCGGAGGCGGACGATCTGGAGGCCGGGCTCATCCGGATGGCGCGGGGCCGCGGCATGACGTGGCAGGAGATCGCCTTCGGGCTCGGACTCGGCACCCCGCAGGCAGCCAGGCAGCGCTACGAACGGCTGACCGGGCGGACCACCGCCTCCGGATCGCAGGACGATCGATCCTGAAGAGCGCCGGACCGGTTACCGGCGGCCGTCCGGACCGGCGACGAGCCCGCCCTCGTAGGCGGCGATGACCAGCTGGGCCCGGTCCCGGGCCTGCAGCTTGGCCAGGAGGCGGCCGATGTGGGTCTTGACCGTGCCGACGGTGAGGTGCAGGTGCTCGGCGATCTCGGAGTTGGACATGCCTCTGCCGATGAGGGCGAGCACCTCGCGCTCGCGCTGGGTGACCTCGCCGAGGTCCCGCACGACCGGAGCGGGGCGGGGGCCGTGCAGGAACTCGGTGATGAGCCGACGGGTCACGGTGGGCGCGAGCAGCGCCTCACCGGAGGCGACGATGCGGATGGCGGCCAGCAGTTCGGTCGCGGCGGCGCTCTTGAGCAGGAAGCCGCTCGCGCCGGCCTGCAGCGACGCGTAGACGTACTCGTCCAGGTCGAACGTGGTCAGGATCAGCACGCGCGCGCCAGCGCTGTCGGGGTCGGCGCAGATGCGCCGGGTCGCCTCGATGCCGTCCATGTCCGGCATGCGCACGTCCATGAGGACGACGTCGGGCCGGTGCCGGCGGGCCAGGAACACGGCCTCGGCACCGGTGCCGGCCTCGCCCACGACGGCCAGCCCCGGTGTGGCGTCGATGAGGACCTTGAAGCTGTCGCGGATCAGCACCTGGTCCTCGGCGAGCAGGACCCGGACGGGCGGGGGCGGGTCGTGCGGGGCGGCGCCGGTGCTCATGCCGTGGGTGCTCGTCTCGTCCGTGCTCGTCTCGTCGGTGCTCATGCCTTGGATGCTCATCTCGTCCGTGCTCGTCTCGTCGGTGCTCATGCCGTGGTTGCTCATGCCTGGGTGCCGTCCGGGCCGTAGGGCAGCCGGGCCGCCACGCGGAAGCCTCCTTCGGGCCGGGGCCCCGCCTCGAACGTGCCTCCGTACATCCTGGTGCGTTCACGCATGCCGATCAGACCGTGGCCACCGTGGTCCGCCCGCGGCGGGCGGCCGTGGCGGGGTCCGTCGTCGACGACCTCGATCGCGGCTTCCTGCCCGTCGACGTCGACGGTGACCGCGCAGCGGGTGGGGCCCACGTGGGTGACGACGTTGGTCAGGGCCTGCTGCACGATCCGGTACACCGACATCGCGACCGCGGCGGGCAACGCGCTCTCCCCCCGGACGGCCAGGTCCACCTCGACCCCGGCCGAGCGGGCGTGGGCGGCCAGTTCGGGCAGGTCCGCCATGCCGGGGACGGGCACGGGGTCCTGGTGGGGGTCGCCGTCGGCGCGCAGCAGGTCGAGCACCCGGTGGATCTCGGCCAGTGTGCTGCGGCTGGTCTGCTCGATGACGGCCAGCGCGGCGCGGACCTCCTGCGGGCGGGCGTCGGCGACGTGGTTGGCGACGGTGGCCTTGACGGTGATCAGGCTCATGCTGTGACCGATGATGTCGTGCAGTTCCCGGGCGATGCGTCTGCGCTCGTCGGTCACCGCGGTGTCGGCGAGGTGGCGGACGAGGCGGGCGGTCGTGTTCCGCTTCCAGCGGACGACCGCCCCGACGGCCCACGCGGCGGTCAGGAGCACACCGGTCACACCGATCTCGATCGGCCAGGCCGGCCGTATCTCGCTGGGGGTCGCCGCGGGCTCGAGGCCGGGGAACACCTGCGCGTAGAAGACCAGGATCGAGGTCACCGCGGCTGACAGGCAGGCCGCCAGAGCCGCCGCCGACCATGCGATCGAGGCGGTGGCGGCCACCAGGTACAGCACGAGCACGGTCGGTGTGAAAGTCAGCCAGATCGCGCCCACCGCGACGGCGCCGGCCATGGTCGCCATCGCGGCCGTGGCGCACGCGAGGGCGAGCACGACCCGCGGCCGGCGTCGCCGGACGGCGATCGGGAGGCTCACCAGTACCGCCGCCGGCCAGGCCGACCAGGCGGGCCACGGCGACGACGGTCCCGGCGGATCGACGAAGGCGTATCTGATGATCAGTGCCACGGCGACCGCCACCACCGTGTCGGTGACGCTCCGTCCGTCGAGCCGCCGCTCGCTCCATTGCATGGATGGGACGGTATCGCCTTACCGATCATGTGGCATCTGCCCACGGTAGGACAGCAGTGTCCGTCCGTGTTGAGCGCCCAGTTGATACCAGTGGATACGCCCGGTTGATGGGTTCTGGCCCAGTTTCTCCGCGCGCAACACGGACACCTCCGGCGTACGTCCGGGACGCAACCGGAGCGGGAAATCTCCTCGCCGGCGACGCGCGGACGGCTCGGCTCCTGCGCCGGGTGGCCTCGTTTCGGAGGTAGTCCAGGCCGCCCGGGTTAGGCATCGCCGAGGTCCGCCACGGCCTCCACGAGAGCGTTGTAGCGGCGGGCGTGGTGCCAGTGCCGGCGGCCGGGCTCGCCGTCACGCAGCTGCTCGCCGAGCGCTTCGAGATGAGCGATCCACGCGCGCGCCGCCGTCGGCACGCCCGGCATGGGGCTCGGTTCAGCGGGCCAGGTGCTCGCACGCTTCGGTGATGCGGTCGGCCGGGTCGGCCCCGGTGTCGTCGCGCAGGATGACCCGGTTCGGCAGCTCGGCGAGTTCGGCGTCCAGGTGGCGGGCCAGGGCGGCGACGCGGCAGGCGGCTTCGCCCAGCAGCCATCCGGTCTCGGTTACCGTCTGTGGTTGCGACAAACTGAGGACATGAACGAGGTGCGACCCGCTCCGAATGCCGACGCGGCTCGATGGCTGCTCCGGGCTGATGTCGAGTGGTGGGATCTTGTTCGCTACGGCCCACCGGGCTTCGACGTGTACGTGCGTATCGCCTTTGCCCATGGGGCGGAGGGGGTCTACCCGCAGGGAGAAGATCGCGCCGTTCACGTGGCACTCGCGACTCTCGCGACATGCACGACCACGCCTTTCAGCGGATACGCGGCGATCTGGGAGGGGTGGGGCGGACACCCGCCGAATCCCGAAGCGCCACGGGTGGCCATTCCGAATCGAGAGATGCTGCTCTTCACCGGCTCTGTCGAAGTACTGAGCGACGCGCCCGCCCTCGCCTGGTACGGCTCTGCGCTGGGCTATCAAGACCCGCACCTCGTGTGGCCCGAAGATCAAGCCTGGTGCCTGGCCTGCGAGGTCGACGAGGAGATCGAGTTCACCGTCGGATGTTCCGTCGACGCGTCCCAGGCTCTGGCCGAAGCCCTGCCCGGTGCCGTTCGACGGGTGCACTACGGAGAGCCGGCACCGATGTACCACGACCAGGCCTAGCACCAGCAGCACCCGCACATCGGCACGAGAGCGCGTCGATCGCGTCGATCGCGTTGATCGCGTCAGGGACGTCTGACGGACATCACGGAATGTCACCAGGCATCGTCGCCATATACGACGTGGAACTGGGCTCTGGCCCGCTCTCGATGACGCGGCAGCGGAGAGTGAGGAGAGCGGTTGGTCGGAGGGCCGAAGGCAGGCCGGCAGGACGTCGGAGTCGGCTTGGCGGTGTTCCACAGGCCGGTCGCCTCACTCGACGGGATCGTTCCGCTGGCTTTCGCCGGTCCGGTCGAGATCGCCCTATCCTGATCGCCCCTCAGCGCCGGGTGGAGGCCTGGTTCGCGTCACGCCGGTAGGCGTAGTGGATGAGCCCTTCGTGGAACTTGCCCACCTTGTCGTACAGCGCGCGAGCCGGGGCGTCTTCCAGCGTGTTCCAGTAGAGGCCTGGGAATCCGTGCTCCCTGGCGTCCCGCGCCACCCACTCGATCATTGCCGTCGCGATACCCCGCCGCCGGACTTCCGCGTTCACGAACAAGTCCGCCAGATAGCATTTCCCGGCGTACCAGACACTGGCATGGAACAGGTAGTGCGCGATGCCGACCATTTCGCCGTCCAGTCGGGCGGCGATCCCGCGTATCCGCTCGTCGTCGAGCAGGCGTCGCCAGGTCCGTTCGTAGGCGTCGTCCCCGCGTTCGACCTTGAAGTACGTGTCTTTACCACGGGCCAGAACTTCCCAGCAGGCGCGGTCGGATTCGGCCAGGAAGTTGATCTCCATCATGGCGCCCATCCTGCCGTACGGTCAGGTCTACGTTGGGCGCCCACCAGGAAGCCGGTCAGCGTCGCGTCGAACGTGGCGGCCGGCTCGGAGGTCACCTCGTCATCGAAAGTGGATCAGAGCCCAACAACCGGGCGCTCAACACACAACAAGTCCGGGATGGTGTCGGTGGCGGATGACATGATCCGTCGATGTCCGAAACCGCTGCTTCAATCGCCTCCTTCTGGGATGCCTTCGCCGCCTCCTTCGACGAGGAGGCCGACCACGGCCTTCGTGACCCCGGCGTCAGGGCCGCATGGGCGCAGCGCCTGCGCTCTTGGATGCCGGCCTCACCCGCCGACGTCCTGGACCTGGGGTGCGGCACCGGCTCGTTGTCCCTGGTGCTCGCCGAGCAGGGCCATCGGCCGGTCGGCGTGGATCTGGCCCCGCTGATGGTCGGGCAGGCCCGGCGCAAGCTCACCGCGGCCGGCTTCGATGCCCTGATGCTGGTGGGTGACGCGAGCAACCCTCCTGCCGAGGCGGGATCGTCCTTCGATGTGATCCTCTCCCGTCACCTGCTGTGGACCCTGCCCGACCCCGAGGAGGCGTTGCGCCGGTGGATCGGCCTGCTGCGCCCCGGTGGGCGCCTGGTCCTCATCGAGGGGCGCTGGGCGAGTGCCGAACCGGGAGAGGACCAGTCCTACGCGGTGGGCTCGGAGTCGCTGCCGTGGATGGGCGGGGTCGAAGCGGAGCGGCTCCTGGCGGCGCTGCGGCCGCTGGTGGAGACCGCCCGCGTCGAGCCGCTGCCCGATCCCGCGCTGTGGGGGCGAACCGTTCACGATGAGAGATACGCCGTCGTCGCCTTTGCGTAGCGGTGCGGGTGGCGATCTCGAAGGCCGGCATCCTGAAGTCGACAGTGCTGGTCCAGCGTCCTGGACACGGTGGAACGGGGTGAACCGAGGCGACGGGACTTCGCCGACATCAACCGGGCGCTCAACGCGCATCCGGGACATACCCCTAAGATCATCCGCATCGTTACACGAATCTGGGCCACCACCGGCCGATACCGCTTCGGGCGCACAGCCGCCGTCATCGTCGCGCTCTACCTGGCCGCCGCGGCCGTCACCGCCGTGCTCGCCTCCGTGTCCGGCGACCTGTCGGCGCTGTCGTCGGCCGCGATGACCACCCCCTGGGTCTTCCGCCACGCGCAGGGCGGCTGGCTCGGGCCTCTGCTCCTCGGGATCTGCGGGCTCAACGCGTGGATGCTGTGGCAGGTGCTGCGCGGTCCCGCGTTACCGCGCGCCGAGGGGCTGGCGCGCAGCGTGGTCTGGCTGCGGCGCCTGCTGTACGCGGGCGTCGCCGGCGACCTGGTGGTCTGGGAGCTCGTCGAAGAGCTGTCCGACACCGTGGAGGACGTCGGGAGCCTGCTGCTGTGGGCCGTCACGGTGGTCCTGCTGACGCGGGTCGTCGGCGGGGTCTCGGCCCGGTTCCGGGTCGTCGCTCTTGTGCTCGGTCTGACCGGCGTGCTGGCCCCGGTGCTGCTGTTTCTCCTCAGCGATCCCGACCTTTCGACGCTCAGCCTGCTGGGGCTGGCGAGTTGCGGCTGGACGGTGATGATCCTCATCGGGCAGCGCCGCGACGGGCGGTGGAGCAACGCCACGATCACCATCGGCAGGATCGCCCTCGTCGTCCTGCTGGCCTCCCCCGTGCGCAGTCTCGCCCTCCAGAGTGAGTCATTGCTGTTCAACAGCCTGGGGGTCGTGATCGGCACGCTCGGTATGTTGACCACGGTGTGGCTGGCGCGTACCGCGCACGAGCTCGCCGGACCCGGCGGCATGCCCCCCGCGGAAACCGTCGCGCCGCCCGCCGACGGCCGCGGGCGGCTGCGGTTCGTCGCGGTCGCGCTCGTGCTGCCGCTCGTCGCGGTCGGCGCCGAGGAAGGCGCCCACCTGAGCTTCACCGGCGCCGACGAGGACTGTATCGAGCAGATCGGCTCCTACGCCGACACCCGGCTGCGGGACCGGCAGCAGGCGTTCCTGTGCCTGGCCCGGGGCGGCACCCCCACCGGGACGCCGATGTTCCCCGAGGACCTGCCGGACCAGCGCATCCTGGCCCACGGCGGAAAACTGTGCGCGCTGCCCGGCGCCGAGGAGCGCCAGGCTCTGCTGCGGCAGGAGGGCGGGTCGGCCGACGCGGCCGAACTCGGCGATGCCCTGGAGTTCCTGTGCCCCGACGTCATCGCCCGGCAGCGCGCGGAAGAGGCACGCGAACACGCTCGCCGGGAACGCGAGCAGCAGCGGGAATGGGCCGCGTGGAAGGCCGAGACGAACGCCCGGTGCACCGATCCCTGGCCGGGACTGCGGGCCGCGCGGCAGGGCACCGCCGCTTACCTGCTCTTCGAGGGGGGCGGCTACGCCGTCTTCGACGACCGCGATCACGCCGAAGGCCCGGGCGGTGACATCTTCGAGGCCATCGACGACGGGTTCATCGACGCCGCCGGTAGCAGCGCCGCCATCACGACCGACGGCGAGAACGCGCCGATGTGCCTGACGGTCAAGGCCTTCGGCGCCGCCCCGCCGCTGCGGCTCAACGGCTGGGACCGGGTGGTCGAGGTGGGCCTCGTCAGCCGCACCGGCCGTCTGGTCGCCCCGCCCTACTCCGAGGGCGGCGACAGCGGAGCGCTCCGGCCGCTGCCCAGCCTGGCCGTCGACGGCCCCGGCCGCTACCGGATGCGCGTCTACGCCCGCTCGTTCGAGTGGGACGAGGACGACCCCGACGCGCCCGTCGAAGAGCACCTGATCGTCGTCTACCCCGGCCGCTCCACGAAGAAGATCGTCCACCGCCCGTGACGGGGACCGATTCGGGGCCGGGGTGTGTTCGGGAGACACCGCTGTGGCGGGCGGCGATCGGATCACGGTACGCAGCGCCCCCACCCCGCCGGACCTATCGGAAGGTCGATGAGGATCCTGAAGACCGGGTTTCACTGACAACAACCGGGCGTGCAACAGTCCGGGGTCATACCGCCGGGCGGAGGTTCCGGCCCCGGTCGGATGCGTCGGCGGAGACGGCTCCGTCACCGTGTGCGGGAGGCGGGCCAGGTCTCACCGGCATGGTCTCGGCGGACTGCGGGCCGGGACGGGCGAAGGGAGGGGGCGTCGCGCCCCCCGCCCCGCGCCGTCACCGGATCACCCGCTCGGCGCACTAATGTCCGTCGCGTCCATCGCGTCCGTCGCGCCCGTCATGTCCGTCATGTCCGTCGCGCCCGTCGTGTCCGTCGCGCCCGCCGGGGCGCCCGGACAGCCAGGTCCGCAGGTCGGCGACCTGCGCCTGCTGGGCGACGATCCCCGTGGCCGACGCCACCCGCAGCTCGGGGTGGACGGCGCGGGCCTCCGGCTCCAGGAACTCCATGATGCCCCAGAGGTGGTGCGGGATCATCATCCGCGCGAACTCGATGTCGAACCGCCTGCCCGCGGGGACCGATCGCAGTTCCGCGACCATCATCGCCAGTTCCTCGTCCAGGTCCTCGATCTCCCGGCGGGCCTCGCGGGGGAGCCGCTGCACGGCCTGCCTCGGGGTGAGCCCGTACCAGTCGCGCAGCCAGCGGGTGAACTGCCCGATCTGGAAGCCCTGGAAGGCGATGATGTTCTCGGAGTGGGTGCGGATCTGCGGGTCGACGCCGCGCCGGAGATGCAGCCGGGACATCTCCACCCCGGCCTGGTGGTGCGGGATCATCTGCGCGAAGAACGCGATCTCCAGCAGATCACCCTCCAGCTTGGCCAGGGTCTCCCCGAAGTCGTAGGCCCTCGGCGGGGTGGGATACGGCTGGATGTCGGAGTCGCGGTCGTGGTGGTCCCGGGGCGCGGCGGCGCGGGACGCGGTCGGCGCGGCGGCGACACGTGGCGTGTCCGGCGCGGCGGCGACGTTCGGAGCGTTCCATGTGACCGCGACGGAGCTGCCGGGCGAGGTGCTCCAGGCGATCGTGACGGGAACGACGACCGCCCCGACGGCGACGGCCGTGGCGACGGCGATGTTTCTGCGGAGAACGGTCAGGCGCATGCTGCGGGCACCTCTTCTGGGTCGGTTGAACGGGTCGGCTGAACGGGCGGTCGGATCGCCGGGGCCCCGGGTCACCGGAACGGCGGCCGGCCGGCCGCCGCCGTTGATCGGGCACCGTCACCGGTCGGCGTCCCCGCGGGCGTCCCTCCCGTCCGCCCGCCGGGCGGACGGGTGCCGCACCGTCAGGCGTGATCGTCGTGTAACCGCGCCGCGCGCTCAAGCGCGACACGGGGCCGCGCGGGCAGGTGGCGGAACCCTGACGTGATCACGACCGAGGGCGGTCGGGACGGACCAGGAGGACGTAAAACGCAGGGCCGCGGATGGCCCGGGCGGCCTGGAACTGGACGGCGTCGACTTCGCCTACGACGGCGAACCCGTGCTCAGGGGCGTCACCCTGCGCCTGGCCGCCGCCCGGGTGCCGCGGCGGGCCCACGGCCCCGGGAGCACCGGTCAGGCCGTGTCCGCGGGCTCGCCGAGCCCGTCCATGAGCTCGCCCGGCCGGTTTCCCGCGGGGAGGACCGCGACGGGGAGCAGGTGCGGGCGCTTGGCCGTACGGCCGTCACCGGAGGAGCGGCCCCGCAGGCGCCTGCCGAGCCAGGGGCCGAGGAAGGTCGCGGCCCAGCGCGCTTCGGCGGCCGCGGCCCGCCAGCCGGAGGGGACGGCCGCCGGGGAGGGCAGCGGGTGGGTCCAGTCGTCGCCGCTGCCGGGCAGCCCGAGCGCGTGGGCGACGGCCGCCGCGATCCGCTCGTGCCCGAGCGGGCTGGCGTGCAGCCGGTCCCGGCTCCACAGCCGCGGATCGGTGACGACCGCGTGGTGGGAGGTCTCGGCGACGACGACCCCGTGGCGCGACGCCGCGGCGCGGATGCGCTGGTTGAGCGCGGCGGCGCGCGGGGCGGCCGGCCGGGCGAGCGGGGCGATCCGCGCGATGTCGGGGAAGGTGAGGGTCGCCACGAGGGCGCCCTGGGCGGTGAGCGCGGCGAACATCGCCTCCAGGTGGCCGGCCACCTCGTCGGCGTCGAACCGGGGCCGGAGCAGGTCGTTGACCCCGGCGACGACGGTGGCCAGGTCGGGGCGGAGGGCGAGGGCGGGGCCGAGCTGCTCGGCGTGGACCTGGGAGGCGAGGCGTCCGCGCACGGCGAGGTTGGCGTACCGGAGGCCGGGGCTGGTCGCCGCGAGCCGGTCCGCCAGCCGGTCGGCCCAACCGCGCAGGCCGGCGGTCTCGTCGCCGTCGCCGAGCCCCTCGGTCTGGCTGTCGCCCAGGGCGACGTAGCGCAGGTACTCACTCCCGGGCATGGGCCGCCCGCCTCTCTTCCAGGATCGCCGCGCTCCGGCGGCACCAGTCGCGGTTGCCCTGTTCGAAGGCGAGACCGCGCAGACATGTCAGGTAGGGGCCGATCCGCTCGCCGTGGCGCAGGAACTCCTCCTCGCTCCGGCCGCCGCGCAGCTTGCGCAGCAGCCCGCCGAGCAGCCGGATCTTGGCGTCGGCGAAGGCGGCCCGCTCCGTGAGCTGCGCGATCACCTCGCCGGCGTCGACGTGGTCGGCGGCCTGGACCTTGACCAGGAGGTCGTCGCGGATGAAGGAGGGTCTGCCGTCGGCCGCCGCGAACCGCTCCAGCTCGGCCAGCCCGGCGTCGGTGACGGTGAACACCCGCTTGTTGGGCCGGGTGTCCTGCACGATCTCGCGACCGCTGACGAGGCCGTCCCGCTCCAGCCTGGCGAGTTCGGCGTAGAGCTGCTGGGGAAGGGCGTGCCAGAAGTTGGCCACCCCCAGGTCGAACGCCTTGGCCAGCTGGTAGCCGCTGAGCTCCTCGTCCAGCAGGGCCGCCAGCACGGCGTGCCGCAGGGCCATCGGCACCGCCTCTCATCCCGTCCGGACAGACCCGTACATCCTAGTCAAATATAAGACTAATCATATTTCTGACCAGCCCTTCGGCGGATCCCTTCGGCGGCGATCCCGATCCGGCACCCCATGTAACCATCTGATTACAAGAAGTCCTCTTGGTGGGCAACGTTCCGGCGACGCGGCAAAAGTGAAGACCTCCCAGTCCCCATCGGGTCTCGAGGTGCTCATGTCAGATTCTTCAGGTGAGGGAACCGCCGCTGCCGCCCCGGCCTTCCTGCGGCCGCGGACGGGAACAGGACGAGGGGCCCACCGGCGTCCCGCCCGGGTGAGCGCCGGCACCGCGGCCGTCACCGCGCTGGCCGGGGCCGCCGTCGTCTACACGGGCCTGATCGCCCCCACCGGCGCCGAACCACCGCCACCCGCGATCTTCGCTCCCACCTCCACTCCCGCGCCCGTCCCCGCGACCGCGGCGGTGCCCTCCGCCCCGGTGTCCGCCGCCTCGACACCCCCGGCTCCCGAACCGGCGCCTCGCGAACACCGCCCCATGGTCCTGGCGAGCGCCCCGGCTCCCGCCCCCCGGGCCTTCCGCGTGCCCGAGGCCGTACCCCCGCCGAAGAGCGCCGACAGGTCCCGGCCCGCACCGCGCCCGTCACGGGCGGCCGCGGCGCCCTCGCGCCCGGCCAAGCCGTCCACCGACGCGCCGCAGCCCGCCCCCCGGCCGGTGCCGGGGCCCGGCCGCGAGCACGACCGGGAGCGGGAGTCCGGCCGCGAGCACGACCGGGAGCGGGAGTCCGGCCGCGAGCGCACACCGGAACGCGAACGCGACACGCCCGCGCGCCCGGCGACCCCGCCGTCGTCTCCCCCGTCTTCCGCACCTCCCCCGCCGGCCGCACACCCGGAGGCTCCGGCTCCGGACGATCCGATGCCCGAGCCGATGCCCGAGCGGACCTGCCGGCTCGGCGTCCAGGCGGATGCGGCACTGCTCAAGATCGGTGTGTGCCTCTGACGGAGCGGACGCGGAGTCCCGCCCCCTCCCGGCCCGCCACGCCCGGGACATCGCCGAGCCCCGGCACCGCCGGTCAGACGGCGCCGAGCGGGCGGAGCCATCGGACGGGGACCCGGACCGTCACCGCCAGCGGCATCTCCACCGCCCGGCCGGCGTCGTCGCACAGTTCGCCGCGCACCCGGTAGGAGACACCCGGCTGCAGGCCGAACGCGCCGACCTGCTCCGGTGTGAGTTCGAGGTCGACGCCGCCGGACTCCACCACGCGCACCCCCTCGGCCAGGTGCGGGCCGCAGGCGGTGACCGTCATCGTGAAGGTGCCGCCGCGCAGCGGGCCGTACTCCCGGTGGAGCGCCGCGCCCAGGTCGCCGTGCGGGTCGTCGGCGGGCGACAGCTCGTCGGGCACGCGCACCAGGTAGGCGGCCCCGGCCACGATGCCACCGGTGAGCCCGACCGCGCCGCCGCCCTCCTCCCCCGCGCCGTCCTTCCCGGTGAGGACCGGCCCCGCCGCGGCGGGCGGCCGGAGCGCGGTGTCCGCCGCGGCGGCGCGGCCGGGCGGCCAGACGTGCCGGGCCCGTACGGCGGGCTCGCCGGGGGCCGGGGCCCAGGCGGTGGCCTCCAGCCGGTCCAGCCGCCTGCGCACGGCGGCCAGTTCCCGCCCGTGACGCGCGGTCCCCCACGACTCGAAGGCCCGCCGCCCCTCCCCGCGGAACCGGAGGGAGCTGCGGCGCAGCATGGGCAGCGTGAGCACCACCCAGTAGGCCGCGGTGACGCCGGTCGCCGCCCAGCGGGTCTGCGGCGCGCTTCCGGCGGCCACCATCGTCAGGCCCGCGATCCCGTACAGCGTCCAGCCCACCCGGGCGCCCCACGACCGCCACAGCACCGCCGGCAGCCACATCGCGCAGCCGGCCACCGTCCAGGCCCATCCGATCTGCTCCACGGTGACGGCCAGCCCGCCCGCGTGCTCGGTCAGGTAGGAGTGGACGGGCCGGGTGAAGACCTGCGTCCAGGCGGCGTCGCGCAGGAGCCGCAGGCCGTCCGCGAGCAGCGGCGGGAGCACCGCCGCCGACCAGACCAGAGCCGGCACGGCCAGCAGCGCGGCCGCCGCCCCGGCGGCGGTGACGCCCCGGGTGCGGGGCGCGCCGCCCCGGGAACGGCCGTGCGCCCGGCTCCGCAGCCGTTCACAACGGCTGCGGACACGGTCGAGCGGGCGTGGCGGCATCAGCGGCCTCCCTCCGGGATCACGGTCTGCCGTCTGCGCCTGCGCGGCGATCCCGGGACGCTCTCCGGCGCCCCGGGATCGCCTCAGCCGGCGCGGACGGCGGTGCCGCCGGTACGGCGGTGCACGGCCCACCGCGACGACAGACCATTGAAGTCGTTTTAGTTAATATACGTCCCCTTTAGGAATTATCTACCGGTTTGGGGCCGTCGCTGATTCGTCCTTCTTCCAGGCGGGGGCGGGCTCCGTGGTCGGAGGTGCGGCGCAGGGGTGGGCGGCGGGCCCGGGTGGCCCACCGCCAGAGCCGTTCCAGTGGGCCCTGGCGGTGGCGGCGGAGCCAGAGCGTGGACACCGGCCACTGGGGGACGAGGACGGCTCCTGCGACCAGGAGCACCATCGCCGACGGCCGGCCGTCCGGTGAGCCGCCGATGACGTGCGCGGCCGCCAGGACGAGGAGTGTTCCCGATCGGGTCTCGGTGTGGCGCGCCCGGTCGTCGGTGGAGCCGTGGGTGCGGGGCTCGTTCGCCGGTGTCGGCGGAGGCTCACCGCTGCCCGGAGCGGCGCACCCCCTCCCCGCCACTTTCAAGCTATAGCGGACAGGGGGGCTTGCGGCAAGACCCCGGTGCCGGGCCAGAATCCAAGGCCTTGGGCCGGACCGGTGCACGCCGTACGGAGGCGGACGCGCGTGCGGGCTGCACATCGAGCCCCGCACCGGCCGGCCGTGACCTTGACGCGAAGGGGGAGTTTTCCATGCGTGTTCTGCTGTCGGCGATAGGGTCGCGCGGCGACGTCCAGCCGGTGGTGGCGCTGGCGGTGCGGCTGAGGGCCCTCGGCGAGGAGGCCCGCGTGTGCGCGCCGCCCGACTTCGGCGAGTGGATCGGGGGCCTGGGCGTCCCGTTCACGCCGCTGGGCCCCGAGCTGCGCCCGACCGGGAAGGCCGACCCCGCGGCGCCCCCGCCCTCGCCCGAGCAGCGGCGCCGGATGGCGGAGGGCACGATCGCCGCCCAGTTCGCGACGCTGCCGGCGGCCGCCGAGGGCTGCGACGTCATCGTGGCGGGCGGCTACCTGGTGCCGGCCGCCCGCTCGGTGGCCGAGCGGATGGAGATCGGCTACGTCTTCGCCGGCTACTGCCCGATCGCCCTGCCCTCCCCGCACCACGCGCCGCCCCCGCTGCCGATGCAGGGGGACGCGCCGGCGGACGGCGCGGCCGACAACCGCACCCTCTGGGAGGAGGACGCCCGACGCTGGAACGACCTCTTCGGCGCCGCGCTCAACACGGTGCGGGCGTCGGCCGGCCTGGCGCCGGTCGGTGACGTGCGGAGCCACATGCTCACCGACCGGCCCTGGCTGGCCGCCGACCCGGCCCTGGCGCCCTGGCCCGGCTCCGGGGATCCGGACGTCGTCCAGACCGGCGCCTGGATCCTGCCGGACGAACGCCCGCTCCCCGCGGAGCTGGAGGCGTTCCTCGACGCCGGGGAACCCCCCGTCTACTTCGGTTTCGGCAGCGTCCGCGCTCCGCGGGACCTCGGCCGGAACATGGTCCGGGCGGCCCGCGCGGTCGGCCGCCGCGCGGTCGTGCTCCGCGGGTGGGCCGACCTGGAGCCGCCGGACGACGGGCCCGACTGCCTGTCCATCGGTGAGGTCAACCAGCAGGCGCTCTTCCGGCGGGTCGCCGCCGCCGTGCACCACGGCGGCGCGGGCACCACCACCGCGGCCGCACGGGCCGGAACGCCCCAGGTCGTCGTCCCCCAGCAGTTCGACCAGCACTACTGGGCGCAGCGGATCGTCGGCCTCGGCGCAGGGACCGCGCACGCGCCCGGCGCGCCGACCGCCGGCTCGCTGGCCGAGGCCCTGGACCGCGTCCTCCGGCCGGAGGTGGCCGCCCGCGCCCGATCCGTCGCCGCCGCGGTGCGCACCGACGGCGCGGAGACCGCCGCACGGCTGCTGGCGGACGCCGGCGCCCGAAGCCCGTCCTGAAACGGCCGCCGGGACCTCGCCCGAAGCTCCGGCGCGGGTTCCGGCGTCCCGGCGGACCTCCCGGGCGGCCCCCGTGCGGGTCTGGCGGAGCCCGCCGCGACGGGGCACCATGGCGGAATGGCCGAATCTTCACGAGTCGCGGCGGCGCTCCTGCTCACCACCGCGCTGCTCGCCGGTTGCGCGACCGGAACGGCCGCGCAACCGGCGGAGAGACGCTCCACGCAGGACCCGCGCGCGTCCGCGAGCGGCCCGGCGGCCCCGTCCGCCGACCACGCCGCCACGCTGGCGAGCCTGCGCAAGGTCGACGACCACCCCCTGTGGACCATGCGCTACCGGGGCGGCTACGACCGCTTCGCGGAGATCGCCCCCGAACTGACGCCGACCGGTTTCGGATGTTCGCTGTTCTCCGCGCACGGAGATCCCGCCGCCCCGGTGTTCGGCCGCAACTTCGACTACGACCACCAGCCCGCGCTGCTGCTGTTCACCACGCCGCCGGACGGCCACGCGTCGGTGTCGATGGTGGACGTCTCCTACCTCGGCCTGAAGTCCGAGGCCGACTTCACCACCGCCGCCGGCCGCAAGGCGCTGCTGCAGGCCCCGCTGCTGCCGTTCGACGGCATGAACTCCAAGGGCCTGGTCGTGGGCATGGCCACCGTCCCGGCGTGGCAGCCGGGCTCCGACCCCGCACGGCGCACGGTGGGCAGCGTCCGCATCATGCGGCTGGTGCTGGACGGGGCCGCGACGGTGGACGAGGCCCTCGCGGTGTTCGGGCGCCACAACATCGACCCCTCCGACAGCCCGCCGCTGCACTACATGGTCGCCGACGCCGCGGGCCGGTCGGCGATCGTCGAGTTCGTCGACGGCGAGATGGTGGTGCACCGAGGGCGGGGACCGTGGCAGGCCATGGTGAACTTCGCCGTCACGGGCTCCACCGAGCAGAGCCGGCAGGCCGACCACCGCCACCGCACGGCCACCGCGGAGCTGGAGGCCGCCGGGGGCCGGCTGTCGGCGGCCCGGGCCATGGACCTGCTCGCCCGCCTCAGGCAGGGCCACACCCAGTGGTCGATCGTCTACGGCGGGAAGAGCGGCGAGGTACGGCTGGCCACCGGCCGCAGGTACGGCACCGTGCACGAGTTCCGGCTGCCGATGGACTGAGGACGGCACCGTGCACGAGTTCCGGCTGCCGATGGACTGAGGACGGCACCGCCCGCCGCGGGCCGGTCCGCAGGGTCACGTGGAAGACCCGGCCCAGGACGGCACCGCCCGCGGGACGGCGGGCCGGTCGGGCAGACTGGCCCGATGGCATACGGCGAAGACGCGGCGACCGTCCACGCGTGGGCCGCTCTCGGCGGCCGGGACGGGCTGGCCGAGGCGGTCTCCTACGAGGAGGCGGGCGGCGTGCTGCCGGCCCGCCTCCCGGTCCGCGAACTGGCGCGGGCGAGCGTGGGCGTGTGCTCGCTGGCCGCCGCGGAGCTGCTGGCGCGGCGCAACGCCGTACCGGTCCCCGCGGTGCGGGTGCGGGAGGCGGCGGTGGCCACGGCCTTCACCAGCGAGCGGCACCTGCGGATCGACGGGCGGGCTACGACGCCCTTCGCCCCGCTCTCCGGCTTCTGGCGCGCGTCCGACGGCTGGGTGCGCACCCACGCCAACTACCCGCACCACCGCTCCCGGCTGCTGGACGCCGTGGGCGTCGGCGACACCGGGGACGACCGGGCGCTGGCCGAGGCCTTCGCCGCGGGGGTCGCGGCGCGGCCGGCCCGGTGGATCCAGGAGACCGTCTACGCGGCCGGCGGCCTGGCCGTGGCCGTGGCCGACCCCTCCCCGGCCGCGCACCCGCTCGTCGAGACCCGGCTCGCCGCCGGGAGCGGGCCGCGGGTTCTCCCGCCCGCGTCGCTGCCGGCCGGCGGGACGCGGGTGCTGGACCTGACCAGGGTCATCGCCGGTCCCGTCGCGACGCGTACGCTCGCCCTGCTGGGAGCCGACGTGCTGCGCCTCGATCCGCCCGGCATCCGGGAGGACGCCGACTCCCACGCCGACACCGGCATGGGCAAACGCTCGGCGCTGCTGGACCTGTCCGCCCCCGAGGGCCGGCGCACCCTCGAAGGCCTCCTCGGCTCGGCCGACGTCGTGGTCACCGGCTACCGGCCCGGCAGCCTCGACCGGTACGGCCTGGCTCCCGACGCGCTGCTCGCGCGGCGCCCCGACCTGGTCGTCGCCCAGCTCTGCGCCTGGGGGTGGTCGGGCCCCTGGGCCGGACGGCGCGGCTTCGACAGCCTCGTCCAGGCGGCGAGCGGCATCGCCGTCGTCGAGTCCGACGGCGACGGCCGTCCCGGTGCGCTGCCCGCGCAGGCCCTGGACCACGCGACCGGCTACCTGCTCGCGGCCGCGGTCCTGCGGGCGCTGAGCGACCGGCAGCTCACCGGCGGCGGGCGGCTGCTGCGGCTCTCCCTGGCGGGCACCGCCTCCTGGCTCCTGCACGGCATCCGCCCCGCGCCCGCCGGGGGCGGGACCTACGACCCGCGGCCCTGGCTGGCCGAGACCGCCTCGCCGTACGGAGCACTCCGCCACGCCCTTCCCCCGGTCGCCTACGACGGCGCGCCCGGAACGTGGAGCCGCCCGCCGACCCGGTGGGGAGGCGACCCTCCCGCCTGGGCCGGCTGACCGGCCGGGCCCTACCGGTCCGCGAAGCCGTCCAGAGCGGCCAGGACCTCCTCGCGCATCGTGCCGCTGCCGGTGTGGCCGGAGTCCTCCACGACGACGAGCCGCGCGTCGGGCCAGGCCCGGGCCAGCTGCCAGGCGGTGTCCAGCGGCGAGCCCAGGTCGAAGCGGCCGTGGATGAGCACGCCGGGGATGCCGGCCAGCCGGTGCGCCTCGCGCAGCAGCACCCCCTCCTCCAGCCAGGCGGCGTTGGAGAAGTAGTGGCTGCAGATGCGGACCATGGCCAGCAGGTCGGCGGGCGGCCGGTCGCTGTAGGCGTTGGGCTTGCCGTTGACCTCCAGGGAGATGACCGTGTCCTCCCACGCCGTCCAGTCGTGGGCGGCCTTGGTCCGCACCGCGGGGTCGGGGTCGGACGCCAGGCGTGCGTAGGCGGCCAGCAGGCCGGGCAGGTCGTCCGGACCGCCGCCGCGGACGGCCTCGGGGACCCCGTCGCGGAAGCGCTCCCACTGCTCGGGGAAGAACCGCCCGACACCGCGGTAGAGCCAGTCGATCTCGGAGCGGCGGGTCATGGTGACGCCGCAGACGACCATCTCCGACACCCGCTCGGGATGGGCTTCGGCGTAGGCGAGCATCAGCGTGGAACCCCAGGACCCGCCGTACAGCAGCCACCGGTCGACGCCCAGGTGCTCGCGCAGCCGCTCCATGTCGGCGACCAGGTGGCCGGTGGTGTTGGTCGTCAGGTCGGTGGCCGGGTCGGCGGCGTGCGGCAGGCTCCGGCCGCAGTTGCGCTGGTCGAACTGGATGATGCGGTAGCGCTCGGGATCGAAGCCGCGGCGCTGGCCCGGCGTGCAGCCCGAGCCGGGGCCGCCGTGGACGACGAGTGCGGGTTTGCCCGCGGGGTTGCCGCAGACCTCCCAATGGACGAGGTGGCCGTCGCCGGTGTCGAGGTGGCCGTGGTCGTGGGGCTCGATCGTTGGGTACACCACCCCAAAATACAACAGCGCTGTTACATTTATGAAGCCCGGCCGGCCACCCGGTCCGGGCGGCGTCCGGCGCACCCTGGCGGGGTTGTACGGCGTCGCCGGTGGCGTTGCGGCCCTCCGGCGGTGCCGAGCGCGCCCGGAGCGGGTGGCCGGCCGGGCCGGCGTCGACGGCATCGCCCCGCATTGTCGGTGACGGTCAGTAACATCAGCCTCCTGACGACGAGGAGGCCGCCATGACCCATCTTCTGAGCGTTCCCGTGCTGGTCACCACGGACCTGCCGCCGCAGACGGACCTGGCCGCCTTCGGGCGCGTGCTGGCCGGCGCGGTCGCCGCCCTGCCCTCGCGCGACGGCGCACCCTATCCCGGTCACCTGCACGGCCGCGTGTTCTGGCTGGACCGGCCGGCGCCCCCGGCCGAGCCCGGGGCACCGGGCCCGGTCCCCGCCGACCTGCGTTTCGCCGCGCTGCTCGGGTTCCTGTCGGCCGCGCCCGAAACATCGCGCCTGTCGGCCAGGGACGTGCTCGCCGACGCCCGCGCGGCGATCATCGCGGCCGTCACCGCCGCCTACGGCGATCTGGGCAGCGCGCCCGCGGTGCTGGCCATCCGCGCCCAGGACGTGCGCGAGCGCACCCCCGAGGCGGCCCTCACCGTGGCGACCCCCGACGCCGACTCGTCCCTGATCCGGGCCGCCCGCACGCAACTGGCGGGCTGAGCCGCCCGCCCCCGCGTGCGGCGGGACGGACGGCGGGCCGAACAGCAGGACGGACGGCGAAGCGGGCGGCGGGGCCGGGAGCGGACCGGCGGGTGCGCACCGGGCGCGACCGGGTCAGTCGTCGTCCTGCTCGCCGTTCTCCTGCTCGTCGCTCTCCTGGCCGTCGTCCTCGGTGTCGGCCGCCACCGGGACGATCTTTCCGGTGGCGGCGTCGACGGCGATCGTCCGCTCGGCGCCCTTGCCGTCGGCGACCTCGACCTCCCAGGTCGCGGCGGCGCCCTCGCTCTCCAGCTCCGAGGAGACGATCCAGCCCCCGCTCACCTGGGACAGCGCGGTCTTCTGGGCCTGCTCCGCCAGGACGGCTGGCTTGACCGCAGGGGCCGCGTCGTCGTCGCCCTGCGGTGCGGGAGAGGCCGTGGCGGCCGGTGCCGGGGAGGCCGGAGCGGCCTCGTGCTGCTCGGCGAAGGCGACGCCGCCGCCGACCGCGAGGACGGCGAGGGCGAGTCCGGAAAAGACGATCACTGGCTTGCGCATCGGGGTTTCTCCGTATCCGTGAGAAGAGTCCGTGGGGAGGGCCCGCCGGAGCGGGCCGGATGAAGAACCCGCCGCGGGACCGCGACCGCCCGGTGGGCCCCGCCGCGGCCCGCGGCGACTCTCCGAGACTGCCCCAGCGGGCGATAGCGGGATGCTGCGGAGTTCCTAAGGAATCGTTAAGCCGTCCCCGGACCGAGTTCGAGGGTGACCTCCGCTCCCCCCGAAGGCGAGGAGCCGGCCCGCAGCCACCCGCCCGAGTCCTCCGCCGTCCGGCGCGCGATGTCCAGCCCCAGGCCGGTGGACGAGCCCCCGCTCACCCCGCGGCCGAGCGGGGCCGGGTGGGGGAAACCCGGCCCCCGGTCGGCGATCACCAGCCGGGCCCCGCCCTCCGGCCGGGCCGTCAGCGTGACGGTGAACGGCGTGCCGTCGGGGGTGTGGGCGAACACGTTCTCCAGCAGCAGATCGACGCAGGCCGCCAGCTCCGGGCCGCTGACCCCCACGGTGACCGGCCCGTCGGCGAGGTCGAGGCCGAGCGGCCGCTCCTGGTCCTCCGCCAGCGCCGACCAGAAGGCGACCCGCTCGGCGACCACCCGGGCCGCGTCACAGCCGCGCACCCCGTCCCGGTCGAACCGGCGGGCCTCCCGGATGACCTGGTCGACCATGCGCTCGACGCCCGCCACCGCCTGCCCCACCCGGGCGGCCTCCTCCGCGTCGCACATCGTGTCGACCTCCAGCCGCAGCGCCGCGACCGGCGTGCGCAACCGGTGGGACAGGTCGGCCACCGCCTCACGCTCGTGGGCGAGCAGCTCCCGGATCCGGGCGGCCAGGTGGTTGAGGGCGGCGCCGACCTCACGGACCTCCGGCGGGCCCGCCGGGTCCACCCGCGCGGCCAGGTCACCGCGGGCCAGCCGCCTGGAGACCTCCGCGACCTGCCCGACCGGCCCGGTCAGCGAGCGCGCGAGCCGGTCGGCGACGGCGATGCCGACGGCCAGCAGCGCCAGCCCGATCAGGCCGAGTACCAGCCACGCCCACCCGACGCCCTGCCGCAGCCGGTCGGCGCCGACGAACGCGCGCACCACCGTGGGACCGCTCGCCCCGCCCTGCACCGCCACCAGGATCTCCCGGCCCTGCGGGGTGTCCACGGTGATGCTGCGCCCGCGCGCGGCCAGCTCCACCCCGGGCCCGCGGGGCGCGGCGGCGCCGAGGAAGCCGTGCCCGGGCAGGAAGACCGTGATCGGCACGCCGCCGGAGCCCTGCGCCTGCCGTACGGTGGCCTCCAGCGTGTCGCGGTCGCCCAGGGCCGCCGCGGTGGCCACCGACTGCGCCCAGGTGGTCGCGGCGGCCGTGGCCCGCTCGGCCGCCAGCGTCCGCACCAGCACGGCCAGCGGGACCAGGAAGGCGATCAGGACCAGCGAGGTGGTCGCCACCGCGAGCAGGGCCAGGCGTCGTCTCATCGCGGGGCCCTCACGCCCCCGGGTCGACGAGTTTGACGCCGACCCCGTGCACGGTCTGCAGGTAGCGGGGCCGGTGGGCGCTCTCCCCGAGTTTGCGGCGCAGCCACGACAGGTGGACGTCGACGGTCTTGTCCCCGCCGCCGTAGGCCATCCGCCACACCTCGGCCAGCAGTTCCCGTTTGGAGACGACCTGCCCGGGCCGGGCCGCCAGGTAGTGCAGCAGGTCGAACTCCTTGGGCGTCAGCTCCAGGCGCACCCCGTCGAGGAACGCCTCCCTGCCCGCCTCCTCGATGAGCAGCCCGCCCACCCGCACCGGCGCCGTCTCGGCCCCGTCGGTGCGGCCGCGGCGCAGCACCGCCCGGATCCGCGCGTCCAGCTGGGCCGCGCTGAACGGCTTGACGACGTAGTCGTCGGCGCCGGCGTCCAGCGCCCGGACGATCTCCGGCTCGGCGTCGCGCGCGGTCGCCACGATGACCGGGACGGCGCTGACGGCCCGGAGCATGCGCAGGACCTCGCAGCCGTCGAGGTCGGGAAGGCCCAGGTCGAGCACGACCAGGTCGGGCCGGTCCTCCAGCGCCCGGGTCAGCCCCGGCATGCCCGCGCCCGCCGAGGTCACGGCATGGCCGTGACCGGTCAGCGCGCGGGTCAGCGCCGAACGGACCCGGGCGTCGTCCTCGACGAGCAGCAGGTGGGCCACGGCAACACGCCTGCCTCTCCTGGGAAGCGATGATTCCGACGAGGAGGGGAAGTTCCCCGTGGGACGCGGAAGACACCGGAGGGCGGCCGATCCATGCGAACGGGCAGGCGGGACACGGCACCGGGCGGGACCGCCGGAGCGGCGCGCCGCCGCACGGGGCGCGGCGGCGCACCGCTGGGCCGGCGCGCGCTGCTGGCCGCCGGCGGCTGGCTCGCGGCGGCCGGCGCCACCACCGTCGCCGGACTGTGGGCGCTGTCCCTGGCCGGCGACGACCTCACCGGCCAGGCCGTCCGCTCGATGACCCTGGAGGAGGTCGAGCAGGCCCTGTCCACCGCCTCCGCGGCCCCGGCCGTCCCGCCTGCCGCTCCGACCGGGCCGTCCGCGGCCACCGGCGGCTTCTCCTACGCCGAGGGATCGGTGACCGCCGCGTGCGACGCGGGCCGGGCCCTGCTGCTGTCGTGGACGCCCGCCCCCGGCCACGGCGTCGACGAGGTCGAGCGCGGCCCGGCCCCGGCCGTGTCGGTGGTCTTCGAGTCCGACGACCGCACGACCACGGTGACCGTGACGTGCCCCTCCGGGGCGCCCGCCGCCGAGGTCCGCTCCGCCGCCGAGCACGACGACTGACTCCGCCGGAGCGGACCGGGGGCAGGGCCGGAGCGGACCGGGGCAGGCCCAGGACGGGCCGGGCCGCGCTTCAGGCGCTTCACGCTCGGGGCGTGCGGGCTCACGGAGCGGGGGTCGCCGTCGGAGTTCCGCCGGGGGCCGGCGGCGGGGTGGTGGGCGTGACGGTCGCCGTGGAGGTCGCCGTGGGCGTCGCCTCCGGAGGAACCGTCGGGGTCGCGGTCGGCATCGCCGTGGGCGTCGCGCTCGCGGTGGGAGCCGGCGTCTGCGGCGGCGTGGGGCACGGAGCGGGGGTCCGCCACTTGACCGCGCCGGGCGGCCACTGCCGCTGGTACCACCAGCCGCGCCGGTTCTTCTTGGCCGGCCGGGACAGGTCGTAGACGTAGGCGGCCGTGGCCGACTCCCCCTCGCGCGTCGCGGTCAGGACCACCCAGTCGTCCTGGCGGACCGGGCGGTCGCCGCGCCTGCCCGCGACGACGCGGGTGTCGTCGGTGAGCGCGTACACCTGCTCGAAGCCGTCCGCGCTGCGCACCGCGAGCGAATCATCGGCCACGGCGGTCACCTGCCCCGTCTGGGCGAAGACCGTCGTGAACACGCACGGGTCCTCCGTGCCCACCAGGAACTCGCCGTGCACCGCGCCGGCGAACTCCAGCGGGTGCACGGTGGGCAGTGCGGGCACGGGCGCCGGCGCGGGCGGCAGGGGGGTCCCGGGGGCGGTCGGGCTCCCGGTCGGGCCCCCGGTCGGGGACGGAGTGCCGGTCGGCACCTCGGTGGCCGTCCCCGTCGGCGCCGGGCTCTGCGGCGGCGGGGGCGCGGGCGTGGCCGCCGAGGCCGCGGCCGCGCCGAGACCGCCCGAGGCCAGCAGCGCCGCGGCGGTGGTGAGGATCAGCGGCCGCGGAAGACCGCGGCGGGCTCCGCTCGCGCCGGCCCGCTTCCGCCCGTTCCGTCTGTCGTGGTCGGTCGGTGTCACCAGGTTCTCCCGTCTGCGGTATCCGGTTGAACACCCGCCGGCCGGGACGGCGTGGGACCACCGCCCGTTCGCTCCGCCGCGGATGACGACCGCGACGGATCCGCCGTAACGGTGATCTTTCGGCGGGCACCCCGAGGCACTTCCCCCTCCCGTGCGGCCCATGCGACCGCTCCGGCGACCGACCCCGCCCGCCCGCCGCCTTCCGCCAGCTCACCCCCGAGATCCATCCGGTAGAAAAACACCGAAAAATACGGCAGGGGCGGCACGGCGCCGCCGGAACGCCCCGCCCCGCTCTCCGCCGCGGTCGCACCCGCAGCCACCGCATCAGCGTCAACTCCGGCCCCGGCCGGTTTCTCCAACCTTGACGCGCCGCGCGCCGTGCGCCCGCCCCGCCCGGGTATCCCTCCATCCGCCCGGCACGCCGCCCCGCGGCACGGCATGCCGGGACACCATCGGCGACCAGGAGAGACACCCGACATGACGCCTTCCGCGACGACCACCCGGCGGCACGCCCCCGGACGGCCGCGATGACGAGCACCCTCGCGCGCACACCCTCCTCCCCCACCCCGCCGCCGCGCCCTCCGCGCATCCCGCAGCACCCGCTGACCCGCCCCGCCGCCCTGCTCGGGCTGGTCTCCGCGCTGTACGGCACGGCCCAGCTGGCGATCGTCTCGCCCCGCATGGGCATCGGCTGGGACGAGGCGATCTACGCCAGCCAGTTCGCCGCGCACGCGCCCCCGGCCGAGTTCAGCGCGCCCCGCGCCCAGGGCGTGCCCCTGTTGGTCGCACCGGTGACCGCGCTGACCGACTCGGTGACCGCGCTGCGCCTCTACCTCACCGCCGTGTCCTCCCTCGCCCTGTACGGCGCCTTCCTGATCTGGACGCGCGTGCGCCCCGGCTACACCGCCCCGCTGGCCGCGCTGCTGTTCGCCGGCTGCTGGCTGTCGCTGTTCTACGGCAACGAGGCCATGCCCAACCTGTACGTGGCGCTGACCGCCGTCGCCGCTACCGGCCTGCTCTGCCTGCCCCGCCGCTCCCGCGCCTCGCTCGCGGGCCTGGCCGCCGCGATGGCCGCCATGGCGCTGCTGCGCCCCTCGGACGCGCTCGTCGTCGCCGCACCCCTGGCCGCCGCGGCGCTCCTGACCCGCCCGCGCCGCCCGGCGGCCCTGGCGGCCGTCGCCACCGGGCTGGCCGTGGGCTGGGGCGAATGGCTGCTGGAGGCCGAGCTGAGGTACGGCGGTGCCGCCGCGCGGATGCACGCCGCCGGGCGGGCCAACCTGACGGGCCTGACCGTCTCCGTCGCCGAGCACGCCAGTGCGCTGGACGGCCCGTCCCTGTGCCGCTGGGGCACCGACTGCGGCGACGTCTCCCCCCTGGCCCTGACCTGGTGGCTGGCGATCCCGCTGATGGCCGCGGTAGGCCTGTGGACCGCCTGGCGCGACCGCCGCCGCCCCGGCCCCCTGCTGCTGGCCGCGGCCGTCGCGGCGGTGAGCGCCGCGCCGTACCTGTTCTACGTGGGCTACGCCGCCCCCCGCTTCCTCATGCCCGTCTACGCGCTGCTGGCCCTGCCCGTCGCCGCCGGCGCCCTCGCGCTGGTCCGGCGCAGCCGCCCCCCGCTGCGCCTCCTCGCCGCCGCGTTCACCGCGGCCGGGCTGCTGGCCCACCTCGTGCTCCAGGGCGCCTACGCGCACCGCATGTCGGCCATCGCCTACGAGGGCCGCGAACGGGTCCGGCTGGCCACCGAGGAACTTCGCCGCATGGGCGTGCGGGCCCCGTGCACGGTCTACGGCCAGTCCGGCGTCCAGATCGGCTACCTGCTGGGCTGCCGCTCGCGGGGACTCGTCCGCGGCTTCCCGCGCACCCCGCCCGCCCCCGTCCGGCGGGCCCTCGACGCGGGCGACCGGCTGCTGCTGGTCCACCGCGGCACCGCTCCGCCCCGCTACGCCGCCGGCTGGCGCGCGGTGAGGCTGCCCGGCGGCTGGCGGGCTCGCTTCTCCCCCGCCTGGGACGACTGAGGACCGCCCGGCCGCCGGCTGCTGACGGCTGCTGACGGCTGCTGACGGCGACAGACGGGACCGATCGCGACCGGCGGTGACCGGCAGGGCCGATCGCGACCGGCGGTGACCGGTGCGCGCCGTACGGGCATGCGCCGGGATTCCGGTCCGCGCTCCGGTCCCGGGAGGCGTCAGGTCGCCCGCACGGCACGCAGGCAGCGCTCGGCGTGGGCCCGCAGCTCCTCGGCGAGCTCGGCGGGACCGTCGGCGAGGGTGAAGCCGACGCCGACCGAAGTGATCATCCACACCAGGTCCGCGGGGCTCTCGGCGCCGACGCGCAGCAGGCAGCTGCGCCCGTCGACCGCCTCGAGCACGCCCATGCCCGGCCAGACCCGCTCGGCTGCGGCCTCCGCCGGGACGTGCAGCAGCACGCTCGCCTGCCACGGCCAGGCCCGCCACGACAGCCGCCGCGCCAGGTAGGCCGCCACGTCGCCGTCCGGCGGGTCCCGGGGCGCGAAGCGCGGGCCGGCGGGCGTGCGGGGCACCAGCCGGTCCACCCGGAAGGTGCGCCAGTCGTCGCGGCCGGTGTCCCAGGCCACGAGATACCAGTGCCGGTCGAAACTGACCAGGCGGTACGGCTCGACGCACCGGAGCGTCTCATCGCCGTGCGGGCCGGTGTAGTCGAAGCGCAGCCGCTCGCGGCGGCGGCAGGCCTCGGCGATCGCCATCAGCGCCTCCGGACTCACCTCGGGCCCGGTGCCGCCGACCCGCACGGTCGCCGCGTTCAGCGTGTCGACCCGGTGCCGCAGCCGGGACGGCAGCACCTGCTCGAGCTTGGCCAGCGCCCGCAGCGACGTCTCCTCGATCCCGGCGACCGAACCGCCCGCCGCCGTGCGCAGCCCCACCGCCACCGCGACCGCCTCGTCGTCGTCCAGCAGCAGCGGCGGCAGCACCCCGCCCGCCCCCAGCCGGTAACCGGCGCTGCCCTGCGTGGCGTGCACCGGGTAGCCGAGCCCGCGCAGCCGTTCCACGTCCCTGCGGACCGTGCGCACGGTGACCTCCAGCCGCTCGGCGAGCTCGGCGCCCGACCACTCGCGGCGGGTCTGCAGGAGCGACAGCAGCCGGAGCAGCCGCGCGGAGGTGTCCGTCACGTCTCCGAGACTGCCAGACGCTTAGGACCGGATCCGTCCTAAGGGCCGCGTAGCTTCACCGGCATGACGAACCCGCACCACACCGTCGCCCCCGAGAGCCACGCCGGCACCCGCACCGGCACCGGCACCGGCACCGAGCCCCACACCGGGACCGGCGCCGGGACCCGGCCCGGGATCCGGCCCTTCCGCATCGACGTCCCGCAGGCGCGGCTCGACGACCTGAACGCCCGCCTGGCCGCCACCCGGTGGCCCGACGAGCTGCCCGGTGTCGGCTGGAGCCGCGGGGTACCCCTGGCGTACCTGCGGGAACTGGCCGAACACTGGCGCACCGGTTACGACTGGCGCAAGCACGAGGCCGCCCTCAACGCCCACCCGCAGTACCTGACCACCGTCGACGGGCAGAACCTCCACTTCCTGCACGTGCGCTCCCCCGAACCCGGCGCCACCCCGCTGCTGCTGCTGCACGGCTGGCCCGGCGGCTTCGTGGACTTCCTCGACGTCATCGGCCCGCTGTCGGACCCCCGCGCGCACGGCGGCGACCCCGCCGACGCCTTCCACCTGGTCGTCCCGTCCCTGCCCGGCTTCGGCTTCTCCACCCCGCTGACCGGACCCGGCATGAACGCCGCCAGGATGGCCGCGGTGCTGGTGCGGCTGATGGAACTGCTCGGCTACGACCGCTACGGTGTGCAGGGCTACGACACCGGCTCGTGGGTCGCCCCGCACCTCGGCGGGCAGGCCCCCGACCGCGTCATCGGCGTCCACCTCAACGCCCTGCTCGCCTTCCCGACCGGCGCCGAGGGCGAGACGGACGGCCTGTCGGAGACCGAGCAGCGCCGCTGGCAGGCCATGCAGGACTTCAACGACGGCTACCTGCAGTGCAACTCCAAACGCCCGCAGACCGTGGCCTACGGGCTGCACGACTCCCCCGTGGGCCAGCTCGCCTGGATCGTGGAGAAGTTCAAGGAGCTCACCCATCCCGAGGAGGGACTGCCCGAGGACAGCGTCGACCGCGACCGCATCCTGACCGACGTCTCGCTGTACTGGCTGACCGGCACCGCCGGATCGGCGGCGCAGATCTACTACGAGGAGATCTCCGCCGCCGCCTGGGACGACACCGCCTGGAACGGCGCCACCGGCACCGACGGCACCGGGGCCGCGGACGGCACGGGCCGCGGCGAGCCCTCCGCCGCCTGGGACGGGGCCTCCCGCGGGACCGTGCCCACCGGCGTGCTCGTCTCCGCCCACGACGTGACCGTCCGCCGCTGGGCCGAGCGCGACCACAACGTCGTGCGCTGGACCGAACTCGACCGCGGCGGTCACTTCCTGGCGATGGAGGAGCCGGGACTGCTCGTCGACGACGTGCGCGCCTTCTTCCGCGCGTTGCGCTGAACGGGCCCGCCGCGACCGGCCCTCACCCGTCCAGCAGGCCGAGCACCGCCCGCTCCAGCCAGGCCTCGCCCTCCGCCGCGTGGTGGCCGGCCAGCCACGACTCCCACTGCGCGGCGTCCGCGAAACGCATCATCGGCCCAGAACCTCCAGGTAGTGCTGGTTGTACATGACGCCGAGCACGTTGCCGAACGGGTCGACCACCGAGGCGGTGACGAACCCGGGGCCGTGCTCGGTGAGCGGCATGTACGGCGCGGCCCCCATGGACAGCAGCCGGTCCAGGGCCGCCTGCACGTCGTCGACGTGCCAGTGCAGCACCACGCCCCCGGGACCCGCGCCGTCCGCGCCCGCCGGGGCGTAGCGCCGGTCGATGAGCCCGACCTCGGTCAGCCGGTCGCCGATCCTGAACTCGTAGTAGGCGGCCGGCTGCCCGCCGCCGGGCCTCTCGAAGTACGGCTCGACGCCCAGAGGAAGCCGTGGCCGTGGCCGTCAGCCTGCACGCCGCGGCCGCCGGCACGGTGACCGGCCTGGAGGAGACCTCGCTGCGCGCCCTGACCAAACTCCAGCAGATGCTCCCCTCCCGGCTGCGGCACCGCATCGACGCCGTGGGCGCGGCCACCGTCTCGGTCGCCGGCCGCGGCCCCACCGTCGACGCCGCGACGCTCACCGCCGTCGCCGCCGCCATCCGCGACCACGAGCGGCTGCGCTTCGACTACCGCGACCACGGCGGCGCCACCGGCCCGCGCACCGCCGAACCCCACCGCCTCGTCTACACCGGCCGCCGCTGGTACCTGCTGGCCTGGGACACCGGCCGCGCCGACTGGCGCACCTTCCGCGCCGACCGCATGACCCTGCGCACTCCCAACGGCCCCCGCTTCACCCCCCGCACTCCCCCCGACGACGCCGCCCGGCCCTTCGACCGGCCCGCCGGCGGTGCCCGCCCCGCCCCTCAACGCGTACGGCGGGCACCGCCGGAGCCTCACCCCTCGAGACCCGCCAGCGGATAGGTCACCTCGGCCAGCAACCGCTGCCCGGCGGTGTTCGGGTGGAAGTAGTCCCAGCGGCTCATGTGCGACAACTCGAACGGGTAGCCGAACACCGCCCCGCCGTCGTACCGGCAGCCGGCCTGCTCGGCGCAGACCCTCGCCAGCACCGCGTTGAAGTCGGCCACCCGCTGGCGCACCCGCTCCCGCCGCTCCACGTCCGCCTGGTCCGTCGAGCGCGGCCGCGCCAGCATCGACTGGCAGATGTTCAGCGCCGCCCACGTCGCCCGGGCCGAGGAACTGCCCTTCCCGACCTCCCACAACCGCCTGATGTCGGGGATGCTCGCCACGAACACCGTCGCCTCCGGCAGGCCCTCCGCGAGCGTCCGCATCGCCGTACGGAACCTCGCCTCGAAGTCGGCCACCGACGTCATCCCCGCCTCCGAGGAGGTGCAGGCGTCGTTGGCCCCGATCAGGACCGTCACGTACCCGGCCCCCGCGGCGACGGCCCGCTCGGCCTGTCCCTGCAGATCGGCGACCTTGGCCCCCGAGCGGCTGACGTTGCGGGCGACGGGGTCGGCGCCCGCCTCCTGCAGCCGCCGGTAGTGGCTGTGCACCGACGAGCTCGAGCCGGTGGACCAGGACCTGGACGGGCAGTCGACGTAGAAGCCGCAGGCGTTGAACCCCTGCGTGATGGAGTCGCCCATCGAGGCCATCGAGGTGACGGCCTGCGACGCCTGCGCGGTCTCCGCGGCGACCGCCCCCGGGGCGAGCGCGGCGGCCAGCGCGGTGAGAAGGACGAGTGCCCGGCGCGGAATCTTCAATCTGGCCTCCTGGGGTCCTCCCCCGATCAGCTGGATGCTCAGAATGTCCGCCCGGACGACCGGATTTACAAGCTCACATTACAAGTTACTGACCTGTTAGTAATATCCGTTCCCGACGCCGGGCCGCCTCCGCGGGCGACCGGAGGACCCCTCACCCGGCCGCCGGGGAGCGGTCCAGCGCCAGGTGCACCGCCAGCCCGCCCAGCACGGTCCCCATCAGCCGGCGCTGCACCCGCGCCCACAGCGGCCGGGCGGCCAGGAACGCCGCCAGCGAGCCCGCCGTCAGCACGAACACCCCGTTGCCCGTCACCGCCACCGCGATCTGCGTGAGCCCCAGGACCAGGCTCTGCCCCGCCACGTCGCCCAGCGCCGGATCCACGAACTGCGGCAGCAGCGACACGTACATGACCGCGATCTTCGGGTTGAGCAGGCTGGTGACCAGTCCCATGGCGAACAGCCGCGCCGGCCGGTCCGGCGCGAGCTCCCGCGGCGCGAAGACCGACCCCCCGCCCGGCCGCACCGCGCACCAGGCCAGCCAGAGGAGGTACGCCGCCCCGGCCAGCTTGATCACCGTGTAGGCGGCCGGCACCGCGGCGAACACCGCGGTGATCCCCGCCACCGCCGCCACCAGGTAGAACACCAAACCCCCCGCCACCCCCAGCAGTGAGAGCAGCCCCGCCCGGCGCCCCTGCGCCACCGACCGCGACACCAGATAGATCATGTTGGGGCCCGGGGTCAGCACCATCCCCAGCGCCACCGCCGCCATGCCCGCCACACCGCCCGCAGAGACCATGGGCCCATCATCGACGGGCGGCACGACCCGGAGAACGGCCAATCCGTGTCAATGGCCTTGAACCCGAGGGCCGCTCCGGAGACCCGCCGCCGGGCCGGCCCCCGGCGGTCAGACGAACCGCACCCCCCGCACCTGGGCCGACGGGGCGAACAGCTCCAGCATCCGCATGCCCTCCGCCTCCAGCTCCGTCCGCTGCGCGGCCGGCACCGGCGCGAACAGCTCCACCTCCAGCACCGCCTCACCCCGGCCGGAGGCCACCCGCCACAGCCCCCGCACGAACCCGTCCACCAGCACCGTCGCCTTGATGATCCCGTTCACCGTGAACACCCGCCCCCGGTGCTCGTCCGCCATGATCCGCGTCCGCGTCCGCGCCGAGAAGGACAGCAGCATGTTGTCGAACTCCGCCAGGTAGCGCACCGGCGCGGGCACCTCCGGATCCGGCAGCACCGCCTCCGGCAGGTCGACCACCTCGGCCCCGTCCTCGGTCGCGAAGACCCGCAGGCCCATCCCCCGCACGACCTCCCCCAGCCTCGTCATCCCCGACCACTGCTGCACGTCCATCACCGACGCCGGGCCGTAGGCCGCCAGGTAGCGCCGCACCATCTCCGCCGGTCCCGCCGCCCCGTCCAGCGGGCGGCCCAGCCACGCCTCCGCGCTCGTGTGCGCCGGCTGCCCGCCCACCCCCCACACGCCCCGCGGCGGCACCTGCACCAGCGGCACCGTCTCCCGCACCGCCGCCACCAGATCGGCGGGATCACGGTCCGGCCACCGCCCGGCCAGCGCCGCCCCCAGCTCCCGGAAGGTCAGCGGACGCTCCTCCACCAGCTCCCGCCCCGCCCGCCCGACCTCCGACGGCTCCAGCCCGGCCAGGCCCTTGCGCCCGCGCAGCCCCCGCTCCAGCATCGGCTCCAGCAGGGCGCGCAGCGCCAGGCAGTCCTCCGCCGCCACCAGGTGGATGGTGGAACGCATCAGCGCCAGCCGCACCGCCCTCCGGTCGTACAGCAACCGGGACAGGTCATCGGGCGCGAACCCCTCCAGGCGGCTCCACAACCCGACGTACGGCGGGGCGGGGGCCTGCGCCTGCATGCCGTACAGGTGCCGGACGGCGTCCAGAGCGGGCAGGTCCGCCCGGGAGAGCAGCAGCTGCCGCTCCAGCGTCGCACGGTTGAGCGCCCGCCTGCTCAGCGTCTCCGGCATGGGGTTCCTCTCGATCGACTACCGGAGATCCTATCGGACCGGAATAATCTATTCCAATGCGGGCTAGACCCGGTCCAGCGGCCGGTGCGGCTGCGGCGGCAGCTCCACTCCGACCGCGTCGCCGGAGCGCACCACGCCGCCGGCCACCACCACACCCATGACCCCCGCCTTGCGCACCACCCGGCCCCGCGCGTCCCGGCCCACCACCTGCCGGAGCAGGCCCGGCCGGAACCCGTCGATCTGCGCGCAGGGATTGCGCAGGCCGGTCACCTCCACCACCGCCGCGTCCCCCAGCCTCAGCAGCGCGCCCACCGGCAGGGCGAGCAGGTCCACCCCGCGCGTCGTGACGTTCTCCCCCAGCTGCCCCGCCGCCACCGTGAACCCCGCCGCCGCCAGCTCCTCGTGGAGCTCGGCGTGGATCAGGTGCACCTGGCGCAGGTTCGGCTGCGCCGGGTCCTGCGCCACCCGGGAACGGTGCTTCACCGTCACGCCGCAGTGCGCGTCGCCCTCGACTCCGAGACCCGCCAGCAAGCGGATCGCCGCCTCGTTCGGCTTGCTGAAGAGGTGCTCGCCGCTGCGGCTCACCGCCACGACCGTTCCGTTACCCATGGGGCCGATCCTGCCCTGTCCCGTCGCTGCTGTGAAGTTCTGAAAAATCGTTTTTGCGTCTACCGAAGATCTTTACAATGTAGATCAATAGGTGGCGATAGGATCCCCCCGATGAGCCTGCCAGCCGTACCCCCCGCAGCGACCGGGCCCGCCGTCGAGCCCGCGCGCGACCCCTACCGGGTCTACCTCGACTCCCTCGCCAGCCCCGAGTCCCGCCGCGCGATGCGCGGCTGCCTGGACCGCCTGGCCGTCCTCATCTCCGGCGACGAGGCCGCCTCCGGGGCCGGCCAGCCCTGGCACCTGCTGCGCTACGAGCACACCGTGCGCCTGCGCGCCCTGATGACCGAACGCGGCTGGTCCCCCTCCTACGTCAACAAACACCTCGTCGCGCTGCGCAGGGTGCTGCGGGAGGCCTGGCGGCTCGGGCAGATGAGCGCGGAGGAGTACCAGCGCGCCGCGGACCTGCCGACCGTCGAGCACACCCGGCTGCCCACGGGTCAGCACGTCCCCGCCGAGGTCGTCGGCGCGGCCCTGGCCGCCTGCGAGGCCGACGACTCCCCCGCGGGCGTCCGCGACGCCGCCCTGCTCGCCGCGCTGTACTCCACCGGCTGCCGCCGCGCCGAGATCGCCGGGCTGACGCTGGACGACTACGACCCGGCCTCCCGCTCGCTGCGGGTGCGCGGCAAGCGCGACAAGGAACGCCTGGTCTACCTCACCCGCCAGGCCGTCGGCCGGCTGGAGCGGTGGCTGGCCGTACGGGGCCGCGCCTCCGGGGCGCTGTTCTGCCCCATCGGCAGGGCGGGTTTCCTGCGGTTCCGCGACGGCGGGCCCGCGGCCATGACGGGCCAGGCCGTCGCCGACATCCTGGCCCGGCGGCTGACCCAGGCCGGAGCCGCACCGCGCACCCCCCACGACTTCCGCCGCACCTTCATCGGCGAGCTGCTCGACGCGGGCGTGGACCTCGCCACCACCCAGGCGCTGGTCGGCCACTCCTCCCCCGCCACCACCGCCCGCTACGACCGCCGCCCCGAACGGCGCCGCCGCGAGGCGGTAGACCGGATCACCCTGCCGGCCGCCGAGCCCCTGTAGCCGCGGCCGTCCCCGCCCGACACCCGCCCGTTGCACCGCGAGACGGTTCCTGCGCATACCGTTACAACAGACAAGGGGAACATATAGGCCGCGTACGGGCGAAACCAGGGAGGGCGGAAGCCATGGGGACGGTCGGAGACCTGGGTGACGCGGAGGCGCTGCAGGCGATCCTGGAACGGGCCCGTGACGCCTTCATCTCGTTCGACGCCGCCGGGACCGTACGCGCGTGGAACGCCGCGGCCGAGCGGCTGTTCGGCTGGCCGGCCGCCGAGGCCCTGGGCCGGAGCGTGACCGCCCTGATCGCGCCGCCCTCGCTGCGCCACCGGTACGACGAGGGACTGGCCCACCTCCACGAGCACGGCGCCTCCGACCTGCCCGACCACCGCCTGGAGCTGACCGTCGTCGACCGCGCGGGCCGGGAGTTCCCCATCGAGATGGCCCTGCAGGTCGACGACCGGCGCGGCGGGCCGCTGCTGCACGCGTTCGTGCACGACATCAGCGACCGCCGCGAGGCCCGGCGCCAGCTGGAGGAGGAACGGACGTTCCTGCGGGCGCTGCTGGACAGCCTCCAGGTCGGCGTGATGGCCTGCGACGGGGACGGCCGGCTCACCTTGTTCAACCGGGCGGCGCGCGAGCTGCACCGCGTGACGGGCGACCCGCCGGGCGGAGGCGACGGCGACTGGCCGCAGGACCGGAACCTGTTCGCCCCCGACGGGCGCACCCCGCTCCGGCCCGAGCAGGCGCCGCTGGCCCGGGCCCGGGGCGGCGAGAACGTCGACGGCCAGCACCTGGTGATCCGCCCGCCGGAGGGCGAACCGCGCCGCTGCATGGTCAACGGCCGCCCCATCACCACTCCCGACGGGCGCCGCCTGGGCGCGGTCTCCGCCCTGCACGACATCACCGACCAGCACCGCGCCCAGGTGCTGCGCGACGCCCAGCACGCCGTGGCGCAGGCGCTGGCCGGAGCGGTCTGCAGCGAGCAGGCGGCCGCGCGCGTGCTCACCGCGGTCACCCGGGCGCTGGACTGGTCCTACGGGGAGTACTGGCAGATCGACGCCGACCGGAGCGTCCTGGTCCGCGTCGGTGCCTGGCACAGGCCCGGGCTGGCCTTCACCGGCGACCTCGCGGAGACGGTCCGGCGGGGGCAGGGCCTGCCCGGGCGGGTGTGGGCCACCGGCCGGACGGTCTGGATGAGCGACCTGCGGACCGAGACCCGCCCCTTCCCGCGCAGGCCGGACGCGCTGGAGGCGGGCCTGCGCTCGGCCGTCGCCCTGCCGGTCCGCAGCGGTGACCAGGTGCTCGGGGTGCTGGTCTTCTGCAGCGAAGCCGTCCAGGGACCCGACGACGACCTGGTCGCCCTGCTCGACGGCGTCTGCGCGCACGTCGGCCGCTTCATGGAGCGCCGCCGGGCCGAGGAGCTGGCCCTGGCCCTGGCCGCCAGCCGCCGCCACTTCGACCAGGTCGTCTCCCAGATCGACGACAACGTCTGGACCATCGAGATCACCCCCGACGGCCGGGCCCGCTCGGTCTACCAGAGCCAGAACGCCGCCGGGGTGTTCGGCGGCCGGGTCCCGGAAGGCGCCGACATCTCCGGTCTCCTGCTCCGCCACGTCCACCCCGAGGACCTGCCCGCCTACACCGCCTTCGACGAGAAGGTCAACGCCGGGATCCCGGCGCAGGTCGAGTGCCGCGTCATCGGCCTGGACGGCGCCGTCCGGTGGATCTGGATCCGCAGCACGCCGCGCCGGGAGGACGGCCGGCTGTTCGCCGACGGCATCTCCACCGACGTGACCGAGCGCCACCGCCTGGCCGAGGAGCACGACCGGATGAAGGACGAGCTGGTCGCCCTGGTCAGCCACGAGCTGCGCAACCCGGTCGGCGCGATCCGCGGCTACGTCGAGATGCTCGTCGACACTCCGGGGCTGACCGGCACCCAGCGCATGTTCGCCGACGTCATCGACCGGACCAGCGCCCATCTGCTGAACCTGGTCGACGACCTGCTGGATCTGGCCCGCCTGGACGCCGGCCACATCGCCATCGACCCGCGCCCGGTCTCCCTGACCCGGCTGGTGCGCCAGGCCGTCGACGACCACCGCGCCGCCGCCGCGGCCAGGCACCTGACCGTCACCACCGACCTGGCCCCGCACCCGCCCGTGCACGCCGACCCGGTACGGCTCCGCCAGGTCCTCGACAACCTGCTGTCCAACGCCGTCAAGTACACCCCCGACGGCGGCGCCGTCACCGTCGGCCTCGGCGGCGACGACGCGGACCGGGCCGCCGTCGTCACCGTGGCCGACACCGGCATCGGCGTCCCGGCGGAGGAGTATCCGCAGCTGTTCGGCCGGTTCTTCCGCGCCTCCACCGCGCAGGAGGCCGGGATCAAGGGCACCGGCCTGGGCCTCGCCGTCACCAGGGCGATCGTCGAGGCGCACGGCGGGACCGCCGCCGCGGCGCCCCGGGAGGGCGGCGGCACCGTCTTCACCGTCCGCCTGCCCGCCGCGTCCTCCCCGCCCGGACCGCGCGGGCGGCCGCATCCGGCGCACCGGTGACCGGGAAGCCGCCACATCCGGCGCACCGGTAACCGGGAAGTGGAATAACCACCCCCCTGCGTCCGTTAGAGTCATCGTGCCGATGTGGTTTGTGTCCCCCGGGCCGCAAATTACCGCCTTCACGGAATACCGTTCGGCTGGAGCCGTGTTGTGCCTCTCGCCGAGGAGGCGACCGCCACATCGGCACTAAACGTTCCGCCCCGCGGGCGCCCCGGCGCCCGCGGGGCGTTCTCCTTTGTCCCGGGCGTCCTCTCCGCGCCTTTCGGACCCTCGGCTTTGGACCAGGGCTACAAACATCAAAGCTTGGCTTGTGAGGATGTCCACACCCGCCGGTCACCAGGCCACCGCCTACTGTGGTGTTCTTCCGTACCGTGAGGAGAGTCCGTGCTCTACCGCCTGGCCAAGACCGTCAGCTCTCCCTTCCTGCACCTGCTCTGGCCGACCACGGCCACCGGGGTGGAGCACGTGCCCGCCGCCGGCCCGGCCATCCTGGCCTCCAACCACCTCTCGGTCCTCGACTCGACCTTCCTGCCGCTGGTGGTCCCCCGCCAGGTGCGTTTCGTCGCCAAGCAGGAGTACTTCACCGGCAACCCCGTCACCGCCGCGTGGATGCGGGCCACCGGTCAGATCGCCATCGACCGGCAGAGCCCCACCGCCGCGCAGGACATGCTCGACGCCGCGGCCCGGGTGCTCAAGGACGGCGGCCTGTTCGGCATCTACCCCGAGGGCACCCGCTCCCCCGACGGCCGCCTCTACCGCGGCAAGGTCGGCGTCGCCTGGCTGGCCCTGGCCACCGGGGCGCCGGTGCTCCCGGTGGCCATGTCCGGCACCGACCGGGTGCTGCCGATCGGCGCGTCGGTCCCGCGGCTGGGCCGGGTCGGGGTGCGGATCGGCGAGCCGATGACGTTCACCGGCTCGGAGAGCAGCGCCCGCGACCGCCGCAGGGTGACCGACGAGATCATGGCGGAGATCCAGCGCCTCTCCGGGCAGGAGTACGTGACCGCCTACGCCCCTCGCCGCACCCAGGACAGCTGATCATATTTCGGCATATGTCGGATTGGTCAGGCTAAGGTGGTGCGCTGAGCTTCGGCGAACGGGGGTGGCCAGATGCCGCGCGGCAGGACGATAGCGATCACGACGGTGACCACCGTCCTGGTGGCGGGCGCCGCCGGCGGCGGCGCCTGGTGGTACCTCCACACGCGCGGCACCCCGCAGGAGACCGCCCAGCGCTTCACCCAGGCCTGGCAGCGGGGCGACCAGGCCGCCATGCGGGCCGAGCTGGGCGCCCCCGATCCCGCCTTCGCCCGCGCCTACGACGACATGCGCAAGGGCTGGGCGGTGGAGAGCACCGCGATCCGGCTCGACTCGGTCCGCGAGACCGGAGACGACACCGCCCAGGCCGCCTACACCGCCACCCTCCGGCTGAAGAACGTCGGCGAGTGGAGCTACTCCGGGACCATCGACCTGGCGGTCGTCGACCGGCACTGGAGGGTCGACTGGTCCCCCAGGGCGGTCCACCCCGACCTCACGGCCGGATCCTCCTTCGCGCTGAAGACCGACTGGCCCGAACGGGCGGCCGTCACCGCCGCCGGCGGCGAGCGCATCGACGGCGGCGGCGTGGGCGGCTCGGTCCAGCAGCTCGTCGGCTTCCTCGACAAGGCCACCGACAAGGACGTCAAGAAGCTCGGCTCCTCCTACAGGACCGGCCAGGCCGTCGGACGGGGCGGCCTGCAGGAGAGGTTCCAGCAGCGCCTGGCCGGCACCCCGGGCACCCAGATCCAGATCGTCGGCACCGGCGGCGCGGCCGAGACCGCCAAGACCGTCGGCACCATCGAGGGCGAGCAGGGCGAGCCCCTGGAGACCAGTCTGGACCTGCGGGTCCAGGACGCCGCGGCCGGAGCCGTACGCGACCTCGACAAGACCGCCTCGATGGTCGCGATCAAGCCCTCGACCGGCGAGGTCCTGGCCGTCGTCAACAACAAGGGCGGCTTCAACCGCGCCCTGAACGGCGCCTACCCGCCCGGCTCCACCTTCAAGGCGGTCACCGCCGTCGGGCTCCTCCAAGCCGGCGTGGGCCCCGGCGAGAAGGTCACCTGCCCCAAGGACGTCAACGTCGGCGGACTGCCGATCCGCAACTCCCACCACGCCGCCTACGGCTCGGTGACCTTCTCCGACTCCTTCGCCCATTCCTGCAACACCACCTTCGCCCCGCTGGCCAAGGAGCGGCTGGGCGCCGACGAGCTGGTGCGGACCGCCGAGCTGTTCGGCTTCAACGAGCAACTCGACGTCGGCGTCCCCGAGGTGCACGGCGGCAAGATCCCCCGGGCCGAGAGCGACGCCGAACTGGCCGCCGAGTCCTTCGGCCAGGGCCGCATCACCGCCAGCCCGCTGATGATGGCCTCGGTCGCCGCCGCACTGGCCGACGGCACCTGGCGGCCGCCCACCCTCGTGCCGTCGGCCGGGCAGAAGCTCGAGCCCCGGGCCCTGCCCGAGGGCGTCGTCGGCCCGATGCACCGGATGATGTCCGCCGTGGTCACCAAGGGCACCGCCGAGGGCGCGGGTCTTCCCGCGGGCACCCGCGGCAAGACCGGCACCGCGGAGTACGGCCCGCAGGACGACCTGAAGACCCATGCCTGGTTCATCGGCTTCAGGGGCGACCTGGCCTTCGCCGTGATCGTCGAGGAGGGCGCGGGCGGCGGCACGGACGCGGCCCCCGTGGCCGCGGCGTTCCTGCGCGCCCTGAGCTGACCCGCCCCTGCTCCGGCCGCCCCGCGCGTCCGCCCCGCGCGTCCGCCCCGCGCGTCCGCCCCGCGCGTCCGCTCAGAGCGGGAGCGCGGCGGCGTCGTGGCGCAGGACCATGATCAGCAGCGTCGCGATCAGAGTCGCGATCAGCAGCCAGCTGACCATGATGACGACCGTCGAACGGCGCGGGCGCCTGCGCGACCGCCCCGCCCCGCCTCCGGGATCCCCCCGGCGGCGGCCGCCCTCCCTGCGCTGGACGCGCTCGTTGAACGACTCCAGCCGCGCGGCCAGCCGCGGGTCCTCGTCGACGAGGTGACGCTCGATCTGCAGCAGCATTCGCTCCTCGTCTTTCGACCAGGCCATGCCGCACCTCCCCGGAATGCAAGGCGTGTGCCGACGTTCTGCCCAATCATGAAGATCGTTATCCGTTCCGAGGGCTGCGATTTACCTCTTCTTTGCCTGCCCGCCGCACGGAGCGGGGGACGGTTTCCCGAACCGCTCCCGCCCCCACGCCGGAGCCTTCCGGGGACATCGCGGGACAGACTCGGAGACACCACCCACCCCTCCCCTCCCGATGGATGGCCAATCCCGGGAAAGGGTACGAACAGGCTTGATGCACGCGATCAGCCGCATCGCCGTACAAAAATCAGGGGGAGAGAATGGTCGAGAAGAAGAAGCCCGCCAAGGCCTCGGGCAAGCAGAAGAAGGCCGCGATCAAGGCCACACGCGAGGCGAAGCAGGCCAAGCGGCAGGCCAAACGCCCCGAGGGCGCCGAATAACGCCGCGCCGCCAGGGGACGGTTCCGGGACGCCCCGGCGTCACACCGCGTGACATCCCGGACCGCCCGGAACGTCCCCTCCCGCCACGGACATGGGATCCGACCGGACGGCCCGGACACGTCCGGGCCGCACCGGGAGACGTTTCCGAGCCACCTGACCACGGAGTGAGCCGCCATGCCCGCCTACCTGCGATTCCCGACGGTCTTCGGCGACGTCGTCGTGTTCTCCGCAGAGGACGACTTGTGGATGGTGCCCGCCACCGGCGGCCGCGCCTTCCGCCTCACCGCGGGGGTCGCCGAAGCCGGCTACCCCCGCTTCTCCCCCGGCGGTGACCAGATCGCCTTCGCCGGCCGCGAGGAGGGCCCGGAAGAGGTCTACGTGATGCCCGCCGACGGCGGCTCCGCCCGGCGCGTCACCTACCACGGCACCCGCTCCACCGTCACCGGCTGGGACCCCGACGGGGCGATCCTGTACGCCAGCGACGCCGGCCAGCCCTTCCACGGCCAGAAGTGGCTGCACCGCGTCCTGCCGCACCGCGTCCCCGAACGCCTGCCGTACGGCCCGGCCAACTCCATCTCCTACGGCCCGCACATCGTGATCGGCCGCAACACCGCCGACCCCGCCCGGTGGAAGCGCTACCGCGGCGGCACCGTCGGCGACCTGTGGATCGGCGACGGCGCCTTCCGGCGGCTCATCGCCCTGCCCGGCAACCTCGCCTCCCCCTGCTGGGCCTCGGGACGCGTCTACTTCATCTCCGACCACGAGGGCGTGGGCAACGTCTACTCCTGCACCGCCGACGGCACCGGCCTGCGCCGGCACACCGACCACACCGACTACTACGCCCGCAACCTGTCCGGCGACGGCCGCCGGCTCGTCTACCACGCCGGCGGCGACCTCTACCTGCTGGACGACGGGGAGTCCCACCGCGTCGAGGTCAGCCTGCGCAGCTCCCGCACCCAGCGCAACCGCCGCTTCGTCGCCGCCGAGAGCTTCCTCGACAGCGCCACCCTCGACCCCGGCGGCAGCGGCCTGGCGATCACCACCCGCGGCAAGGCGTTCTCCTTCGCCGCCTGGGAAGGCCCCGTCCGCCAGCACGGCGCCCCCTACGGCGTCCGCTACCGGCTGCTGACCTGGCTCAACGACGGGCTGCGGCTGATCGCCGCGGCCAGCGACGACCGCGACCGCGAGACCCTGACCGTCCTGACCGCCGACGGCACCGCCGGGCCCCTGCGGCTCGACCACCTCGACACCGGCCGGATCACCGCGCTGCAGGTCTCCCCCAAGGCCGACACCGTCGCCGTCACCAACCACCGCAACGAACTGCTCCTCGTCGACCTCGCCGCCGACCCCGCCGACCCCGCCGAGGCCACCGTGGTCGACTGCAGCCGGTTCGGCGCCGTCGAGGACCCCGCCTGGTCACCGGACGGCCGCTGGCTCGCCTACGCCTTCCGCGACACCGCCCAGACCATGGCGATCAGGCTGTGCCGGGCCGCCACCGGCGAGACCTTCCCGGCCACCCGGCCCGTGCTCTGGGACTCCTCCCCCTCCTTCGACCCCGCCGGGCGCTACCTCTACTTCATCGGCCAGCGCGTCTTCAACCCCGTCTACGACGAGCTCGGCTTCGACCTGGGATTCCCCCTCGGCTCCCGCCTCTACGCCCTGGCCCTGCGCGCCGGCACCGGCTCCCCCTTCGTCCCCGAACCCCGGCCCCTGTCCGGCGCCGACGAGGACGACGAGGAGGAGGAGATCGAGTTCACCGTCGACACCGACGGCCTGGAGGAGCGCATCGTCGCCTTCCCCGTCCCCGAATGCCGCTACGAGGCCGTCGCCGCGGTCAAGGGCAAGGCCGTCTACCTCACCTACCCCGTCGAGGGCGCCCTCGGCGACGAGCACGCCGCCTTCTCCGACGGCACGCTGTGCGCCTACGACTTCGCCAAGCAGAAGCACGAGACCCTGGTCACGGACGTGTCGGAGTTCCAGCTCGGCCGCGACGGCGCCACCCTGCTCTACCGCTCCGGATCACGGCTGCGCGTCGTCAAGGCCGGCGAGACCCCCGAGGACGACGAGAGCCCGGGCCGCGAGAGCGGCTGGATCGACCTGTCCCGCGTCAAGGTCTCCGTCTGCCCCGAAGCCGAATGGCGGCAGATGTTCCGCGAGGCCTGGCGCCTGCAGCGCGAGCACTTCTGGGCCGAGGACATGGCCGGCATCGACTGGGAGGGCGTCTACCGCCGCTACCTGCCGCTGGTGGACCGGGTCACCACCCGCGGGGAGTTCTCCGACCTGCTGTGGGAACTGCTCGGCGAGCTCGGCACCTCCCACGCCTACGAGAGCGGCGGCGCCTACCGCGCCCGCCCGCACTACCGCCAGGGCAAGCTCGGCGTCGACCTGTCCTTCGCCGACGGCCTGCACCGCATCACCCGCATCGTCGACGGCGACCGCTGGGACCCCGAGGCCACCTCCCCGCTCAACCGCCTCGGCGTCGACGTGCGGCCCGGCGACGCGATCCTCGCCGTCAACGGCCAGAGCGTCAACGCCGCCACCGGCCCCGCCGAGCACCTGGTCAACCAGGCCGACGAGGAGGTCCAGCTCACCGTCGCCCGCGGCGAGGAGAGGCGGACCGTCACCGTGCGGGCCATCGCCGACGAGCAACCGGGCCGCTACCGCGACTGGGTCCGCGACAACCGCGCCCGCTGCCACGAGCGCACCGGCGGCCGGATCGGCTACCTGCACATCCCCGACATGGGCCCGGACGGCTACGCCGAGTTCCACCGCGGCTTCCTCGCCGAGTACGACCGGGAGGGCCTGATCGTCGACGTCCGCTTCAACGGCGGCGGCCACGTCTCCTCCCTGCTGCTGGAGAAGCTGTCCCGGCGCCGCCTGGGCTACAACCACCCCCGCTGGGGCGTGCCCGAGCCCTACCCCGAGGAGTCGCCCCGCGGCCCCATGGTCGCGATCACCAACGAGTGGGCGGGCTCCGACGGCGACATCTTCAGCCACACCTTCAAACTGCTGGGCCTGGGCCCGCTGATCGGCAAGCGCACCTGGGGCGGGGTGATCGGCATCTGGCCCCGCCACCAGCTGGCCGACGGGACCGTCACCACCCAGCCGGAGTTCTCCTTCGCCTTCGACGATGTGGGCTGGCGGGTGGAGAACTACGGCACCGACCCCGACCTGGAGGTGGACATCACCCCGCAGGACTACGCCGCGGGGATCGACACCCAGCTGGACACCGCGATCCGGGTGGCGCTGGAGCGGCTGGCCGCCCACCCGCCGCACACGCCCAACCCCGCCGACCGGCCCCGGCTCTCCATCCCCCCGCTCCCCCCGCGCTGACGCCCCCGGGGCCGCACGGACCCGGGGAGGCCGCCGGCCACGGGCGACGGCGACCGTACGGAGGTCAGGGCGCGGCCCACTCCGCCAGCCGCGCGGCCAGCGCCCGCACCTCCCCGCGCAGCGCCTCCGGTTCGAGCACCGTGAACGGCCAGCCGAGCCCGGCCAGCATCTGCGCCATCCCGTCCAGCCGCTCGGCCCGCGCCGTCAGCAGCACCCCCTCGGGCGTCTCCTCCAGCGCCGCGGCCGACGCCGGCACCCGCCGGCGCGCCTCCTCCAGCGTCGTGGCCAGCAGCACCCGCACCTCGTGCCGGTACGGCACCGCCGCCAGCGATCCCGTCACGTGCCCGGCCGCGTCGAAGCCCTCCGGAACCTCGAAGCCCCGCCCGGTGCGCTCGGCGCCCGCCACCCGGTCCACCCGGAAGGTGCGGACCTCGCCGCTGCGGTGGTCGAGCCCCGCGACGTACCAGCGCCCCGAGTGGAAGACGATGCCGTACGGGTCCAGCTCCCGCTCCGACGGCTCCCCCTTCCACGACCGGTAGGCCAGCCGTACCGTGCGCCCGTGCCGGACCGCGTCGGCCAGCACCAGCAGCGGCCCGGCCTTCGGGACCGCCGTGGCCGCCGGGGCGCGGGTGTGGTCCAGGGTCTGCGCGACCGCGTCGACGCGCTCGCGCAGCGCCCGCGGCAGCACCCGCTGGATCTTGGCCAGCGCGCTCTCGGTCGCCGTCTCCCCCACCGCCAGGCCGGTCCGCCGCCCGGCCACCAGCCCCAGCACCACCGCCGTCGCCTCGTCGTCGGTGAGCATCAGCGGCGGCAGCTTGTAGCCCGGCAGCAGCCGGTAGCCGCCGTAGCGCCCCCGCTCGGCCTCCACCGGCACGCCGAGCTCGCCCAGCCGGACCGCGTAGCGGCGGACGGTGCGCTCGTCGACCTCCAGCCGGGCCGCCAGCTCAGGCCCGGTCAGACCGGGAGCGGCCTGCAGCAGTTCGAGCAGTGCCAGCACCCGCGCGGCCGTCATGGGAAACACCTCGTAAATCAGGACCGGAACTGCCCGGATTCCATTCTAGGCTGGGAACACACGACGACGGAAGGATGAAGAACCCATGAGCCAGCCGACCACCGGCACCCCCGCCCCCACCACCGCCGAGACGCCGGCCCGGCGGACCTACGTCCTGGTCCCCGGCTTCTGGCTCGGCGGCTGGGCCTGGGAGAAGGTCGCCGACCGGCTCCGCGCCGAGGGCCACGACGTCCACCCCGTCACCCTCACCGGCCTCGGCGACCGGGTCCACCTGGCCACCGCGGAGACCGATCTGGAGACCCACGTCCAGGACATCGTCAACACGATCGTCTACGCCGACCTGCACGACGTGGTCCTCGTCGCGCACAGCGGCGGCGGCGGGCCCGTCACCGGGGCGGCCGACCGGATCCCCGAGCGCATCGCCCGCGTGGTCTACCTCGACAGCGGCCCCATGGCCGACGGCATGGCCTGGGCTGACATGAACGAGCCCGCAGAGCGGGCCTCCGTCGAGCGGCGGGTCGCCGAGCAGGGCGGCACCGCCTACCCGCTGCCGTCCTGGGAGGAGCTGGAGAAGACCGGGGCGAGCCTGGAGGGCCTGGGCGAGGCCGAGCGCGCCTGGTTCGCCTCCCGCGCGACGCCGCAGCCGTACGGCGCCATGACCGCCCCGCTGGCGCTCACCGGCGCGGCGGCCCGGTTGCCCAAGACGCTCGTCGCGTGCTCGTTCCCGATGGAGCAGGTCCACGCGATGATCGCCTCCGGCCACCCGTTCTTCGCGGCGCTGGCCGGGCCGGAGTGGAGCTTCGCCGAGCTCCCCACCGGCCACTGGCCGATGTTCTCCGAGCCCGGGCGGACCGCCTCGCTCCTCGCGGCGCTGGAGGGGTGAGCACCGGCCGCACCGGCCGCGGCCGGGCCCCGGCCACTCCGTGCCGGAGCCCGGCCGCTCCGTGCAGGAGCCCGGTCAGCGCTGCCCGGCGGGCTCCCGGACGGACTCGTCGAGCCAGCCGCGGGCCGCGGCGAAGGTCGTCTTGGCGATCAGCCGCTGCCCCGCGGCGTTGGGATGGAAGAAGTCCCATCCGCTGACGTGGTCCAGCGTGAAGGGATGGCGGAACACCGCCCCGCCGTCGAACCGGCACGCCCGGCCGTACTCCGCGCAGACGTCCGCCAGCGCGCTGTTGTAGGCCGTCACCCGTGCCCGCACCCGGTCGCGGCGCGCCCGGTCGGCCGGGGCGGTGGAGACCGGGCGGGCCAGCATCGTGGGGCAGATGCGGCCCACCGTCCAGAAACCGCGGGCCGCCGCGTTGCCCCTGCCCACCCGCCACAACCTCTTCAGGTCGGGGATGCTGGCCAGGAACACCCGCGCCCCCGGCCGCCGCTCCTTCAGCAGCCGCAGAGCGGCGGCCACCCTGGCCCGGTAGACCGGGACCGGCGTCATCCCCCGCTCCTCCGGCACGCAGGCGTCCTGGGCCCCGATCAGGACCGTCACGTAGTCGGCCCGCCGCGCGACCGCCCGTGTCATCTGCCCGGACAGATCGGCGCTGGTCGCACCGGGGACGGCGAGGTTGACGTTGTGCCCCTCGACGGCCTCGTCCCGGGCGAGCAGCCGCAGGTAGTGACTGAGCACCTCGGCGTGGTCCCCCGCCGCCCACGAGCGCGAGGTGCACGAGACGTACCAGCCGCAGACGTTGAACCCGGCGCTGATGGAGTCGCCCAGCGCCGCCATGACCACCGGCCGCCACGGCACGGCCGCCCCCGCCCCGGCGGCCCCCGCCGGACCCGCCCAGCCGGCCGCCAGGACCGCCGTCGCCGTCAGTGTCGCTGTGGACACGGTCACACTCCTGCGCGCCATGGCACCTCCGGGTGAGAGCTCACATCTGCTCCCGGATGTATCACCGCAGGCCAGAACGGCGCTCCCGGTTGACCGACTCCCTTGTTTCCCTTGACAGACCCCTGAGGCCGTGCCTGCCCCGGGGGCCGCCGTCGAACACGTTCAGTTTCCGCATAGAGTGTCAGGGGTGAGAGCCGCGCTCGGATCGACCCGTCCTCTCGTGGTGAGAACCGCCCTCGTCGCCGACCCCGGCGACCTGCTCACGCGACTTCCCGCCGCCGCCCCGCATGCCTGGATCCGGCACGGCGAGGGCCTCGTCGCCTGGGGGGAGGCCGCGCGGGTGAGCGTGCCACCCGGCCCCGGACGCTTCGACTGGGCCCGCGACTGGCTCTCGTCCGTCTTCGCCGGGGCCCACGTCGACGACGAGGCGCACGCCCCCGGCTCCGGTCCCGTCGCCTTCGGCTCCTTCACCTTCGACCCCGCCTCCCCGGGGTCCGTCCTCGTCGTCCCCCGGACGATCCTCGCCCGCCGCGACGGCCGGGCCTGGCTCACCACCATCGGCGAGGGACGCCTCGACGAGATCACCGCCCCCCGCGACCCCGGCCGGATCAGCTACGGCGACGGCAGCCTCACCGCCCCCGAATGGGAGCACGCCGTCGCGCAGGCCGCCCGGCGGATCCGGTCCGGCCGCCTGGAGAAGGCCGTGCTCGCCCGCGACCTGACCGCCGTCGCCGAACACCCCATCGACGTGCGGCTGCTCCTGTCCCGCCTGGCTGAGCGCTTCCCCGAGTGCTACACCTTCTCCTGCTCCGGACTGGTCGGCGCCACCCCCGAGCTCCTGGTCCGCCGCACCGGCGAGACCGTCGAGTCCCTCGTGCTGGCCGGCACCACCCCCCGCGGCACCGGCCCGGCCGACGACGCGGCCCGCGGGGCCGCCCTGTTCGCCTCCGCCAAGGACCGCCGCGAGCACGCCTGCGCGATCGACTCCGTCCGCCGGACCCTCACCCCGCTCTGCGCCGAGCTGAAGATCCCCGAGGAGCCCGAGCTGCTCGTGCTCCCCAACGTCCAGCACCTGGCCAGCCCGGTGACCGGGCACCTGTCCGCCGGGCTCTCGGTCCTGGACGTGGTCGCCGCCCTGCACCCGACGGCGGCCGTCGGAGGCACCCCCACCCGGACCGCCCTGCAGGTCATCCGCGAGCTCGAGGGCATGGACCGCGCAGGATACGCCGGCCCGGTCGGCTGGATCGACTCCCGCGGCGACGGCGAGTGGGGCATCGCCCTGCGCTGCGCCCAGATCGACGGCGCCCGCGCCCGCCTCTTCGCCGGCTGCGGCATCATGGGCGACTCCGACCCGGCCGCCGAGCTCGCCGAGGCCCAGGCCAAGTTCCGCGTCATGCAGTACGCCCTGGAGGGCTGAACGGAGGCTCGGCGGCCCGGGAAACCCGACGGCGGTCGCCCGGGAGGCCTGAACGGACACTCGACGGCCGCTCACGCGGCGGCCGGCGCCCCGGCCGCCCCGCCGTCATCCGGCGTGGTGCTTGCCCTTGCCGCGGTCCTTCAGCCGGACCGTGATGAAGATCACGACGGCCAGCAGGACGACGCCCAGCACCGCCTTGGAGACGATCCCCATGTACTGCTCGACCAGGTGGTAGTTCTCCCCCAGAGCGAACCCGGCCATCACGAACGCCGTGTTCCAGATGAGGCTGCCCATCAGGGTGAGCAGGGTGAAGATCGAGAGCGGCATGCGCTCGACGCCGGCCGGGATCGAGATGAGGCTGCGGAAGATGGGGATCATCCGCCCGAAGAAGACCGTCTTCTTACCGTGCCTGGCGAACCAGGCCTCGGTCTTCTCGATGTCGGAGATGCTGACCAGCGGCAGCTTGGAGGCGATCGAGATCACCCGCTCGCGGCCGAGCAGCGCGCCCACCGCGTACAGCGCCAGCGCACCGATCACCGATCCCAGGGTGGTCCAGAGCACGGCGTCGAACAGGCCCATGTTCCCCTGGCTGGCGGTGAAGCCCGCCAGCGGCAGGATCACTTCGCTCGGCAGCGGCGGGAACAGGTTCTCGAGCGCGATCGCGATCCCGGCCCCGGGCGCTCCCAGGGCCTCCATGAGGTTGATCGCCCACCCGGCGACTCCGTCGACAGTCGTTGAACTCATGGGACAAGGCTAGGGAACCCTGGATATGCCATGCATGAGGCAGAGCGCCGTTGTGGAGTGACGACCTCCTCAGCCGGAGGGTGTGGAAAACCCCAAGATCCGGCCGCCGGGCGGCGGCGGCCCGGCGGTTCACCGCAGGCGGCCACCTCATCTTGACGTCTTCCCACGTCAGGGCGTTGCAGTGACCGTGCGAGCCGGGAGGACCGCGAGATCCGGAGCCGCTCCACGAGAGGAGAAGCGGGCCGGCGGAGCCGGAGGCGGTCGCGTCACACCCGGAGTCGATGTGACCCATTTCACAGTTCCTCCGGCCACGGGAAGGGGGAAAGCCGGTCAGGCTTTCCGGAGATACACCCTTTCACCTGGTTCGATGATGGCCTGGCCCGCCGTCAGCGTGGCGACCCAGCCGGGGAAGACCCCCAGCTCCGACTCCCGCACCGCCACCTCGAGGCCGACCCGCGCGCCATAGACCGCCCGGCGCACCTCGTACGGCGAGATCCGCAGGTCGTTCTCCAGCCGCCCGGCGCGGAGGTGGTCCACGGTCACGGTCATGATCCTGGCCGGCACCATCTCCACCGGCACGGCCAGGTCCAGTGTCCTGCCGACCGCCCCGCCGTACGCGCGGACCAGCCCGCCCGCGCCCAGCTTGACCCCGCCGAAGTAGCGGGTGACCACCGTGGCCACGTCGCCGAGCCCCCGGCGCAGCAGGGTCTCCAGCATCGGCGTGCCCGCCGTCCCGCCGGGCTCGCCGTCGTCGTCGGCCTTCTGCAACCGCCGATCGCCGATCACGTAGGCCGAGCAGTTGTGCGTGGCGTCGGGGTACAGCTCCCTGCGCCCGGCGACGAAGTCGCGCGCCTCCTCCTCCGAGGAGGCCGGGACGATCGCGCAGATGAACCGCGACCGCCTGATCTCGATCTCGTGCTCGACGGGTTCGTCCAGGGTCAGGTACGGCTCGGCCACCGCATCAGGGTATCCAGCCCGCCTACTTTACAATGTAGATTCACAGCTTGCCGAGCTTCGTTCCGCGCCGGAGGCAGGAACCCCGGCCCGGCCTCCACCCCCGCAGCAGCGCCCCGGCACGCCGGGCGGCCCGCCTGGAAGCGGCGCGGGGGCAGTGCCTCGCTTCCGCGCTCCTGAGCGGCCCGCCGCCTTTGCGATGTAGATTCACTGCGGGAGGCTCCGATGACCGAGCAGTTCGAAACGATGCCCAGCGACTGGACCCGGGCGCTGGCGATCGTCGCCCACCCCGACGACCTGGAGTACGGCTCCGCGGCGGCGATCTCCCGCTGGACCGCCGAGGGACGTGAGGTCTTCTATCTGCTGGTCACCAGGGGCGAGGCCGGCATCGACACGGTGTCCCCCGGTCAGGCCGCTCCTCTGCGGGAGAGCGAGCAGCGGGCCGGGGCCGCCGTGGTCGGCGTCACCTCGGTCGACTTCCTCGACCACCGCGACGGAGTGATCGAGTACGGCCCCGCCCTGCGGCGGGAGCTGACCCGGGAGATCCGGCGGCGGCGGCCGGAGCTGCTGATCACCGTCAACCACCACGACACCTGGGACGGCCGCACCGCCTGGAACACCCCCGACCACCGCGCCGTGGGCCGGGCGGTCCTGGACGCCGCCGCCGACGCGGGAAACCGGTGGATCTTCCCGGAGCTGGCCGCCGAGGGCTTCACTCCCTGGAACGGCGTGCGCTGGGTCGCCGTGAACGGCTCCCCCCACCCGACCCACGCCGTCGACGTGAGCGACCACCTGGAACGCGCCGTCCGCTCCCTACTGGCGCACCGCACCTACATCGAGGCGCTCACCGACCAGAAGCCGGAGGACTACTGCCGCGCGCTCGTCTCCCAGGCCACCTCGGAGGCCTCGGCCCGCTTCGGCGGCCGGCCGGCCGTCAGCTTCGAGCTGTTCCCCCGGTGATCCCGGATCGGACGGGGCTCACCGGGCCGGACCCGCTCCCCGCCGCACGGTCGGCGCTCAGGGCCTGACCGTACCCGGCCTCTGACCCAGCCGGGTGCTGTTGCGGTCGATGACCTCCAGGAAACGGGCCTGCGTCACGGCGTCCAGATCGCCCTCGCGGATCAGTTGCAGGTAGCTGTGTATCGAGGTCAGCGGGGTGCGCAGTTCGTGGTTGACGGTGCGCAGGAACTGGTTCTTCACCTCGTCGACCTGGCGCAGGCGGCGAACCTGCTGCTGCTGCTGGACGAGTAGGCGCTCGCGCTCCTCGGTGATCTGACGGCGTTCGGTGACGTCGGTGGAGATGCCGTCGACCAGCAGCCGCTCCCCTTCCCGGCGGGGCACGCCCCGGCTCCAGATCCAGCGGGTGACGCCGTCCAGGCCGATGAGCCGGTACTCCAGCTGGGCCCGCCGGCCGGCGATGAGCTCGGCGCAGAAGGCGCCGAAGACCTCCCGGTCGCCGGGGTGGACGAAACGCAGCATGACGGCGATGAAGTCGTCGTCGGGGGCCAGGCGCAGCCGCCCGCCGAACACGGTGGTGTGCTCGGTGTTGACGTAGACGGGGCGGGCGGTGCCGTCGGGCCGGACCTCGACGGTCCAGATCTTGTCGGTGAGCTGGTCGATGATCCGGTCGAACCGGCGGCGGCTCTCGGCCAGCTCCAGGGCGAGCTCCTCGGCGCGGCGGCGCTCCATGTAGCGACCCACATGGGCGCACACCCCGTCCAGCAGCTCGGCCAGATCGTCGTCGGGCGACCGGGGGTGGTCCCCGGCGAAGGTCAGCACGCCCAGCACCTGATCGCCGCTGCGCACCGGCAGGGCCACGGCCGAGCGCAGACCGGCCCGCAGACCGGCCCGCACCCGGGGGGTGCCGGCCGGGTCGGCCGCCGTGTCCGCGATCCAGACCGGCTCGCCGCGCTCCCAGGCCAGCCCCGGCAGCTCCTCCCCCCGGCCGAACACCTCCGGATGGCCGGTGGTGAAGGCCGACAGGTCCCGGCCGGGCCTGCTCCAGCAGCCGATCCGGGTGATGACCCCCCGGCCCTCGTCCACCTGCCGGTACTCGCCGTAGGCCCACCCCAGCGCGTCGGTGACCGCGGCGGCCACGCCGGCGGCGGCCTCCTGGCTGGAGGCGGCGTCGGCCAGCACCCGGGTGACGGCCTGCTGGGCCTCGCGCAGCAGGCCGATGCGGTACGAGTCGGTGATGTCGTGGCCGGCGACCAGAGCGCCCAGGCGGTGTCCCTCCGGTGTGTCGATGGGCCGGCCGTTGACCAGGAAGCGGCGCGGCCCCGCATCGGTCTCGGCCACCACCTGCCTGCCGTGGAAGCGCTCGCCGGCCCACGCCCGGGCCAGCGGCATCTCCTCGACCGCCAGCGGAGTCCGCCCGTCGGGGGCGTACAACGGGTAGGAGCGCAGCCAGGAGTGCACGTCGGAGGGCGGAGCGTCGGTGTGCAGGCTCTCGCGCATCGGCCTGTTGATCACCAGCCTGCCGTTCTCGTCGCAGGCCATCACCGACACCTCCAGGCTGTCGAGCAGGGCGCGCAGGAAGACGCGCTCCTGCTGCCTGCCCGCGGCCCCCTGCGCGGCGCCGGCGCGGGCCAGCCGCAACGCGATCTCAGGCTCGATCAGGGCGGCCAGGTCCTCCAGGAGCCGCACCTGCTCGCGGCCCCAGGTGCGAGCCGTGGTGTCGATCACGCACAGCACGCCGATCACCTGCGCGGCCGGCGTGTTCAACGGCACCCCGGCATAGGCCGCCAGCCGTCCGCCGGCGCTCTCCACTAAATCGTGCCAGCGCCCGTCACCGCAGGCATCGTCGATCACCAGAGGCGCGTCGCCGGCCACGACGTGCCGGCAGAGCGACCGCGCCAGAGGGTTCTCCCGCACCGCCTGCGGATCGGCCACCCCCGCCGTGCTGACCACGACCTGCCGGTCCTCGGTGATCAGCGACACCATCGCGACCGGCACATCCAGCAGCCGGGTCGTCATCCGGGTCACCCGGTCCAGCACCGGTACCGCCGACGCGTCCAGCAGACCGGTGGCGCGCAGCGCCCGCAGCCGCTCCGGGTCGCCGATGCGATCTCGATCACTCGCCCCCATGGCACACCACCCCTTGTACCTTTTCTACCCGTATGAGGGATTTCACCAGGCAGGCCGAGGGAGGAGGCGACGCCGGGCTCCGGGCCGGTCGGCGCGCAGGCGAACGCGGCGAGCACTCCGTCACGGGGCCGCGGCGCGGTGCTCCCGATGGGTGAAGATGCTGAGCAGGCTGTCGATGCGCACATCCGCCTCCGCCGGATGCCGGAAGCGCCGGGTGGCGTCGATGCTGTAGTGGTTGCGCCGGCCCACCCGGGTGCGAGTGAGGTAGCCGGCCTCCTCCAGGTCGGCGACGATCGCCTGCGCGGCCCGTTCGGTGATCCCGATCTCGGCGGCCACATCGCGCAGGCGGATCTGCGGGTCCTGCGCGATCATCAGCAGCACCCGGGCGTGGTTGGTGAGGAACGTCCATCGGGCGGAAGGCCGGTTGGTGTCAGAGCTGCCCATGATCTCACCCTAGAAGTCCGCTGCCCGCAGGTTCGCCTCGTGAACCGGATCACGTGTGATCTCGTTCTGCTCACGATCTCATACGAAGGATATTTCATGTAACCCAGTTCGGGGTTATCCTTCGGGAGTGGTGAATAAGCCCTACCGCACGGACAAGCGAGGGACCGCAGGAGCGTCATGACGAACCGCTCTGTCGTCGAGGTGGATGCCATGCCGGCCGGCACCGGTTCCGCCGCCGGGGTTCCGTCGGGAATGGCGCCGGTGGACGGCGACCTGACGCTCCACGGCGGCCGGCGGCCCGGGGGCGGCGCGCCGGTGGAGCAGCTGCTCTACAGTGATCAGCGCCTCCGGGTCGCCAGGTACGCCGGGCGATCCGGTCACGTGCTGCGGCTCAGCGGGCAGATCGACGCCGGCAACAGCGCCGTGCTGGCGCGTGTCCTGAGCGGCCACGGCGCGTGCGACGCGGGCACCGTCATCGACGTCGGCCAGGTGAGCTTCATCGACGTCTCCGGGCTGCGCGCCCTGTTGACCTGCGCGCGTCCGGCATCGCACCGGGTGCGCCTGGGCGACGTGCCGCCTCATGTGCAGCGGCTGCTGACCCTGCTGGGCTGGGACGACCTGTGCGAACGCGGGGCGTGGCCCGAAGACCTGCTCGCCGAGCCGGCCGCATAGCCGCCCACCGCCTCGGCTCTTCCAGGGCGCGGCCGGCGTCATCGCCGCGACGCCCGTCGCTGCCTGCGGCGCCGGGAAGCGGGGAGCCGCGCGCGGCTCCTGACCTCTCCCCCGCTCACCCCGCCATGGCCGCGCGGACCGCCGCGCTCGCCGCCTCCCGCATGGTGACGTGCAGCGCCGCGTTGGCCCCGCGCTCCGTGCGCACCTCCACGATCCGCACGCCCTGCCCCCGCAGCGCCTTGTCCAGTTGCCCGGGCTCGCTCACCGCGGTGTACGGCGTGCCGGTGGCCGCGGCCGTGTAGGCCAGGTCCACCCCGTGCCGGGTGCCGAAGACCCGCTCGAACGGATCGCGGAACGCGGCCTGGGGCAGCAGCGAGAAGATCCCGCCCCCGTCGTTGTTCACCACGACCAGGCACAGGTCCGGACGGGGCTCCAGCGGGCCGAGGATCAGCCCGTTCTGGTCGTGCAGGAACGTCAGGTCGCCCATCAGCGCGAACGCCGGGCCGTTGTGGGCCAGTGCCGCGCCCATCGCGGTCGACACCACCCCGTCGATCCCGGCGACGCCCCGGTTGGCCAGGATCCGCAGCCCCCGCCTGGGCCGCATCGCCTGGTCCAGATCGCGGATCGGCATGGAGGAGCCGACCGTCAGCAGCGACCCGTTGGGCAGCAGGTCCGCCAGGTCCCGCGCCAGGCGCGGCTCGCTGAGGCCCGAGTCGTCCAGCACCTCGTCGATCGCCGCCCGGGCCGCCGCGTCGGCGCGGCGCCAGGAGTGCAGCCAGGCGTCGTCACCGGCCGCGATCGGGATCTCCACGGCCTGCGCCACCTGGGTGGCCGAGCGGGTCGGGTCGGGCCAGCGGGTCAGGTCGGGGGCGACCACGACGTGTTCGTCGGCCTGTCCCAACCACCTGAGCAGCGACTTCGACAGACTGGGGCGGCCGAGGGTGACCACCACCTCAGGGCGGTGCGCCTCGGCGAACTCCGGGGTGCTCAGCAGGTGGTGGTAGGCCGACATCGTGTGGTCGCCGTAGCGGGCGCCGCCGTTGGGCTCCGACAGCACCGGCCAGCCCGCCATGCCGGCCGCCGCGACGTACCGGCGCGTGCCGACGGCGCCGTCGCCGACCACCAGCACGCCCCTGCGGGTCTGCGGCAGGTGCAGCGCGACGCCCGGGGGCGCCACCCGCGCGCGGACCCAGGGCCCGTCCGCGCCGCCGTCCAGGGGCTCGCACCAGGAGGCGTCGCCATCGGGGACCAGAGGCTCCCGGAAGGCCAGGTTGAGGTGGACCGGGCCGGGATCGGCGGGACCGAGCGAACGCTGGTAGGCGCGGCACACCAGGGAACGCCAGTAGGCGACCTGGCCGGGCCGCTCCTCGGGGACGCCGACCTCGGCGAACCAGCGGACCGCCGTGCCGTACAGCTTGAGCTGGTCCGCCGTCTGGCTGGCGCCCGTGTCGCGCAGTTCGGGCGGGCGGTCGGCGGTGAGCACCAGCAGCGGCACCCCCGACTCGTGCGCCTCCATGACCGCCGGGTGGAAGTTGGCCGCCGCCGTGCCCGAGGTGCAGACCAGGGCCACCGGGCGCTCGCCGCGCCGGGCCAGGCCCAGGGCCAGGAAGGAGGCCGACCGCTCGTCGATGCGCACGTGCAGCCGGACCCGGCTGTCGGCGTGCACGGCCAGGGCGAGCGGGGCGGAGCGCGAACCGGGCGCGATCACCACGTCCGTGAGGCCGCAGCGCACCAGCTCGTCGACCAGGACGGTCGCGAGCGCGGTCGCGGGGTTCACCGTGCCTCCTTCAGGCGTCGCACCCAGGCGGGTGACTCGATCTCGTAGCGGGACAGGGCCCCCGGGTCCGCCTCGGGGCGCCGCACCGGGAGCGTCCCGTCGACCGGGACGAGCGGCTCGGCCACCACGTCCCCCTCCAGCAGGGACAGCGTGCCCAGACCGCAGGCGTAGGGCAGGTCGGGCAGGGCCGCGGCGAGCGCCACCCCGGCGGCCAGGCCGACGGAGGTCTCCACCGCGCTGGAGACCACGGCGGGCAGCCCGCACGCCTCCACCACCCGCAGCGCGGCCGCCACACCGCCGAGCGGCTGCACCTTCACCACCGCGATGTCGGCCGCCTCCGCCGCCCGCACCTTCAGCGGGTCCTCCGCGCGCCGGATCGACTCGTCGGCCGCGACCGGCACCTCGACCCGTCTGCGGACCCGGGCCAGTTCGTCCAGGGTCGCGCAGGGCTGCTCGGCGTACTCCAGGCCGAAGCGGCGGTCGAGCTCGGTGATCCGGGCCACCGCCTCATCGACGTCCCAGGCTCCGTTGGCGTCCACCCGGATCCGGCCCGCCGCGCCGAGCGCGTCGCGTACGGCCTCGACCCTGGCCAGGTCGTCGGCGAAGGCCTGGCCCCGCTCGGCGACCTTCACCTTGACCGTGCCGCAGCGGGCCCGCCGTACCATCGCGCGGGCCTGCTCTGGGCCGACGGCGGGCACGATGGCGTTGACCGGGATCCGGTCGCGCAGCGGCGCGGGCCAGCCGGTGAAGGCCGCCTCCTCGGCGCAGGCGCGCCAGCGGGCGCACTCGGCCGGGCCGTACTCGGGGAAGGGCGAGAACTCACCCCACCCGGCGGGGCCCCTCAGCAGCACCCCCTCGCGAGCGGTCTGCCCGCGGAAGCGGGTCCGCATCGGGATCCGGAACACCCGGAGCTCCGCCGTCTCCGGTGCCCCGGATCCTCTGGCGCCCATTACGGCCGACGCGGAGACGCGCCGAAGCCGGGCGCCCGCTCCTCCTCGGACACGTCGCGACCCCGGCGGACCCGCCCGCCCGTGCCGGCCGGGCCCCGCCGCAGGGCGGTCCGCGCACCGCACCGGGAGACGCCACGGCGTTCCGGCCGGTCGACCGCGATCTTCGCGGTCTCCTCAGCGGCCTCGCGGACGACGTCCTCGTAGTCATCCGACCGCTTCCAGCCGACCGTCACGATCGTCTCGCCCCTTCCCCCGCGCCGACCCCTCGGTCGTCGTCCGGCTCATCGGCACTAACCTTACCGAAGGTCCGCACAGGGCCTCTGCCTGCGGGTCGAGGATGAATGCGGGCCCGTCAGGGGATGACCCGCCGCCAGGCGGAACATCCCGAGCATGGTGACGGTCGATGGAATTCCGCCGTTCACCCTTCTGGATCATGGATCTCCAGCCAATGCGTTCGATTCCGAAGCGGGCAGGCGGCCGGGAGCTGCACGCCGTGACCCTGCCGCCGGGGCCCGCGCTGTTCCACGCGGTCGCCGCGGCGCTCGACGACAGCGGTCCCGCGGGCCCCGCGATCCTGCCCCTGCCTCCGAACCTGCCCGGCCCCGCGCTGCGGGCGACGCTGGAGGCCCTGCGCCCGGCCCTGCTGGACGGCGTACGGCAGGCCGGGGGCGAGCCCGTCCCCCCGGAGGTGGCCGTGGTGATCGCCACCAGCGGCACCACCGGCGTCCCCAAGGGCGTGCAGCTGTCCGCCGCCGCGCTGCGCGCCTCAGCCTCGGCCTCCCTGGAGCGGCTGGGCGCCCGGCCCGGTGAGCGGTGGCTCTGCTGCCTGCCGCCCTCGCACGTCTCCGGCCTGCAGGTGCTGGTCAGGTCCCTGCTGGGGGGGACCGAGCCGGTCGTCCACGACGGCTTCTCCGCCGAGGCCGTGCTCGCCTCGGGGGCCGCCCACGTCTCGCTGGTCCCGACCCAGTTGCGCCGCCTCCTCACCGTCTCGGCGGACCTGTCGGCGTTCCGGACGATCCTGCTCGGCGGGGCGGCCGCTCCCCCGGGACTGCTGGACGAGGCCCGGGCGGCCGGCGCCCGGATCGTCACCACCTACGGCATGAGCGAGACCTGCGGCGGCTGCGTCTACGACGGCCGCCCCCTCGGCGGTGTGGACCTGCGGATCGGCGGCGGCTCCCAGGACGGCCGGATCCGCATCGCCGGGCCCGTCCTCTTCTCCGGCTACCGGCTCCGGCCCGACCTGACCGCTGCGGCCCGCGACGGCGACTGGTTCGTCACCTCCGACCTCGGCACGCTGGAGGACGGCCGGCTGCGGGTGCTGGGCCGGGCCGACGACGTGATCAACACCGGCGGGGAGAAGGTCGTCGCGGCGGCCGTGGCGGCCGTCGTGGCCGAGCACCCGGCGGTCGCCGACGCCGCGGTGGTCGGCCGCCCGGACCCCGAGTGGGGCGAACGGGTGGTCGCCGTCGTGGTCTCCTCCGCTCCCCCGTCGCTGGCCGGGCTGCGCGCCTTCGTCAAGGAGCGGCTGCCCGCCCACGCGGCCCCGGCCGAGCTGGTCGTCATGCCCGAGATACCGCTTCTGCCCAACGGCAAGCCGGACCTGGCCGCGCTCCGTCGTGCTCTGCGGGGGGAACCGTGAGGGGCTCCCGGACGTCGAAGAGATGACGCGAGCAGGAAGGACGAGCCCGATGAAGCCAACCCGCAAGACGTGGGTCTCCGCCGGAGTCGTCGCCGTGGTCCTCACCGGCGGCGTGTCCGTCGCGGCGGCCGCCTCCGCGGGCGGGGCCGGACGGGCGGGTGGACCCGTGCCCGCGATCGAGCCGAACGAGCCGGTCCCCGCAGGATCGGCTCCGCCGTCCGCCCCGGTCCCGCCCGCCTCGCCGGAGCGGACCGCCCCCGCGGAGGACTTCGTGGTCTCCAAGGAGGTCAATCCCGAACCCGAGAAGGTCGCGCGCTACTGGACCGAGCACCGGATGGAGGAGGCCCGGCCGATGCCGATGCCGGTGGTCGAGGGCCCGGCCGGCCCGACCGGGTAGGCGGCTGGGGGCGGCCGTGACGGGACTTCGATGGGATGGGCCGGTTGAAACCGGCCCATCCCATCATATTTTCCCCGTCAAGTCGGGAACAGAAAGGTCGTCGGCGGGGTTATTGGTACTGGTGCGCTGAGCGGTCCCCCGGCCGCCCCACCCGCAACGTGTCAACGCCCACAACCTGCAAACAGACGACTCCGTAACGGAGGAGGTGTCCTCATGCCCCAAACCGCCGCCGCGACCTCGACCGAGGCCCCGACGACCCTCGAGCAGCTCCTTGACCGAGGGCGAGTTCAGGGTCACCTTTCTCTCGCGGAGCTGCGTCACGCCTTCGCCGACGCGGGCATCAGCCCGGCCGAGGGCCGCACGATCCTGCGCGAGCTCACCGAGGCGGGCGTGAGCCTGGCCGCCGAGGACGAGCCCACGCTCGCCGCGGCCACCAAGAAGGCCGCGGCCAAGACCGCCGCCCGCAAGACGGCGGCCCGCAAGGTCTCTCCGCGCACGGCCAGGGCCGCCGGCGGGAGGACCGCCGAGAAGAAGACCGCGGCCGCCCCGCAGGACGCCCCTTCGGACAAGGCCGCGCCGGGACCGGACGACGAGCCGGAGAACCTCGAGGCGAAGCTGGCGGAGGAGGGCTGGACCGCCCCCGACGAGGCGGAGCTCGAGGCCGAGGTGGAGCAGGCGGCGGCGGACCTGGACGACCAGTCGTCGGTCATGGGCGACTCGGTGCACACCTACCTCAAGTCGATCGGCCGCCGCACGCTGCTCACCGCCGCCCAGGAGGTCGAGCTCGCCAAGCGGATCGAGGCCGGCCTGTACGCCGAGGCCAAGCTGGAGTCCGAGCCCGGCCTGCCCGCCGACGTCCGCGACGACCTGGAGTGGGTCGCCGAGGACGGCCGCCGTGCCAAGGACCACATGCTGGAGGCCAACCTCCGGCTCGTCGTCTCCGTCGCCAAGAAGTACACCGACCGCGGCATGGCCCTGCTCGACGTGGTCCAGGAGGGCAATCTCGGCCTGATCCGCGCGGTGGAGAAGTTCGACTACACCAAGGGCTACAAGTTCTCCACCTACGCCATGTGGTGGATCAGGCAGGCCATCCAGCGCGGTTTCGCCGACTCGGCCCGCACCATCCGCCTGCCCGTGCACGTGCTGGAGATGCTGTCCAAGCTCTCCCGCGTCGAGCGCGACATGCACCAGCGGCTGGGCCGCGAGCCCACGCCCGAGGAGCTGGCGGTCGAGCTGGACAGGACCCCCGACCAGATCGAGGAGCTGCTGCGCACCAGCCGCCAGCCGCTCAGCCTCAACGCCACCATCGGCGAGGACGGCGAGACCACCATCGGCGACCTCATCGAGGACGTCGACTCCCCGGAGGCCTCCGAGGTGGTGGACCGCCAGCTGCTGGGCGAGCAGCTGCGCGGCGTGCTCGGCAACCTCTCTCCCCGGGAGGCCCGCATCATGGCCCTGCGCTTCGGCCTCGTCGACGGCAAGCCCCACACCCTCGACGAGATCGGCAAGCACCTCGGCCTGACCCGGGAGCGCATCCGCCAGCTGGAGAAGGAGTCCCTGTCCAAGCTGCGCCACCCGAGCAACACCCGGCCGCTGCTCGACTGGGCCAGCTGAGCCCCTCGAGACGCGCGAGCCCCGGTACGGTCCGGCCGTACCGGGGCTCGGCGCGTCCGGCGCCCGGACCTCAGGGCGTGGTGCCCGCGCGGTTGGCGGTGCCGACGGGGAGCACGTCACGCGGCATGTCGACGAGGCGGTTGCGCTCACGCAGCGTGCGCAGGCGCTCGACCTCGGTGGTCCACTCGGCTCCCCTGGGGGTCGCCCTGCCCTTGCGGCGGCGGAGCCGGTCGTCGTAGGACCTGACGCCGAAGGCCACCCGCTGGTTGGCCTCGGCGGCGCGCAGCGCCTCGGTCAGGGCCTTGTCCAGGACCAGGGCGGCGGCCCGCCGCTCGGTGGAGGAGGTCGTGGCGGCCTGCACCTCGCGCAGCGCGGCCTCGGCCAGGCGGGCCTTCCGCAGAAGCTCGGGGAAGCTCTTCCCGACCTCCTGGTCAGCGTGGTAGCGAACCTCCGCCTCCCGGCTCACTCGCGGTCGGAAAAACGCCATCTTCTACCCTCTCTCGCCTGACTGCCCGGCTGGTGACAGCGGTTAGCCTACGCCGTCCGGCGCGGGCCCTCGTACTCAGGGGAGGGCGGCGCACCGCGCGGGCGGCACCGGCGCGGCGGACGCGCCACGCCGGAACCGGCGACTTCCTTTACACAGTAAGGCAGCTGGTGGCAGGATGGCTCCATGCCAGCCAAGCGACCACCGATCCCCCTGTCCAGGGAGCGCATCATCGAGGCGGCCCTGCACATCGCCGACAGCCAGGGGCTGCGGCGGCTGACCATGCGGCGTCTGGGCGACGCGCTCCAGGTGGAGGCGATGGCCATCTACCACCACCTGCCCCGCGGCAAGGACGCGCTGATGGACGCCCTGGCCGAGCACGTCACCACCGTCCACGTGGAGCCGGGCGGCGACTGGCGGGAGACCGCGCGCGAATGGTGCCGGGCGAGCCGTGCCGCGCTGCGGGAGCACCCCGGGGTGCTCGCCCTCGCGCTGACCAAGCCGCCCAAGGGGCAGGCCGCGATGGCCGTGCGGGAGCAGATCGAGCAGCTGGCCGAGGCGGGGCTGCCGGACGCGTCCCAGGCCGTGCGGGCGCTGCGCGCCTACGTCTTCGGCGCGGTGGCGGTGGAGGTCCAGCAGTCGAGCTGGGCCGAGCCCGCCGGCCCGGACGACGACGCCGAGCCGTGGCTGCCGCCCTCCAGGGGCGGCGGCAGCGCGGCGGCCGACGCGGATTTCGAGCGGGGACTCGACGCCCTGCTGGCCGGCCTGACCCGCGGCTGACCGTCCCGGGCCGGCGCGGAAGGCCCGGGACGCGGAAGGCGGCTCCGGCCGGGTCTCCGGTTCGCAACCGATCGTTTACACAATCTCCGGCGTGTCGCACTTGGCCGGTTATCGGGTGATGCGGCACGCTGTGTCATAGGTCACACAGCGGTGTCATAGGTCACGTCCCCGGCTGGGACCGAAGGGCCACTTCCAATGGCCCTCAAACGGTCCTAACTGACTATGTCGCACGGGTGTGACCCGTCGCACACTTGAGTTGTCCAGTGTGCGCGCCTCACCCCGTTCGAGGCGCGCACCGTCATATGCCAACCGCAAACGCTCGTCCCCCGTCATACGTGGGAACGGGGTCCCGTCGGTGACGGTGTCCGCCGATCGCCGACGTCGACCCCGGCGAGCCGACACGAGAGATCTGGAGGCACGCCGATGTGCCCGCACGAGCCGTCCTGCCCTTCCGCCGATGGGCCGGGCCGCGAGGCCGCCCGCACCGTGGTCGCCCACCCCGAGCAGGGGTGGAGCCTTCTCTGCAACGGCGTGGTGCTGTTCGAGGACACCGGTGAGCTGCTGCCCGACGGTGCCGTCATCGAGCCGCACCGCCCCTTGGCCGGCGTCTCCTGAGCATCCGCGTCGCCCGGGGCGGGCCGCGCTCCACCTGATCGGCGCCGGGTCCGCGCTCTGCCCGATCAGCGCCGGGTCCGCGCTCCGGCGTCGAGCCACCCGGCCACGGCCTCGCCCACCCGGGCGGGGTCCTTCTTCAGGTCGTGTCCCTCCCCCGGCAGCACGACCAGGCGTGCGACGTCCTCCGCCTCCGGCATGCCGAAGGGGTCCCGGTCCCCGCTGACCGCCAGCACGTCCACGCCCGCAGCGCGCAGTTCCTGCGCGCGGGAGCGCTCCGGCCTGCCCGGAGGGTGCAGCGGGAAGGCCAGTGCGACGACCGCCTCGGCCCCCACCGCGCCCGCCGTACGGCAGGCCACCCTGGCCCCGTTGCTCCGCCCGCCCTGCACCATCGGCAGGCCGGGGTGACTCCGGCGGAGCTCCGCCACCGCGGCCGCCCACGCCTCGTCCTGCTTGACCGCCGAGCCCGGCGCCCGCGCACCGCGCAACCGGAACGGCTGCGTCACCCTGGCGACCAGGCCGCCGATCCCCAGCACGGCGTCCCGTACGGCCAGCAGGTCCGGCGCGTCCACTCCCCCGGCCGAGCCGTGCGTGAGGACCAGTAGGAACCGGGGGTCCGGAACCGGGTCGATCTCGGCCCGCGCAGGGCCGTGCGGCGTCACGATCTCCATGGGGGAACGCTACCGGTGCCGTCCGCGGATCTCGTCCTCATGACCGATGCCATGCCCCCGCGCAGGGTGCAGACTGGGAACGTGCAGGAAAACCACGACATCCGCCAGGACATGCGCGCCACCCTCGACGCCCGGCGCGAACTGGGCCCCGAGTACGAAACGGCGCTCGTCGAGTCGTTCGTCGAGCGGCTCGACGCGACCATCGCCGCCCGCGTGCGGGCCGAGGTCCATGCCACCGGCTCCTCGCCGTACGGACCGCCCCCCAAGAAGCAGCGCAGGAGCGGTGATTCGTCGGCCACGATCGCGCTGGGCTCGCTGGGCATCGGCATCCCGCTGACCGGCATCGCCGCGGGCGAGGCCGGGGTCGCCGGACTGCTGCTCGCCTGGGGCGGCATCATCGCGGTCAACCTCGCCCACGCGCTGGGCAACTGGCGCCGCCGCGACTACCGCGACTACTGATCCGGTCGCCCCCTCCGGGGCCGTGCCGTCCGCGGAGGGGTGGTCCCGCGGGAGGATCGGCCACCGGGCCGGCGGCCCGGCCCCGAGCGGTCACGGTCCGCCCGCGCTCACAGGTCGCGGTCGCGGCGCAGCCGGACCTGGGCGGCCAGCCGCTCGTCGGCGTGGCCGAGGCCGTAGCCCCACACCCGCTCGGCGTCCTCGTCGCGCCCGCGCAGCGGGAGGGTCCGGGCCAGGAGCTCGATGGCCAGCGCGCTCGTCTCGACGTCGCCGCCCTCCTCCACCGCCCCCTCGAACTCCGCGCACGCCAGTTCCAGGTGCGCCACACCGAGCAGCACCCGCAGCCGCGGCGGATCGGCCACGTCCGGCACCGCCAGCGCCTCCAGGAGCACGTCGGCCGCCTCGCCGGGCTCCCCCTCCTCCAGGAGGAACTCCGCCAGCCGCTGGGCCGCCCGGGAGGCGATCTCGGGGTCCCCGGTGGCCAGGGCGGCCCGCAGCGCCTCCTCCGCCTCCCTCTCGTCCGCGGCCAGCCGGGCCAGGGCCATGTGCGCCAGCGGCGCGTAGCCGGGGTTCCCGAGCCCCAGGGCGGCCTGCCAGGCCGCCCTGGCCTGATCGGTCAGGTCCTCGCTCTCGAAGCTCTCGGCGAGCAGGCAGGCCGCCTGTGCGGCGAACTCCGGATGACCGGTCGCCAGCGCGGTGCGCGCGGCGGCGCGGGCCCCCGGCACGTCCCCCCGCTCCTGGAGCACCACGGCCAGCCCCACCGCCGCCTGGGCCCGGTCGGGCCCGTCGGCTTCGGCCGCCAGCTCGGCGAGGATCGCGGCGGCGCCGTCCAGGTCGCCGTCCTCGGCCAGCCTGCGCGCGACCTCCAGGGGGTGTGTGTCGACGTCCGGCATTCAAGATCCTCCCCGGGTAAGGAACGGCCCCGAGCCTAACGACTCGGGGCCGTCCGCGTCTTCGCATACGCGGTGATCCGTGCGGCTTGCGCGGGCGGGCCGTACGGCGGGCGGGTCAGTCCTCGTACGCCTCCAGCGGCGGGCAGGAGCAGACGAGGTTGCGGTCGCCGTAGGCCTGGTCGATGCGGCGCACCGGCGACCAGTACTTGCCCTCGCGCAGCGACGGCACCGGGTAGGCGGCCTCGGTGCGGGTGTAGGCGTGGGGCCACTCGTCGGCGGCGACGCAGTCGGCGGTGTGCGGCGCGTTGCGCAGCGGGTTGTCGGTCCGGTCGTAGGCCCCCGAGGCGACCTTCCCGATCTCCTCCCGGATCGCGATCATCGCGTCGCAGAACCGGTCGAGCTCGGCCAGGTCCTCGCTCTCGGTCGGCTCGATCATCAGCGTCCCGGCCACCGGGAAGGACATGGTCGGCGCGTGGAAGCCGTAGTCGACCAGGCGCTTGGCCACGTCGTCGACGGTGACGCCGGTCTCCTTGGTGATCTGGCGCAGGTCGACGATGCACTCGTGGGCGACCAGCCCGCCCCGGCCGGTGTACAGGACCGGGTAGTGCGGGGCCAGCCGGCGGGCCAGGTAGTTGGCCGACAGGATGGCCTGCTCGGTCGCGGCCTTGAGGCCCTCGCCGCCCATCATCCGGATGTAGGCCCAGGAGATCGGCAGGATGCCGGCCGAGCCGTACGGCGCGGCGGAGACCGGGCCGACCGCCGAACCCTCGCGCAGCGGGTGGCCGGGCAGGTAGTCGGCGAGGTGGGCGCGGACCGCGACCGGGCCGACGCCGGGACCGCCGCCGCCGTGCGGGATGCAGAAGGTCTTGTGCAGGTTCAGGTGGGAGACGTCGGCCCCGAACTCGCCGGGCTTGGCCAGGCCGACCAGGGCGTTGAGGTTGGCGCCGTCGACGTAGACCTGGCCGCCGGCCTCGTGGACCAGCTCGCAGACCCGGGTGATGCCCTCCTCGTACACGCCGTGCGTGGACGGGTAGGTGACCATGATCGCGGCGAGCCGATCGCGGTGCGCCTCGATCTTGGCGGTCAGGTCGTCGAGGTCGACGTTGCCGTCGTCGTCGCAGGCGACCACGACCACCTTCATGCCCGCCATGACGGCGCTGGCGGCGTTGGTGCCGTGCGCCGAGGACGGGATGAGGCAGACCTCGCGCCCGGCCTCGCCCCGGGCCCGGTGGTAGGCGCGGATGGCCAGCAGGCCGGCGAACTCGCCCTGGGAGCCGGCGTTGGGCTGGATCGACACGGCGTCGTAGCCGGTGACCTCGGCCAGCCAGCGCTCCAGCTCCCTGATCAGCTCCAGGTAGCCCTCGGCCTGGTCTGAGGGGGCGTACGGGTGCAGGCCGGCGAACTCCGGCCAGGTGATCGGCTCCATCTCGGTGGTCGCGTTGAGCTTCATGGTGCAGGAGCCCAGCGGGATCATCGACCGGTCGAGCGCGACGTCCTTGTCCTGGAGCCGGCGCAGGTAGCGCAGGAGCGCGGTCTCGGAGCGGTGGGCGTGGAAGACCGGGTGGGTGAGGTAGTCGCTCGTGCGGAGCAGCTCGGCGGGGAGCGCGTCGTGCGCGGCGGCGTCCAGGTCGGCCAGGACCGCGCCGCTGACCTCGAAGGCGGCCAGGACCTGCTCCAGGTGGAGCAGCTCGGTCCTCTCGTCGCAGCTGACGCCCACGTGGTCGGCGTCGACCAGGCGGAGGTTGACCCCGTTGTCGCGGGCGGTCGCGACGATCCGCTCCGCGCGGCCGGGCACCCGGGCGAGCACGGTGTCGAAGAAGACGTCGTGCACGACCTCCACGCCGCCCTGGCGCAGGCCCTCGGCGAGCACCACGGCGAGCCGGTGCACGCGCCGGGCGATCCGGCGCAGGCCGTCGGGACCGTGGTGGACGGCGTACATGCCGGCGATCACGGCGAGCAGCACCTGCGCGGTGCAGATGTTGCTGGTGGCCTTCTCCCGGCGGATGTGCTGCTCGCGGGTCTGCAGCGCGAGCCGGTAGGCGGGGCGCCCGTCGGCGTCCTGGGAGACGCCGACCAGCCGGCCGGGCATCTGCCGCTGGAGGCCCTCGCGGACCGCCATGTAGGCCGCGTGCGGGCCGCCGAAGCCGAGCGGGACGCCGAACCGCTGGGAGGAGCCGATCGCGATGTCCGCACCGAGCTCGCCGGGCGGGGTGAGCACCGTCAGGGCCAGCAGGTCGGCGGCGGCCACGACCTGGGCGCCGCGGGCGCGGGCGGCCTCGGCGACCGCGCGGAAGTCGCGGACCCGGCCGCTCGCGCCGGGGTACTGCACCAGGACGCCGAAGCACTCGGGGAGCTGTCCGGACAGGTCGCTCTCGACCAGCTCGATGCCGAGCGGCTCGGCGCGGGTGCGCAGCACGGCCTTGGTCTGCGGCAGCGCGTCGGCGTCGACCACGAACACGTCCGACTTCGCCCGGCCGGCGCGGCGGGCCAGGGTCATCGCCTCGGCCGCGGCGGTGGCCTCGTCCAGCAGGGAGGCGCCGGCGATGTCGAGCCCGGTGAGGTCGGAGACGACGGTCTGGAAGTTGAGCAGGGCCTCCAGCCGGCCCTGGGAGATCTCCGGCTGGTAGGGCGTGTACGCGGTGTACCAGCCGGGGTTCTCCAGCAGGTTTCGGCGGATGACCGCGGGGGTGACCGTGTCGTGGTAGCCGAGGCCGATCATCGAGGTGAGCACGGTGTTGCGGGCGGCCAGCGCGCGCAGCTCCCCGATCGCCTCGGTCTCGCTCGCCGCCGAGGGCAGCTCCAGCCGGTCCGCGGAGCGGATCACTTCGGGCACGGCCACCGCGGTCAGGTCGGCGACGGAGGCGAATCCGACCGCCTCCAGCATGCGGGTCTGGTCGGCGTCGTCGGGCCCGATGTGGCGGGTGGCGAACGGCGGGGGAGCGAGCTCGCTGAGGGGTGACAGGTCGGTCATGGGAAGCCTCCCGAGGCGGTGGAGACCGGCGCTGGGCGCGGGCGTACGGGCCGGATCTCCCCCTCTGTCATCTCGACCTGAGAGCTTCACCTGCCCCTGGCGGGGAGGCTTTCACCGTCGGTGAGACGCGCCTGGCGGACGCACCTGCTTTCCAGAGTTGCCTCGTCCGTGCGGTACAGGGTGCCTGAGAGATTCCGGGGAGGTTGCTCCTTCGGCGCCCCGATCATGGTCGGGGTCTCTCCCGCACAGGGTCGTCAGCGAGACCAACTTTACCCCGTGCGCCGAGCCTGCCGACGGCGGGCCAGCTCATCGCCGGGGTGATCGCCTAAAGGGCCTTCGTCGCTCTCCGCACGCTCGCCGGGGAGCTCCGCCAGGGAGCCCTCCACCTCCTGCCAGACCCGGCCCAGGGCGATGCCGAACACGCCCTGGCCGCCCTGGAGCAGGTCGATGACCTCGTCGGGCGAGGTGCACTCGTAGACGCTGGCCCCGTCGCTCATCAGGGTGATCTGGGCCAGGTCGCCGGCCCCGCGGGAGCGCAGGTGGTGCACGGCGATCCGGATCTGCTGCAGGGAGACGCCCGTGTCGAGCAGGCGTTTGACGACCTTGAGCACCAGGATGTCGCGGAAGCCGTACAGCCGCTGGGTGCCGGAGCCGTGCGCGGCCCTGACCGTGGGCTCGACCAGCCCGGTACGCGCCCAGTAGTCCAGCTGCCGGTAGGTGATCCCGGCAGCGGTGCAGGCCGTGGGGCCTCGATAGCCGACGTCGGCGGGCGGGCTCACCGGTCGCCCGTCGAACAGCAGGCCTTCTTCTCCGGCGCGCTGGCGCGCCGACCGGCGCCGCCCCGGATCATCCTGGCCGGCCGCCTTTCCTTCGCCGCTGCTGACCGCCACTGCGGACCTCCGGCTTTCTCTCATCCCATGGCCTGATCTGGGGGTTTGTACACGGCCACAGGTTCACTCGCACCGTAAGACTGGGATCTGCCTCAGTCAACGACCCCACTCGGCGCGTCGTGAAGCGTAAATGCACCGAAATTCCTACCCCGCACGGCCGAAGTCCTCCGGCGAGATCTGGTCAAGGAACTCCCTGAACTTCTCCACCTCGTCCTCCTGCCCCTCCTGGTCCTCGGGGATGATCACTCCGGCCTCCCTGACCACGTCCTCGCTGGCGAAGATGCGGGCGCCGGTGCGCAGGGCCAGGGCGATGGAGTCCGACGGCCGGGCGCTCACCTCGGCGCCGTTGGAGAACACCAGGTCCGCGAAGAAGATCCCCTCCCGGAGCGCGACGATGTTCACCGTGGTCAGCCGGACACCGAGCGCGTCGATGACGTCACGGAACAGGTCGTGCGTGAGCGGCCGGGGCGGCGGCTCCTCGGCCTGCGCCATGGCGATCGCGGTCGCCTCGGTCATCCCGATCCAGATCGGCAGGTAGCGCTCCCCGTGTGCCTCCTTCAGCAGGACGATCGGCTGGTTGGAGGGCATCTCGACCCGGACGCCCACGACCTCCATCTGCAACACGGGCTGCTCCGTTTTCGCTGGGTTCAACCGTTTCATTCAACGTAACACCCGCGGGGGCGCGGGCGCCCGGTCAGGCCCTCACCGGCCCAGGACCCCACGAACACCGGAACGCAGCAGGGAGGCGTGCAATTCCAGCAGCAGGCCGGAGATCTCCCTGGCGGTCTCGTCCGCCCGGTCGATCGCACCGGGCGCGCGACGGCGCAGCAGCGGCGCGACGGCCTGCTCCACGAGCCCGGCCTCCCGCTCGGCGGCGGCCCTGACCGCCCTCAGGTGGCGGGCCCGGAGGCCGAAGGCGGACAGCGCGCCGACGCTGCGGGCCACGGCCAGCGCCTCGGCGTCGTAGTGCCGGGCCACGGCCGCCAGCAGTCCGTAGTCCTCGAGCTCGGCCAGGGTCTCCTCGTCGATCTCGGCGGCGGCCAGGAGCTCCTCGCGGCTGAGCCGGACCTCCGGCTGCGCCTCCGAGGGCACGGCGCGCGGCCGGGCGACGGGCCGCTCCTCGCGGTCGGCCTCCTCCAGCCGATCCTTGATCACCCGCAGCGGCAGGTAGCGGTCGCGCTGCTCGCTGAGGATGTAGCGGAGCCGCTCGACGTCGGCGTAGGTGAACTTGCGGTAGCCGGAGGGACTGCGCTCCGGCTCGATCAACCCCTCGCCCTCCAAGAAACGGATCTTGGAGATGCTGACGTCGGGGAACTCGCCCTGCAGCAGGGCGAGCACCTCCCCGATGCTCATGTGCGCACGAGCGGCCTGCGGGCTCATCATCCTCCAGCGGCGCCGCGGGTGAGGAACACCAGGCGGAACTTGCCGATCTGCACCTCGTCACCGCCGTAGAGCGGGACCTCCTCGATCCGCTCGCGGTTGACGTAGGTGCCGTTGAGGCTGCCCACGTCACGGACGGTGAACACGCCTCCGCCGCGCCGGTAGAACTCCACGTGGCGCCGCGAGACGGTGATGTCGTCCAGGAAGATGTCGCTCTCCGGGTGGCGGCCCACGGTGGTGAGGTCACTGTCCAGCAGGAAGCGACTGCCGGCGTTGGGTCCGCGCTGGACGACGAGCAGGGCCGTGCCCGGGGGCAGCTGCTCGACGGCCTGCCGCTCGGCGAGGAGCGCCTCCCCTGTCTCCGCCTCGTAGGCCTCGATCCCGGAGAGGGAGATCGTCGACGTGCTGTCTCCGGGTGTCTCGGCTCTGGTCAGCGGCGACCCGCAGCGAGAACAGAAACGCGCGTCCTCGGGGTTGGCATGACCGCACTGCGTGCAGTAGACGCTCGGCATCGATCGGCTCGGCCTCCTACCGCGAAGGCGCGGCAACGGTGCTCGGGGATGCGCGCCTCGCTTCTTCGCTTCTCAAGTGTTTGCTCAAACTGCGAATGCCGCAACTTACGCCGCTGAGGCGCAAAGGTCAAGGCGAGCACTGGACCGGGGGTTCGGTCGGGGACAAAGTTACAGGCGGGGAAGGCCCAAGGTCCATATCTTCGCCAAGTCGGGCGCGTCGTGCCGCCTGCCGGGTCCTCCCAGGTCCCTCAGGCCTCTCCCGGCCCGGGGCCCCGCCCCGCAGGCCTCTCCCGTACCCGGTTCTCCCTCGTCCCGCGGAGCCTCTCCCGTACCTGGTTCTCCTGCGTCCCGCGGAGCCTCTCCCGCCTCGGATCCCCTGCGCCCCGCAGGCCCTCGATCCCCGCCCGTCCGGCTCACGGGCCGGCCGCCCGTTCCACGATCCGGGCCCAGTGCTCCAGCAGGACCTGCGCCGAGTCGGCGTCGGAGCCTTCGGCCCACAGGTGGGTGACCGCCTCGGAGGGGTCGGGCAGGATGAGCGTCCAGCTCCCGTCCTCGCCGACGACCCGCACGCCGTCGGTGGTGTCGATGCGCTGGCGCTCGGCCGCCTCGATGACCGAGCGCATCACCGCCCCCTTGGCCGCCCAGGGGGTCGGCACCGTACGGCGCAGCAGCCTGGCGACGGGGATCCTGGCGTCGATCTGGCTGAGCGAGAGCCGGGTTCTGGCGACCAGGCCGAGCAGGCGCAGGAAGACCGCCAGCCCGTCCACCGCCGGGCCGAACTCCGGCACGATGAACCCGCCGCGCCCGTCCCCGGCGAACACCATGTCCGGCGCGCGGGAGGCCGCGGTGAGCGCGTCGAGCGCGGTGGAGGTCCACTCGACCTGCACGCCGTGGAAGCGGCAGACCTGCTCGGCCACCCGCGTGGTGGTCACCGGCAGCGCCACCCTGCCGCCGCGCCGCTCGGCCGCGACCAGGTCCAGCACGACCAGCAGGGCGCGCTCCTCGCTGATCAGCTGGCCCGTCTCGTTGACCAGCGAGACCCGCTCGCCCACCGGATCGAACCGCACCCCGAACGCCGCCCGGGAGGAGCCGACCAGCTCCGCCAGGCGCTGCAGGTCGCGGCGGCGCTCGGCGAAGGTCTCGGTGGGCGAGGCCTCGTCCAGCCGGTTGTTGACGGTCAGCACGTCGACCCCGACCCGGCCCAGCAGGCTCGGCAGCACCAGGGAGGAGGTGCCCCCGGCGCAGTCGACCACGACCTTCATGTCGGCGTCGCGCACCCCGGTCATGTCCACCCGGCGCAGCAGTTCGTGGGTGTAGTCCTCGACCACCCGCGGGGGGAAGCCGAGCTCGGCGATCTCGCCGGGGAAGGCCCGGCGGAACTCCTGGCGGGAGAAGACCCGTTCCAGCTTCCGCTGCGCGGACCGGGACAGGTCGGCGCCGCTGTCGTCCATGAAGACGATGTCCACGCTCTGCGGGTCGCCCGCGGTGGTGCGCAGCGCGATCCCGCCGACGGCGTTCTCCTTGGCCGTGTGGAAGCGGGAGACGGGCAGCGGGGTGGCCTCCAGGTCCAGCACGTTGATGGCACTGGCGTTCAGGGCGCTGATCACCGCCCGCTTCAGGGCCCGCGCCGCGCGCGAGGAGTCGCGGGAGGTGACGACCGAGGCGCCCTTGCGCAGCGTCGTGGCGTAGGCGCTGGCCAGCCGTACGCACAGCTCGGGGGTGATCTCGACGTTGACCAGCCCGGAGACCCCGCGGGGACCGAACAGGCTGCGCTGGCCGCGGGACTCCCAGATCACGCTGGTGTTGACCACCGCCCCGGCCTCGACGGTCTTGAACGGGTAGACCTTGACGCCGGAGGAGACGTAGGCCTCGGCCTCGATGACGCACTCGTCCCCGATGACGGCGCCCTCCTCGATCCGGGCCCCCGTCATCAGGTCGCTGTTCTTGCCGATGACGCAGCCGCGCAGGTGGACCCCCGGGCCGACGTAGACGTTGTCGTGGACCACGGCCCGGTGCAGGAAGGCGCCCTCGCGGACCACCGCGTTGCTCCCCAGCACGGTGTACTCGCGCAGCTCGGCGCCGGCCTCGACCTTGGCGTAGTCGCCGATGTACAGCGGGCCCTTGAGCACGGCGTCCGGGTCCACCACGGCGCCCTCGGCCACCCAGACGCCGGGCGAGAGCTCGAAGGCGTCGAGGTCCACCGCCACCCGGCCGGAGAGCACGTCGGCCTGGACCGCCAGGTAGCTCTGGTGGGTGCCGACGTCCTCCCAGTAGCCGCCCGCCACGTAGCCGAAGAGCGGGGCCCCGCGCGCCAGCAGGCGGGGGAAGACGTCCGCCGACCAGTCGACCGGCTCCCCCGCCGCGACCTCGTCGAGGACCTCGGGCTCCATCACGTAGATGCCGGTGTTGACCGTGTCGGAGAAGACCTGGCCCCAAGTGGGCTTCTCCAGGAAGCGCTCGACCCGGCCCCGCTCGTCGGCGATGACGATGCCGAACTCCAGCGGATTGGGCACGCGCTTGAGCCCGATGGTGACCAGCGCGCCCTGCTCCCGGTGGAACCGGACCATGTCGGTCAGGTCGATGTCGGTGAGCGCGTCACCGGAGATGACCAGGAACCGGTCGTCACGGAGCTTGTCCGCGGCGTTCTTGACGCTGCCGGCCGTGCCGAGCGGCGTCTCCTCCGTGGCGTAGTACAGGTCCATGCCGAGCTCGTCGCCGTCGCCGAAGTAGGTGCGGACGAGGGCGGCCAGGAACTGCACGGTCACCACGGTCTCGGTGAACCCGTGCCTCTTCAGCAGCCGCAGCACGTGTTCCATGATCGGCCGGTTGACCACGGGCAGCAGCGGTTTGGGCTGGTTGGCGGTCATCGGCCGGAGCCGTGTCCCCTCCCCGCCCGCCATCACGACGGCCTTCACGAATCACCTCATTAAGGCGTTCCAGCTCCTTTGAGAAGTTGCCGCACCTGTACCCAATACAGCACCCCGGACCACCAGTACAGCCCCACGCCCCAGATGGCCAGCGCCCAGCCGACGATCCGGGCGGGGTCGGCGTACCACGCGTCGTGGTGGGCGAGGAAGAGCAGGGGGAAGGAGTAGAGCAGGTTGGCGGTGGCGGCCTTGCCCAGGAAGTGCACGGGGAGCGCCGGGCCGTACCCCAGGCGGCGCAGGATCGGCGGGATGCCCAGCAGCATGACGTCCCGCAGCGGGATGACGAGCGCCAGCCACCACGGGATGATGCCGCGCAGCGCCAGGCCGAGCAGGGTCGCCAGGATGTAGAGCCGGTCGGCCAGCGGGTCCAGCAGCCTGCCGAGCCTGCTGGTCTGGTTCCACGCTCGGGCGATCTTGCCGTCGAGCCAGTCGGAGAACCCCGCGAGCATCAGCAGCGCGACGGCCCAGCCGTCGGCCTCGGGACCGAGCACGAGCCAGAGGAAGACGGGCACGCCCAGCAGCCTGGCCAGGCTCAGCGCGTTGGGGACCGTCCAGATCCGGTCCTCGGCCCCCGAAACTTCCGCATTCACCCGTTCGTCCCCCTCCCCGTACCTGAGGGTGACACTACTGTGCCCATGGCGGCGCTGCGCGCCGCGGCTCGGGGGCCGGTAACCGACGTCTTCCCTCGTCGCTCATCCGCTGCGCTCCTTCGCTCCTCAGTCCAGACGCCGGAGCCCCCTCGCGGGCTCCTTCGCTCCTCGGTCCAGACGCCGGAGCCCCCTCGCGGGCTCCTTCGCTCCTCGGTCCAGACGCCGGAGCCCCCTCGCGGGCCGATTCCCGGGAAGAGCAGGGCCGGTCCCCTCCGGCGGAGGAGTGACATATCCCTCACCGCTGTGCGGGCTGGCGGTCGGCGTGAAGATCGCGTTATGGTTTCGCCGACCAACGCGGGAGCCCGGAGAACCGGGCTGAGAGGACGGCTGGAACGGCCGCCGACCGCCAGAACCTGCTCCGGGTAATGCCGGCGAAGGGAGTTTGCGCGATGTCCGACGCGCGCCCGACCAGTTCCAAGATCTACCGCGGTGACCTCCGCGTCCCCATGCGCGAGGTCCGGCTGACCAACGGCGAGTCCGTCACGCTGTACGACACCTCGGGCCCCTACACCGACCCCGCGGTGACCGTCGACATCACCCGCGGCCTGCCCCGCCTGCGCGAGGAGTGGATCGTCGGCCGGGGCGACGTGGTCCGGTACGGCGGCCGCCCGGTCGAGCCGGGCGACGACGGCTACCGGGACTCCGAGTCCCGCTCGCGCGACCTGCGCTCGCTGGACGCCGTCTTCACCGGCGGCGACCACCGGCCGCTGCGGGCGGCCGGCGCCCCGGTGACCCAGCTCGCCTACGCCCGGCGCGGCGTGATCACCGAGGAGATGCGGTTCGTCGCCGTCCGCGAGGGGGTGAGCCCGGAGTTCGTCCGCGACGAGGTGGCCGCCGGGCGGGCGATCATCCCGGCCAACGTCAACCACCCGGAGAGCGAGCCGATGATCATCGGCCGCAACTTCCTCGTGAAGATCAACGCCAACATCGGCAACTCGGCCGTGGCCTCCACCATCGCCGAGGAGGTCGACAAGATGACCTGGGCGACCCGGTGGGGCGCCGACACCGTGATGGACCTGTCCACCGGCCGCAACATCCACACCACCCGCGAGTGGATCATCCGCAACTCCCCGGTGCCGATCGGGACCGTCCCCCTCTACCAGGCGCTGGAGAAGGTCGGCGGCCGCCCCGAGGAACTGTCCTGGGAGGTCTACCGCGACACCCTGGTCGAGCAGTGCGAGCAGGGTGTGGACTACTTCACCGTACACGCCGGGGTGCGGCTGGCCCACGTCCCGCTGACCGTGGGCCGCAGGACCGGCATCGTCTCCCGGGGCGGCTCGATCATGGCGGCCTGGTGCCTGGCCCACCACCGCGAGAGCTTCCTGTACGAGCACTTCGCCGACATCTGCGAGATCCTGGCCGCCTACGACGTGGCGTTCTCGCTCGGCGACGGCCTGCGCCCGGGGTCGATCGCCGACGCCAACGACGAGGCCCAGTTCGCCGAGCTGCGCACGCTCGGCGAGCTCACGAAGATCGCCCACGCGCACGACGTCCAGGTGATGGTCGAAGGCCCCGGCCACGTTCCCATGCACAAGATCAAGGAGAACGTCGACCTGCAGCGCGAGCTCTGCGACGACGCGCCCTTCTACACCCTCGGCCCGCTGACCACGGACATCGCCCCCGGCTACGACCACATCACCTCGGCCATCGGCGCGGCGATGATCGGCTGGTACGGCACCGCCATGCTCTGCTACGTCACGCCCAAGGAGCACCTGGGCCTGCCGGACAGGGACGACGTGAAGACCGGGGTGATCACCTACAAGATCGCAGCGCACGCGGCCGACCTCGCCAAGGGCCACCCGGGGGCCCAGGCCTGGGACGACGCCCTGTCCGACGCGCGGTTCGAGTTCCGCTGGGAGGACCAGTTCGACCTCTCCCTGGACCCCGACACCGCCCGGTCCTTCCACGACGAGACCCTGCCCGCCGCCCCGGCCAAGACCGCTCATTTCTGCAGCATGTGCGGCCCGAAGTTCTGCTCGATGCGGATCAGCCACGACATCGCGGCCGCGTACGGCGACGGCGCGGGCGTGTCCGGCGACGACGTCGAGGCCGGCCTGCGGGCCAAGGCCGAGGAGTTCGCGGCGCACGGCCACCGCGTCTACCTGCCCCTGGCCGACTGACCGGCGGGCCCCGCGGCCCCGCCGTCCGGAACCCGCCGGACCGCGGGGCCGCGTGCGCCGGGCACCGCGGCGGACGGCGGTGCGGGTGACCTCCATCGCATCCGGCGGCTCTCCTCAGTTCCCTTCCCCCCGCGCCGATGGAACGGCGACATCCCCGCCCGGGATCGTCGTAAGCCCTCCCCCGGTTCAGCGCTGGAAAGGACCTGCCGTGAACCCCCCTCTTGACCGAATCGGACCCCCCGCGGTGACCGTACGCCGCAACGCGCTGCGCGGTCGCTTCGCCGACCTGCGCATCAGCACCAAGATGCTCGTCGCCGTGGCGCTGGTGGCCGCCATGGCAGGCGTGATCGGCATGACGGCGCTGAGCCGCATGTCGACGATGAACGACGACCTGCGGTCGATGGGGAGGGCCAACACCAACCAGGCCGCCCTCGGCGAGGTCCGCGCCCGGATGGCCGACATGTACAACACCTCCGTGGGCGCCGTCCTCGAGCGGACCCCCGAGAAGCGGGCCGAGCGCACCCGGCAGGTGCACGACTACACCGATCAGGTGACCGCCGCGTTCGAGGCGTACAAGGCGGACGTCGCGGAGCACCAGCCCCTGCAGCAGGACCTGGCCGCCTTCGAGGAGGTGTGGCAGGAGTTCGAGGTCCTGCGTGACGCCGTGATGTTCGGCGCGCCCCTGCCCGCAGGGTCGAACATGGACCTCGCCCAGGCCGCCACCCGGCTCGGCGAGACCTCCATCGAGCTCAACGTCCTGATGGACAAGCTGGTGGACAACGAACGGAACTGGAGCGAGGCGATGGTCGCCGCCGGCAACGCCGGCTACGACGACGCCCGCGTCTCGATCATCGTGCTGCTCACGGTCGGCCTGGCGCTCTCCGTGGTCGTGGCCCTGCTGATCGCCCGCACGATGGTCGGCACGCTGCGGAAGCTGTCGCAGGCCCTCTCCGCGATGGCCCGGGGAGACCTGACCCGGACCGTCGAGGTGACCTCCCGCGACGAGGTCGGCGAGATGGCGGTGGCGGTCAACCAGGCCAACACGGCCATCCGCGAAGCCATCGAGGCGCTGGCCACCAGCGCCGACACGCTGGCCGCCAGCTCCACCGAGCTGTCGGGCGTCAGCGACCGCATCGCCGCCAGCGCGGACGAGGCCTCCACCCAGGCCGACAACGTCGCCGCCGCGGCCGGCCAGGTCTCGCAGAACGTGCAGACCGTCTCGGCCGGCAGCGAGGAGATGGGCGCCTCCATCCGGGAGATCGCGCACAACGCCGGCGAGGGCGCCAAGGTCGCCTCGCAGGCGGTGGAGGTCGCCGCCTCCACCAACGAGACCGTCGCCAAGCTCGGCGCCTCGTCGGCGGAGATCGGCTCCGTGATCAAGACCATCACGTCCATCGCCGAGCAGACCAACCTGCTCGCGCTCAACGCCACCATCGAGGCGGCACGGGCCGGCGACGCGGGCAAGGGCTTCGCGGTCGTGGCCGGCGAGGTCAAGGACCTGGCGCAGGAGACGGCCAAGGCGACCGAGGACATCTCCAAGCGGGTCGAGGCGATCCAGGCCGACACCGAGAGCGCGGTCGCGGCCATCGCGGAGATCTCGGCGATCATCGGCAAGATCAACGACTACCAGCTCACCATCGCCGGTGCGGTGGAGGAGCAGACCGCCACCACCGGGGAGATGAACCGCAGCGTGACCGAGGCCGCGCAGGGCAGCGCGGACATCGCGGCCAACATCTCGGTGCTGGCCGGTGCGGCGCGCGTGACGGCCGAGGGCGTGAGCGAGAGCCAGCGGGCCGCGGCCGAGCTGGCCGGGCTGTCGGCCCGGCTGCACACCCTGGTCTCCGGTTTCCGCTACTGAGACCCGGCCCCGGCTCCCGGCCGTCCTCGGATGGACGGCCGGGGGGCGGCCGGGGCCTGCCGCAGCCCGGTCGCAGGGTCAGGAGCGGCGCACGGCGGCGCGGGGCGACCAGACCCAGACGAGCACGGCCACGGTCAGCCCGAACAGCGCGAGCCCGCTGGGCACGTGGGTGCCGAGCGCCTCCCAGCTGAAGTGCTGGCCCATACCGACCAGGAACAGGCCGAGGCTGGCCAGTGCGGGCCAGCCCGCGCCGCGGCCCGGCCGCCAGACCAGCACGGCCGCCACGGTCTGCAGCAGGGCGATGAGGTGCACCACCATGCCCACCATCACGTGGGTCTCGGCCAGGTCCGCCCCGCCGTTCACGGCCTGGCCGGCGAACGAGGCCGCGACGATCAGTCCGGCCGCCTGCGCGGTGACCAGGACGCGCAGGCCGTAGAGCAGCCCGGCGGAGACCGGGCGGGTCCGGGCGGCGGATCCCTGGGTGATGACCTCCTGCATGAGAGGTGTCCTTCCTCGCGGTGGTTGCCTTGCAGCACATCGTGGCCGCGAGGGGACGCTCCCGTCGTCAGCCCGGGGGCGGACCCGCCGATCCGCCGCGGGGAGGATTCCGTACCGGGCGGAAGTCCGCACCGACCAGGCCGATCCGGTGGGCGACCACCGCCGCCTGGATGCGGTTGCGCAGGCCCAGCTTGTCCATCGCGGTGGAGACGTGGGTCTTGACGGTGGTCACGCCCACGTGGAGGGCGTCGGCGATCTCCCCGTTGGACAGCCCCGCCCCGACCAGGGAGAGCACCTCCAGCTCCCGGTCGGTGAGCCCGGCCGGGACGCGCGGGCCGGCCTGCTCCTCGGCCGCCAGGGCTCGCTCCACCACGCGGCGCAGCACGGAGGGGGCCAGCAGCGGCTCCCCCGCCGCGGCCCGGCGCACGGCGTCGACCATCCGCTCCGGCTCGTCGTCCTTGACCAGGAAGCCGATCGCCCCGGCCCGCAGCGCGGCGTAGACGTTCTCGTCCTCGGCGAAGGTGGTCAGGATGACGATCCGCGCGGCGGGCCAGGCCGCCAGGATCCGCCGGGTGGCCTCCAGCCCGTCCACCCGGGGCATGCGCAGGTCCATCAGCAGCACGTCGGGGCGGAGCCGTTCGGCGTGCTGGACGGCCTGCGCGCCGTCCACGGCCTCGCCGCAGACCTCCATCTCCCCCGCCGCCTCCAGGAGCATCCGCACGCCCGCGCGCACCAGCGCCTGGTCGTCGGCGACGACGACCCGGATCACGGGGCCTCCTCCCCCTGCCGCCGCAACTGGGCAGCACCGCGCCCGCTCACACCTTCTCCTCCTCCTCACGACGCCACGGCAGCAGCCTGTACTGCGGCGTCATCCCGCACGAATGACCGGCCGGGTGGTCGGGGCGCTCCACCGGGAGCGTCGCCGCCAGCCGCCAGCCGCCGTCCGGGCGGGGACCGGCGGACAGGTCCCCACCCAGGGCGCGGGCCCGCTCCCGCATGCCCGCGATGCCCTGTCCCGAGGAGGGCAGCGCGTCGCGGGGACCGGGCGGCGGGCCGCTGAGCACGTTCACCTCCAGCGCGCCGCCGGCGTCCCGCAGCTCGACGGTCGCGCGGGTGCCGGGCCCGGCGTGCTTGAGGACGTTGGTCAGGCCCTCCTGGACGATCCTGGCGGCCGAGGCGCGCGTCACCAGGGGGACGGACTCGGCCCCGGGGTCGAGGCGGAGCTCGACCTCCAGCCCGGCGGCGTTCATCCGCTCCACCGCGTCGCGGACCACCTCCTCGGGGTCGGCGACGGGCAGGTGGGCGAGTTCGGGGTCGCGCAGCACGTTGAGCAGGCCCCGCAGATCCTCCAGCACCTGGTGGCCGGTGGCGCGGATGTCGGCCAGCGCCTCGGCCACCGGCCCCGACGGCGCGGCGTACTGTGCGGCGCCGGCCCGCAGCACCATGGCGCCGACGTGGTGGGCGACGATGTCGTGGACGTCGCGGGCGATGCGTTCGCGCTCGGCCAGCAGGTCGGCCCGGGCGCGCTCGGCGGCCAGTTGCCTGGCCTCCTCGGCCATGGCCAGCTGCAGGCCCGCGGCGGCCCGCCGGACGCCGAGGTAGCGGCCGATGATGACCGGCGCGGCCACCATGGCCATCAGGGCGGCGATGCGCAGCGGGGTAACCTCGGCCAGCTCGTCGTCGACGACGTTCAGCGCGGTCACCCCGGCGGCGAGCAGGTAGGCGACGGCGGTCCAGGACCACGAGGCGTACATCGCGAAGGCGCCCAGCGTCACCAGGAACAGGCCCTGCAGCGAGTTCGCGGCGAACTGCGCGTTCTGGTCGGCCAGCAGCACCAGTACGGCCTGCAGCGCGAAGGCCGTACCCGGGAGCAGGCGGACCAGCCCGGCGGTGAGCCCGCAGCCGATCACGAACCAGCCCACCCCCCAGACGGGCCACGGCCCGGCGTCCCAGCCGGTCCAGGTGTCCAGGACCATGAAGGCCACCCCGCCGCCGGCCAGCAGCAGGTCGAGGCCGGGCCGGCGCTCCACCTCGGCCACGGCCTCGATGGGGCTGCGCAGGTAGCGGCCGACCACGACCGGGACCGCGCTCATCCCGAGCGGGAAGTACCAGGCGGCGGCGGTCAGGGCGGTCCCCGGGTCGGTGAGGTTGACCGCGGTGGCGGTGCCGGCCAGGACCGCGCCGGGCACGATCCGGCGCCAGGCGTCGCGGTGGGCGAGGATCCCCACGGCCACCGGGAGCAGGATCTGCGCGGTGTCGGTGGTGAACGCGGGGAACCGGTCGCCGACGATCAGGAAGGCCGCGTAGTAGGCGCAGACCACCAGGGGGCCGTGCCGGACGAACCCCATCGGGGCCCCGGCCAGCAGGGCGAGCGCCACCGCGGCCGGCCACGGCGCGGGCTCGCCGGTCTTGCCGGAGACGACGAGGCCGAGGGCGATCCCGGCGAGCGCCAGGAGGACGTCCGGCACCGGACCGCGGGATCTCATAGCGAAAAGGTATCCGCCCGCGCAGGCGTTCCGCTCATCCTCCGGAAGGGCGGCGCCTCCTCCTACTGGCCGGAAGATCGGCCGAATGACCGGTAATGGACGGCCAAAGAACCCTTAACCTTCACATCATGACCAATGACACCGCGGTCTTCCTGGGGCAGTGGATGCGGGCCCCGGGGACCACCGGAGCCGTGGCACCGAGTTCCCGCCGGCTCGCCGAGGCCGTGACCGCACCGATCCCCCACCGGGGCGATCCGGTGATCGTCGAGCTCGGCCCCGGCACGGGCGCGTTCACTGCGGAGATCCAGCGGCGGCTGGGCGGCCGGGGGCACCACCTGGCGGTCGAGATCAACCCGAAGCTGGCGGAGTTCCTCGCGGCCCGCCACCCCAAGGTCGACGTCGTGGTCGCGGACGCGGCGGAACTGCCGGCCCTGCTCGAGCGGCGGGGCTTCCTCCAGGCCGACGCGGTCGTGAGCGGGCTGCCCTGGGCCGCGTTCTCCGAGGGGACGCAGGCGAGCCTGCTGGACGCCGTCGCCGCCGTCATGGGGTCGAACGCGGCCTTCACCACCTTCGCCTACAGCTTCGCCAAGCACCTGCCGCCCGCGCGGCGCTTCCGGCGGCGCCTGCACGGCACCTTCGAGGAGGTCGTCACGGGCCGGACGGTGTGGGGGAACGTCCCGCCGGCCTTCGTGTACCACGCGCGGCGCCCGCGCGGGTAGCCCTCGCCTTCTGACCGAACTTCGTTCTAGCATTGCGGGCGCAACCGGTTCTCTGCGCACGCGACCAGGACGGAGCCGAACAGGGTGGACTTCACTCTTCCGGAGAGCGCGCTGGCCGTACAGCGCGGCGTCGCCGACATCTGCTCACGCTACGACCTCGGCTACTGGCAGCGCTGCGAGTCCGACAAACGCTGGCCGGAGGAGGTCTGGGCGGAGCTGGCCAAGGGCGGCTGGCTAGGGCTGGCCGTCCCCGAGGAGTACGGCGGAGGCGGCCAGGGCCTGCTGGAGCTGGCCGTGGCCACCGAGACCCTCTCCGCCTCCGGCGCGGCCGGAGGCTCGGCGTTCACCTACGTCCTGACCCCCGGCTTCGGCGCGATGACCCTGGCCCGGCACGGCAGCGCGCGCCAGCGCGAGGAGCTGCTGCCCCGGCTGGCCACCGGTGAGATCGAGACCTGCTTCGCCCTCACCGAGCCCGACGCCGGCTCCAACGCGCTCGGCATCTCGACCTCCGCCCGCCGCGACGGAGACGAGTTCGTGGTCAACGGCCAGAAGATCTGGATCACCGGTGTGCAGCGCGCCACCTGGATGCTCCTGGTCACCCGGACCGTGCCCGCCGCCGAGGCCCGCCCCCGCACCCACGGCCTGACCGTCCTGCTGGTGAACGTGCCCGAGGCCGTCGCCGCGGGCCGGCTCTCCTACCGGCCGATCCCCAAGATGGGCGCCAACACCACGCCGTCCAACATGGTCTTCATCGACGACCTGCGCGTGCCGGCGGCGAACGTCGTCGGCGAGGTGGACCGGGGCGCGCAGGTGCTGTGGGACATCCTCAACCCCGAGCGCGTCCTGCTGGCCGCCTCCGCGCTCGGCGGTGCCGAGGTGGCGCTGCGGGCGGCGGTGCAGTACGCCAAGGAGCGCGAGGTCTTCGGCCGGCCGATCGGCGCCAACCAGGCCGTGGCCTTCCCCCTTGCCCAGGTCAAGGCCAAGATCGAGCTCGCCAGGCTGATGCTGTACAAGGCCGCCTGGCTCTTCGACGGGCGGCGGCCGTGCGGCACCGAGGCCAACATCGCCAAGCTGGCCGCCTCCCAGGCGGCCTGGGAGGCGGCCGACCACGCCTTCCAGACCCACGGGGGCATGGCCTACTCGCTGGAGTACCCCGTCGCCCGGCTGCTGGCCGACGCCCGCATCGGCAGGGTCGCCCCGGTCACCGAGGAACTGCTGCTCAACCACCTGGCCACCCAGGTCCTCGGCCTGCCGCGGAGCTTCTGACCCGCCTCCGCCCGGCGACCAGTGCACCCGCCGCCAGCACCAGCGGCACCAGCAGGTACGGCCCGCAGGCGGCCAGCAGCGCCAGGGTGAGCACCATGGCCACCGCCGCGGTCCGCCGCCAGGCCCCGGACAGCAGGCGGGTCGCGGCGGCGACGCCGACCGCGGTGACCGCGGCCAGGCAGGCCGAGGTCGCCCGCATCAGCGGGTCGAGTCCGAGCCCGGAGCCCGCCACCGCCGCGGTCACCGCGCCCGAGAGCACGGCCAGCAGGAGCAGGCTGCGGTGCGGCACCCGGCCCGGGGCCGCGTCGCGCCCCACCCGCGCCGAGTCCGCGCCCTGCCCCACCCGCGCCGAGTCCGCGCCCTGCCCCACCCGCGCCGAGTCCGCGCCCTGCCCCACCCGCGCCGAGTCCGCGCCCTGCCCCACCCGCGCCGAGTCCGCGCCCTGCCCCGCCCGCCCCGGGTCCGCGCCGCCGGCCAGCCAGGCGGGCAGTGCACCGTCGCGGGCCAGCGCGGCGCCGAGCCGGGCGCCCCCGGCCACGTAGGTGTTGATCGCGCCGAAGCTCAGCAGCAGGGCCGCTCCGGCCGTGACCGGCCCGGCCAGGCTCCCGGCGCCGTGCTCCAGCAGCAGGGCGAGCGGGACCGGCGAGACGGCCGCCCGCCCGCCGAGCACGCCGATCACGGTCACCGCCAGCCCGGTGTAGAGCACGCCCACGACCGCCAGGGTGAGCGCCGTGGCCCGCGGCAGGTGGCGGCGGGGATCGGCGAACTCGGCCGACAGGTGGCTGGCCGCCTCCCAGCCGACGAAGGCGAAGAACAGCACCCCGGCGGCCCGGGCGACCCCCTCCGGTCCGTGCGGGGCGAACGGCGTGAAGTTGCCGGGCCGTACGGCGGGCAGGGCCATCGCCACCGCCGCGACCAGGAGCGCGACGAGCAGGACCGCCAGCAGGAGTTGCAGCCCGCCGGAGAACCGCAGGCCCGCGTGGTTGGCGGCGAACGCCGCCGCCAGCAGCCCGCAGGTCACCGCCAGGGTCCCGCCGCCGCCCAGACCCAGGGCCGAGGAGACGTACTCGGCTCCGATCAGGGCTCCGGCCGGCACCCCGACCGGCACCGCGAAGTAGAACCACCAGCCGGTCACCGCCGCGGTCCGCGCGCCGAACGCCCGCGCGGCGAACGCCGCCACCCCGCCGCCGTCGGGGAACCGGCCGCCCAGCGCGGCGAAGGTCAGCGCCACCGGCACGCTGAGCGCCAGCAGCGCGGCCCAGGCCACGATCGAGGCCGGTCCGGCGGCGGCCGCGGCCAGGTGCGGCAGGGCGAGCACGCCGGGCCCGAGCACCGCCCCGAGGAGCAGCGCCGTGCCCTGCCCCGGCCCCAGCCGGCCGCCCGGCCCCCCGCCACCGGCCCCCGCCCGATCCGTCCCGGCCACTCGATCCGTCACAACCGCCGGATCCGTCCTCACCGTCTGCTCCGTCCCGGTCCCCATCGCCTTCGGCATGGTCCACCGCCTTCCCGTCGATCGGCCGTACGCCGAAGAAGATAGACAGATGAACGGGAAAAATCGGCCCCTGTCGAACGTTCAGCCGGAATCACGGCAGAATCACCGTCATGGACGAACTTGATGCGGAAATCATCCGCCTTCTCCAGACGGATGCGCGGCGGTCCAACCGGGAACTCGCCCGGCTGCTCGGCATCGCCCCCTCGACCTGCCTGGAGCGCGTGCGTGCGCTCACCCGGCGGGGGGTGATCCGCGGCTACCACGCCGACATCGACCACGCGGCCCTCAACAGAGGCGTCCAGGCCATGGTCTCGGTGCAGGTCCGCCCGCTCAGCCGGACCGTCATCGACAGCTTCAAGGACTCCGTCAGCGCCCTGCCCCAGGTGCTGAGCGTCTTCGTGCTGGCGGGCGGTGACGACTTCCTGCTCCACGTCGCCGTGCAGGACCTGGACCACCTGCACGGCTTCCTGCTCGACCGGCTCAGCCAGCGCCGCGAGATCGCCGGTTTCCGCACCTCGGTGATCTTCCAGCAGGTGCGGAACCCGGTGCTGAGCCGCCTGCCCGACCCGGCGTGACCCGGAGCCGGAGGCCGGGCCGCGGACGGGCGCCGGGGCGGCGTCCGGGGCGGCGTCCAGGGCTACGGGTGTCCAGCGGTCAGCGGTCAGCGGGCGCGGCACGGGCGTCCGGCGGTCAGCGGGCGCGGCACGGGCGTCCGGCGGTCAGCGGGCGCGGCACGGGCGTCCGCCGCCCGGAGCCGGGTCCGTCAGGCGAAGGCCTCCTTCAGCCGCGCGGTCGCGTACTCGCGCGCCTCGGCCGCCTGGTCGAAGAAGCCGGGCAGGCCGAAGAAGCCGTGGATCGCCCCGGCGTAGCACCGGTACTCGACGGGGACCCCCGCCGCCGCGAGCCCGGCGGCGTACGCCTCGCCCTCGTCGCAGAGCGGGTCGCACTCGGCGGTGAGCACCGTCGCGGGGGCCAGGCCCGCCTTGTCGGCCAGGCGGAGCGGGGCCAGCCGCGGGTCGGCCGGGTCACCGCCGTACTGCGCGGCGAACCAGGCCATCTCGTCGGCGCCGAGCCCGTAGCCGGCGGCGTAGGTCCGGTAGCTGGGCGTGTCCATGGCGACGTCGGCGACCGGGTAGACCAGCACCTGGTGGGCCAGGCGCAGCCCGGCGTCCCTGGCCTGCCAGGCGGCCACGGCGGCGAGGTTGCCGCCCGCGCTGTCGCCCAGCACCGCGATCCGCCCCGGGTCGGCGCCGTAGGCGGCCGGGCGGGCGAAGACGTCCCGGACCGCGGCCAGCGCGTCGTCGGCCGCGGCGGGGAAGGGGTGCTCGGGGGCGAGCCGGTAGTCCACCGAGACCACCACAGCGCCGGTGCGCACGGCCAGGTCCCGGGCGAGCGCGTCGTTGCGGGCCACGCTGCCGAACACCCAGCCGCCGCCGTGGAAGTAGACGATCACCGGGAGCGGGTGGTCGCCGTCGTCGGCCCGGTAGACGCGCACGGGCACGCCGCCCGCGCTCCCGTCGCGCACGACCGGGAGCGGGACGACCGGTCCCCGCTGCTCGGCGAACCCGTCCAGGGCCCGCATCTCGGCGATCATCTCGGGGGTGAGCTCGGCGAGGGGTGTGCCGAGATCGGTGGGGAAGAGCTTCAGGTAGGCCTCGGCCTGGGGGTGCAACGCCATGGCCGCACCCTACTCGCCGGGATCCGGCGGCCGGTGGCCGGTGGGCGGTGGCGCGTGGAGCCTCCGGCGGACGGTCCCGGCGGGGCGTGCCCAGTGGCGCGACCGGTGGCGCGCTCAGTGGGCGGCGGCCTCGACCAGGGCCTCGATCAGGCGGTTGTCGTCGCCCCGCTCCGGATGCCACTGCACGCCGACCGCGAAGCGGTGCCCCTGCAGTTCGACCCCCTCCACGATCTGGTCGTCGGCCCAGGCCACCGCGAGCAGACCCGTCCCGAGCCGCTTGACGGCCTGCCGGTGCGGCGCGGTCACCTCCGCCCGGTCGCCGAGCGCCTTGCCCAGCGCGCTGGACACGCTGATCTGGACGGTGTGCGGGCGGCCCGGCTCACCGTGCCGGTCGTGCCCGACCACCTCGGGGAGCCAGGGGATCAGGGTGCCGCCCTGGGCGACGTTCAGCACGTGCATGCCCCTCGCGACGGCGAGCAGCGGCAGCCCGGCCTGCACCGCCGAGCGGGCCATGGCCAGTTCGAAGCGGTCGCGGTGCGGCTGGGGACCGTCCAGCCGCCCGTCGGCGGCCGCGCCGTACAGACCGGGGTCGAGCTCGGTGCCGCCGGCCAGGATCAGCCCGGACAGGCCCGCCGCGTAGCCGTCGATCCCGCCCAGGCCCAGGGGCGGGAGCAGCACCGGGGCGCCGCCGGCCTTCTCCACCGCCCGCACGTAGGACGCGGGTGACAGGACGGCCTCGCGGACCCAGGTGCCCCAGCGGGCGGCCTCGAGGTAGGCGGTGATACCGATCAGGGGTCGGGACATGCGTCCTCCAGGGCCATGCGCGGGGTCACGCCGCCCGGCGCGGGCGGCGCCCATCCCATCTCCAGCAGCACCCCATCATGGCGCACAGTATTTGCCCTATGTCACACATCCCGGGTATCGGTGTCGTCTCGCCGGGAAGCCGCCTCCGTCGCCGACGGCGGGGGGTTGCGGGCGCGGAGGGCGTTTCGGCGGACCCGACAATGGCTTTCACCCGGGTTGAATCAGCCCTCTTCAGGCGAATGTGATTCTTATTCGCTTATTCCATGGAAAGCAGACAGCCCCATCACCGACAATGACTGTTCAGCTACTGCAAGTTAGTTTCCGCATCATATTGGCGGGAAACGGTTGTGACGCGCAGAGGGTGATGGAAGACTTAAATTCGAGCGACCAGGGGCGCCGGGGCCGCGGGCCGCTCGTCACCCGGAACCGCCAGGGAGGTGGATCTGCACGACCGGACACCGGTCCGGTCAATGAGGTTGGGTTCCGTCATATGTCATTGAATCCGCGTCTCGTCAAGGAAAGCTTCTCCGTCGTCGAGCCCGTCGCGGACAAGGCCGCGGCATACTTCTACGGCCGCCTGTTCGCCGAGAACCCGCATCTGCGGGGCATGTTCCCGCCGGCCATGGACGTCCAGCGCGACCGGCTGTTCGGCGCGCTGACCAGGATCGTCTGGAGCATCGACAGCCCGGACGGCCTGGCCTCGTTCCTCGGCCAGCTCGGCCGCGACCACCGCAAGTACGGCGTGCTCGCCGAGCACTACACCGCGATCGGCAACGCCCTGCTGGCCACGGTCAGGCGCTTCGCCGCCGAGATCTGGAACACCGAGATCGAGGCGGCCTGGGTCGCCGCCTACACCGCCGCCGCCAACACGATGATCGAGGCCGCCGAGGCCGACGCCGGGGTCTCCCCCGCCTGGTGGCTGGCCGAGGTGATCGACCACGAGCGCCGCACGCCGGACATCGCGGTGATCACCCTCCAGCCCGGCCGGCGCATGCCGTACCTGCCGGGGCAGTACGTCAACGTGCAGACCGCGCGCTGGCCCCGGGTGTGGCGCACGTACTCCATCGCGAACGCCCCGCGCGAGGACAACACCCTCCGGCTGCACGTCCGGGCGGTCTCCGGCGGCTGGGTGTCCACCGCGCTGGTCGAGCACACCCGGATCGGCGACACCCTGATGCTCGGCCCGCCGGTCGGCATGATGACGCCCGTCGACTCCGGCCGCGACCTGCTGTGCGTGGCGGGCGGCACCGGCCTGGCGCCGATCAAGGCCATCGTCGAGCACGTGATCGCCTCGGGCCGGCGGCCCAACATCCACCTGCTGTACGGCGTGCGCCACTCGCGCGAGCTCTACGACCTGCCGGACCTGATCCGGATGGAGTCGGGTTTCCCCTGGCTGCGCGTGCTCCCCGTGGTCTCCGACGAGCCCGGCTACGACGGGATGCGCGGCCGGGTGCCCGACGTGGTGGAGCGGTTCCACTCGTGGGCCGAGCACGAGATCTACGTCTGCGGGCCCTCCGCCATGGTCGACGAGACGGTCCGGCGGCTGCAGTACGGCGGGGTGCCCCTGGCGCACATCCACAGGGACATCACCCTGGGCGAGCTCTGAGCGCGTCCCGCGCCTTCGGATCCCCCTCCAAAACGACTTTCCGTTCGAATACGGAACGTTGATCCGATAAAGCGTGCGATAGGGCTCGCACCGTGAAAGCATGGGACCGAAGAGACGAGGAGACGACATGCACGACGCACTCCTGGCCATCGGCACCCGCAAGGGGCTGTTCCTGGCCCGCTCCACCGGCGGCGGCCCGTTCGAGGTCGAGCCGGTCCGCTTCTCCACCATCGGGGTCTCCGCGGTCGCGATCGACACCCGGGGTCCGGCGCCCCGGCTCCTCGCCGGCATCGAATACGGCCACTTCGGCCCGTCCGTGATGTGGTCGGACGACCTCGGCGGCACCTGGCAGGAGGCCGAGCAGGCCCCGATCGCCTTCCCCGAGGAGACCGGCGCTGCACTGGAGCGCGTCTGGCAGCTCCAGCCCTCCCCCAGCGAGCCCGACGTCGTCTGGGCCGGGGTCGAGCCGGGGGCATTGTTCCGCTCCGAGGACGGCGGGATCACGTTCTCCCTGGTGGAGGGTCTGTGGAACCACCCGCACCGGGCCCAGTGGCATCCCGGCGGCGGCGGGCTCTGCATGCACACCGTGCTGCCCCACCCCAGCGACCCGAAGACCATCGCGATCGCCGTCTCGACCGGCGGCTTCTACCGCAGCACCGACGGCGGCACCTCCTGGGAGGCGGCCAACCGGGGGATCCGCGCGCCGTTCCTCCCCGAGGGGTCGCAGTACCCCGAGTTCGGCCAGTGCGTGCACAAGGTCACCGGCCACCCGGCCCGGCCCGAGCGGCTCTTCCTCCAGCACCACTTCGGCGTCTACCGCAGCGACGACTTCGGCGACTCCTGGACCTCGATCGGCGACTCACTCCCGTCCGACTTCGGCTTCCCGATCGTCGTGCACCCCGAGCGGCCCGACACGGTCTACGTCTTCCCGCTCAAGGCCGACATGGACCGCACCCCCGTCGACCACCGCTGCCGGGTCTTCCGCAGCGACGACGCGGGCGGGTCCTGGCAGGCCCTGAGCACCGGCCTGCCCGAGGACCCGGTCCACTCGACCGTGCTGCGCGACGCGATGTGCGCCTCGCCCGCGGGCGTCTTCTTCGGCACCCGCGACGGCGAGGTGTACGGCTCCCGCGACGACGGTGAGAGCTGGTTCACCGTCGCCCGGCACCTGCCGGACGTGCTGACCGTGCGCGCCGCGGCGCTCTGATACTTCCCGCTTCGGGATCACTGCCGGAATCCGCGCTGCTCGCGGCATCGGCGGGCGCTGGCCTGCCGATGCCGCGACGTCGCCGTGAGCAGCGCGGCACCTCCTCGGATCCGTCGCCCGTGCCAGCGTCAACGAGGTCATCTCCGCGGAATGCATCCTGGAAAGGCCCGCCCCCAACGGGTGTAGCGTCTGACGCTCGGAGTCGATCAGAGGGGCCTGTCATTGGAACTGCGAGACATACCGGTCGGACATGTCCCATAGCGAGCGGGTCAGCAGATACAGCGACGTGGCGAGCGCGCTGGCGTTGCGCAGCGACCGGCGACTCGCCGAGTCGCTGGAGCGGGCGCAGGTCCTGGGCTCGGGGGTCGGCGGCACCTCGGTGCTGCTGGACGTCGCCGACGTGCCGGTCTTCGCCAAGCGGGTCCCGCTGACCGACCTGGAGCGCCGCGCGGGCAACGTGATGTCCACCGCGAACCTGTTCGGGGTGCCCGCGTTCTGCCAGTACGGACTCGTCGAGTTCGCCGGGCCGGGCTTCGGCGCGTGGCGGGAACTCGCGGCCGGCGTCATGACGACCGGCTGGGTCCTGGCCGGGCGCAGTGCGGCCTTTCCGCTGCTGTACCACTGGCGGGTGCTGCCGGGAGCGCCGCCGCCCACCGGTGAGCACGCCGACGTCGAGGCGGTCGTGCGGTACTGGGACGGATCACCGGCGGTACGGGACCGTCTCCACGCCCTGGCCCGCGCCTCGGCGAGCATCGTGCTGTTCCAGGAGTTCATCCCCCACACCCTCGACGACTGGCTCGCCGCCAGGCTCGCCGCCGGTCAGGACGCCGCGCTGGCGGCGATCGCCATGGTCGAGTCGTGCCTGCTCACCGATGTGGCCTTCATGAACGATCAGGGGCTGATGCACTTCGACGGCCACTTCGGCAACATCCTCACCGACGGCGAACGCCTGTACATCGCCGACCTCGGACTGGCGGTCTCCCCCCGGTTCGACCTGTCCGAGCAGGAGATCGGGTTCCTGGAGCGCAACCGGACCCACGACATCGGGTACGCGCTGATGCGGCTGGTCAACTGGCTCGTCACCCATGTCTGCGGGGTGCAGACGCCACGAGGCGGCGTACCGGTACGGCGCAACGCCTACATCCGCGCGTGCGCGGACGGCGCGGATCCCGCCGGTGCTCCGCCGGCCGCGGCCGCGGTGATCCGCCGGTACGCACCCGTGGCGGCGGCGATGAACGACTTCTACTGGGACCTGTACGGCACCGGCAGGACGACGCCGTATCCGAACGAGAAGATCGAACGCGCCCTGAGCGCGATGCATCGATCACCGAAGAACACGACAGCACGGACACCGAGCCGCCATGATGCACGGCAGGACCCCGGCAACGTCACGTCACCGGGGTCCTTTCAGGGCTCACCCGTCTAGGGAGCCACGCGGCCGTTCGCGGCGAAGGCCGCGTGGGTGAGCGGCATCAGCTCCGCCCAGGCGGCCTCCATCTTCTCGGCCACCATCTCGATCTCGCGCTGCGGGAAGGACGGCACCCTGGCCTGCTCGCTCTTGGTCCGCAGCGACAGAAAGTGCATCAGCGACCGGGCGTTGCACGTGGCGTACATCGAGGAGAACAGCCCGACCGGCAGGACGGCCCTGGCCACCTCGCGGGCGACCCCGGCCTCCAGCATCTCCTGGTAGGCCGCGTACGACTGCCGGTAGGCCGACTCCATCGCCTCGGAGACGACCTTGTGCTGCTTCTCCGTCCCCTCCACGAAGACGTACTTACCCGGCCGCCCTTCCTGCACCAGCTTGCGCTCCCTGCCCGGAATATAGAAATTGGGCTGAAGCTCGCGGTATCTCCCACTTTCTTCGTTGTACGACCATCCCACCCTGTGGCGGTGAAATTCGCGGAAGACGAAGATCGGTGCGCTGACGAGGAAGGTCATCGAGTTGTGCTCGAACGGGCTGCCGTGCCGGTCCCGCATCAGGTAGTTGATCAGCCCCTTGGACCGCTCCGGGTCCTTGCCGATCTCGTCCAGGGACTGCTCCCCCGCGGTGGACACCCGGGCCGCCCAGAGCACGTCGGTGTCCGAAGCACTGTGCTTGACCAGCTCCACGGTCACGTCGTCGAGGAAACGCGGCTGACTGTCGTCCACGCGAGAGAACCTTCCAGGCTACGGGATCAAATCCTGACAACCTTAGCGTTCCGGCGGCGGGGCACCGCGTTCGCCCCGAGGAGCACACCCGTCGAAGGGGCCCGGGCGACCTACAGCCGGTAGACCCGGCGGGCGTTGCCCGAGCCGATCATGTAGGCCACCCGGGCCGCGTCGGAGGCGCTCCACTCGTCGGCCGCCAGCCGGAGCGCCAGGGCTCTGGCCAGAGCCCTGCGGTGCTGCAGCGCCCCGAGGTAGCAGGTCTCGGCCACGCCGTGGGCATGGGAACCGAACAACTGCTTGTGGAAGGGCGCCAGCTCCAGCAGCTCCCCGATGGCGGCGTCCGCCCCGGCGCGGGCCGGAGCGCCTCCGACGTCCACGTAGACGTGCGGGAAGGCGGCCGCCAGGTGGGCGGCCTGGCGGTGGAAGGGACGGCAGCCGAGCAGGATGACGGGCACGCCCATGGGCTGGAGCGCCCGGACGAAACCTGCCATCAGCGCCGGGTCGGCCCGGTGCGGGGCCGCCTCCGGCCCGCCGTGCCCGGTGTGGAACTGCAGCGGCAGGCCGCCCGCCCGGGCCACCTCCACCGCGGTCCAGAGCAGATGGCGCAGGAGCACCGGGTCGGCCAGCGGCTCCTTGGGGTCGGACAGCCTCCGGTTGGCCGCCGCGATGACGGCGCCCCGGCTCGGTCTGGCCGGATCGAAGTCGAGGCCGTACCGGTGGGCGATGGCCGAGGCGAGCCCGGCGGCCCGCGCGGCCCGGTCCGCGAGCTCGCTCTCCAGGGCCGAGATGTAGGAGACGCCGGCGCCCGAGGTCTCGGCCACCTCGTGCTCGATCTGCTCGATCCGGACGATCTCGTCGGCCGCGGCCTCGCCGTGCCTGCCCGTCTCGGTCACCGACAGCAGCTCCGGCGACTCCGGGGAGGTCTCGACCAGGAAGGCGGCGACCCCCGCGCCGCGCAGCATCCGCCGGTTCACCTCCTCCGCGCCGAGTTCGGCGCGGCGGGCCAGGTAGACGGCGGGCGGGGTGTGCGGGTCCAGGTCCAGCAGCGGGGCGCACCAGCGCCGGATGGCGGCGCCGGCGGGCGTGTCGAAGTGGGTCGTGCCGGGCGGAGCGGGGGCGTCCGCCTCGGTGATCAGCAGCTCGAACCGGGCCCGCACCAGGTCGTCGCGGCGCACGCCGCGGCAGTGGTGGTCGACGAGCGGCGCCAGCAGTGCCTCCCGGACGGCGTCGGGCAGTGCGACGGGCAACCCGTCGGGCAGCGCGTCCTGCGGTCGCATCGTCGGCTCCTCTCACATGCCCGCGGGCGGACCGGTCCGACCGGTCCGCCCGCAGTCCTATGCCAGGAGCAACTGTACGGCCACCCAGCGTGTCCGCGCCGCCGTTTCAGGCCACCGGCCGGGAGAGCTTCAGGACGTTGGCGATGATGCGCGCGCCCGCGCCGCCCTCGGCCGTGAGGATCGACTCGGGGTGGAACTGCACCGCGAAACGGCGCCGCGCCGCGTCCTCGATCGCCATGACCGCGCCGTCGGGGGTGAGGGCGGTGACGGTGAAGCCGTCGACCCCCGGCTGCTTGGCGTGCAGCGAGTGGTAGCGGGCGGCGACGAACTCCTCGGGGAGGCCGTCCAGCAGGGCGCTCTCGCCCATCCGCTTGACCTGCCCGCGCTTGCCGTGCTCGGGGTAGGACAGCAGCTCCAGCGTGCCGCCGGCCTGCTCGACCATGCCCTGCAGGCCGAGGCAGACGCCGAAGACCGGCAGGTCGCGGGCGTAGAGCGCGTCGACCAGGGCCGGCAGGCCGAAGTCCGACGGCCAGCCGGGGCCGGGCGAGAGCACCACGAGCGAGGGGGCGATCTCGTCGATCATCTCGGCCGGGAAGCCGTGCCGCAGGGTGACGACCTCGGCGCCCTGCTGCCGGAAGTAGTCGGCCAGGGTGTTGACGAAGGAGTCCTCGTGGTCGACCAGGAGCACCTTCATGCCCTCGCCGGGCCGCTCCGAGGCCTGCGCCGCAGCCGGTGCCGGAGCCGCCTCCCCGGCCTCGGCGGCCCCGGCCCCGACCGCGGCCAGCGCGCCGAGCAGGGCGCTGGCCTTGAGCTCGGTCTCCCGCTCCTCGGCGTCGGGGTCGGAGTCGAACAGCAGCGTGGCCCCGGCCCGCACGGTGGCGACCCCCTCCCTGATCTGCGCGGTGCGCAGCGTCAGGCCGGTGTTCATGGAGCCGTCGAAGCCGATGTAGCCGACCGCTCCGCCGTACCAGCGGCGGGTGGTGGCCTCGTGGTCCTCGATGAACTGCATCGCCCAGGTCTTGGGGGCGCCGGTGACGGTGACGGCCCACATGTGGGTGAGGAAGGCGTCGAGGGCGTCGAACCCGGGGCGCAGGCGGCCCTCGATGTGGTCCACGGTGTGGATCAGGCGGGAGTACATCTCGATCTGCCGTCGGCCGATGACCTGGACGCTGCCGGGCACGCAGATGCGGGACTTGTCGTTGCGGTCCACGTCGGTGCACATGGTCAGCTCCGACTCCTCCTTGACGCTCGACAGGAGGGTGCGGATCGCCTCGGCGTCCTCGACCGGGTTGCCGCCGCGGGCGATGGTGCCGGAGATCGGGCAGGTCTCCACCCGGTCGCCGCTGACCCGGACGTACATCTCCGGGGAGGCGCCGACCAGGTGCTCGCCCTCGCCGAGGTTGAACAGGAACTCGTAGGGCGCGGGGTTGGCCTTGCGCAGCCCCCGGTAGAAGGCGGCCGGGTCGGTGCAGGGGGCGTGGAAGACCTGCCCGGGGACGACCTCGAACAGGTCGCCGCGGACGAACTTCTCCTTGGCCGCGGCGACGACCTCGGCGTAGGCGCCCCTGACCGGGTTCGGCGGGAGCTCGGCGGGGGCGGGCGGCAGCGGGACGCTCTCGCCGTCGCGGGGCAGGCCGTGCGTGGAGACGCCGCCCACGGTGAACTCGTAGCGGTATTCCTTGCTGGTCTCCCGCTTGCGGTCGATCACCATGATCCGGTCGGGCAGGTGCAGCACCAGGTCGCGCTGGTCGGCGGCGCGGGTGAGCACCTGCCGGATCGGCTCGAACTGGAAGGCCAGGTCGTAGCCGAAGGCGCCGTACAGGCCCAGGTGCTCGTTCTCGCCCCTGAACGCGGCGATGACCTCGCGGATCGCGGTGAAGACCGTGGGACGGCGGCTGCGCATCTCCTCGGGCAGGATCTCCGCCGACTCCGGGATGCGCACCTCGACCCGGTCGGCGGTCGGCTCGGAGACGGCCTCGCCCGCGGCCAGCAGGCAGGAGGCGACCGCGGGCAGCACGACGCGGCCCCGGGCGTTCAGCGCCCGGGCGGTGACGGTGCGGCCCCTGGCCACGATCTCCAGGCAGGGATCGACGTAGGCCAGGTGCCACCGGCTGTAGCGGCCGGGGTACTCCATCCCGGAGGACAGGACGCCCCCGCGCCGCTCGCCCAGCGTGCTGACGACGTCGTCGAGCACGGTCTCCGGGACGTCGGCCGTCGCGACCTCGACCCTGATGCCCCCGGCGGTGGTATATCCGCTCGTCTCCACTGCAGTCTCGCCCCTCGTTGGTGTCTTCCCGATGCCAGGGGGGCGGACGCAGAAAAGGCCGCCTCCCCGGGCGGCCGTCCCTCTGCTCGCGTGTGCGAAACCTGCGCCGCCTAGAAGCGGCGCCACCACTGAAGGGTTCCGGGGTTTCGCATGACCGCAAGAGTACCGGCGTCAGCCGTGGTCAGGCAACATCATCGGCACGGGAGCGAGCTCGGGTCGCTTGGCGCCCAGCCCGTCGCCGGAGGAGCGGCCCTGCAGGCGGCGGTTGACCCACGGGGCCAGGAACATGCGGGCCCAGCGCAGGTCCTGTTTGCGAGCCTCGGCCCACACCGACGGGCCCAGCGGCGGGTACGGCTCCCGCCAGTCCTCCTCGACGGGCAGGCCGAGGGCCTCGGCGGCGCGCAGCGCGATCCTGCGGTGGCCGTCGGCCGACAGGTGGAGGCGGTCCTCGCTCCAGGCGCGGCGGTCGCGGAGCACGCCCATGGCCCACAGGTCCACGAGGGTGCAGCCGTGTCGGGTGGCGATGTCGTGGATGTGCAGGTTGTAGACGGCGATCTTGTGGTGGACCAGGCGCATCACCGGGACCTGGCGCAGGTCGAAGCCGGTGAAGAGCAGCACCCGGGCCCCGGTGGCGCACAGCCGGCCCACGGCGGCGTCGAGCTGCGCGGCGATCGCGTCGGGGTCGCCGCCGGGACGCAGGATGTCGTTGCCCCCGGCGCAGAGCGAGACCAGGTCCGGCGCCAGGGCCTCGGCCTGGGGCACCTGCTCGTCGGCGATGCGGGCGATCAGCCGGCCCCGGACCGCCAGGTTGGCGTAGCGGAACCCCGGCTCGCGGGCCGCCAGCAACTCGGCCAGCCGGTCGGCCCAGCCCCGGTAGCGGTCGCCGCCGAGGTGGTCGTTCAAGCCCTCGGTGAAGCTGTCCCCAAGAGCGACATACGAGGTTATTGATGACATGTCGCAGTAGTTTGCCGCGCCGCCCGCTCCCTACGCGACCGTAAGCGCCCGGGTCTTCGTCCCCTCCGGCGACCGGCTCCGACGGGCCGCGTCCCCGCGCCGTCCCCGCACCCGCGCGGTGCCGGGCGGACGCATCGGACGGGCGCGTCAGACGGGCGGTCCGCCCAGCCGTACGGCCAGGTCGGCCGCGGCGTCCCGCGGGTCGCGGCCCCGGTAGCCCACGTGGCGGTCGGGCCGGATGACGTAGACCGATCCCGGCTCCGCGGCGTACCGGCGGTGCAGCAGGCCGTCCGGGTCGGACAGGTCGCCCGTGCCGTCCGGGGCGACCACCCGCGCGACCAGGCGCGGGCCGTACCGGCCCTCCAGCTCCCGCGCCGAACGCAGCAGCGGCTCCGCCGGGGAGCCGGCGGTGAAGAGCAGGGCGGTGTGGTGCGTGCCGCGCAGCACCTCGTGGAGCCGGTGCACGCTCTCACCCTGGACCGGGGCGTCCCAGGCCCGGCCGCCCGGGCCCGGCCCTCCGTGCCACCGGCCGTCCTGGCCGGAGATCGGGCTGCCCGGGTAGCCGACCCTCAGCTGGGAGACGGCGCCCACGACCTCGCGCCGGGCGAACGGCCGGTCCAGCAGCGCGGGGGCCAGGCGCGGGATCAGGTGCCGGCGCACGAACCGGGCGGCCGCGGAGGCGGCTACGGCGACGCCGAACGCCCGGTCGGTGGTGCGCAGCAGCGCGGCCCCCACCGGGTGGCGCTCGGCGTGGTAGGTGTCGAGCAGGCCGTCCGGAGCCCCTGCGGCGGTCAGGGCCAGCTTCCAGGCGAGGTTGTAGGCGTCCTGGATCCCGGTGTTCATGCCCTGGCCCCCCGCCGGGCTGTGGACGTGGGCCGCGTCCCCGGCCAGGAACGCCTGTCCGGTCCGGTAGCGGCGCACCCCGCGGCGGTGCAGGCGGTAGCGCGAGACCCAGGCCGCCTCGACGATCCTGGCGGGGACCGGGAGCCGCTCGTCCAGGAGCCGCTGGAAGTCCGCCAGGGTCGGGTCCCCCTCTCCCGGCGGGACGTCGCCGAAGACGCGGAAGCGGTGCTCGCCCGGCATGGACCAGGCGGCGAGGACGCCGCTGTCCGCGAAGGGCAGGCCGCCGCCGGGGAAGAGGTAGAGCTCGCCGTCCGGGAGCTCCCAGTCCAGCCGGGCGTCGGCCATGATGAACTCCCGGCCGTAGGTCGTGCCCTCGAACGGGATGCCCGCCTGCTCCCGGACCGTGCTGTGCGCGCCGTCGCAGCCGGCGATCCAGCGGGCGGCGGCCCTCTCCACCCGCCGGTCCGGGTGGCGCAGCAGGGCGACCACCCCGTCGCCGTCCTGCCGGTAGGACTCCAGGGTGACGCCGCGCTCGACCTGCACCCCCAGGCCGGCCAGGTGCCGGGTGAGCAGCGCCTCGGTCCGGTCCTGGGGCAGCATCAGCGGCCGCGGGTAGGCGGTGTCCAGCTCGGGTGAGCCCGACAGGTCCGCGTCGAAGCGGAGCCGCACCGGCCGCCGGCCGGGGAACACCGCGGTGAAGGCGTCGACCTCCCGGCCCCCGGCCAGCGCCTCCGCCGCGATCCCCATGTCGTCGAAGACCTCCAGCGTGCGCGGCTGGACGACGAGGGCTCGTGAGCTCGCCGGCGGCTCGGGGGCGCGTTCGACCACGCGCGGCGCCAGGCCGTGGCGCGTCAGCTCGGCCGCCAGGGTGAGGCCGGTGGGGCCTGCACCGATCACCAGGACGTCGGTCATGGAACCAGCATGATTCATCGAACGATGAAATAAAAGCACCCGGCATGTCTTGCCGGTTCACATGCCCAGGCGCGAGCTTTGTTCTATTACCAGCGGGTAAGAAAACGGACGAGGAGGACATATGGTTACGACATGGCCGAGTTGGCCGGGCCGGTCCGCCAGGCCTCAGACCGCGCATCGGGTGACGGTCCAGCGCGACCTCCCGGTCCCGATGCCGGACGGGGTGGTCCTGCTCGCCGACCGCTACGTCCCCCGGGGAGCCGTCCGGCCGCCCACCGTCCTGATCCGCTCGCCGTACGGCAGGCGCGGGATGTTCGGGCTCATGTACGGCCGCGCCTTCGCCCGGCGAGGCTTCCAGGTGGTCATGCAGAGCTGCCGGGGGAGCTTCGGCTCCGGCGGCCTGCCCAGCCCGCTCGACGAGCACGACGACGGACTGGCCACCCTCGCCTGGCTGCGCGGGCAGCCCTGGTACGGCGGGAGTCTGGCGATGCACGGCCCCTCCTACCTCGGCTACGCCCAGTGGACGATCGCCGCGGAGGCCGGGCCCGACCTGAAGGCCATGGCCACCTCGGTGACCGCCTCGCAGTTCCGGGACGCCGCCTACGTGGGCGGGGCGTTCGCGCTGGAGTCGTCGCTGATCTGGACCACGCTGACCGCCTCGATCGACAGCCCCTTCGGCGCGCTGACGGCCCCGCGCCGGACCCGGCGGGCCGCGCTGTCGGGGCGCCCGCTGGCGGAGCTGGACGTGCTGTCGGCGGGCCGGGCCGTGCCCTTCTTCCAGGATCTGCTGACCCACCACGCCGACCCGGCCGCCTACTGGGGCAGGCGCGACTTCTCCGCCTCGGTGGGCGAGGTGGAGGCCGCCGTCACCATGGTCGGCGGCTGGTACGACGTCTTCCTGCCCTGGCAGGTGAAGGACTACCTGGCGATGCGGGCCGCCGGGCGGCGGCCCCAGCTGACCATCGGCCCGTGGTACCACGCGGACGTGCGGCAGACCCGGGCGGCCAACGCCGACGCGCTGTCCTGGTTCCGGGCCCACCTCATGGGAGACCTGTCGGGCCTGCGGGAGCAGCCGGTCCGGCTCTTCGTCACCGGCGCGGACGAGTGGCGCGACCACCCCGACTGGCCGGTGCCGGGCATGCGCCCGCAGCGCTGGCACCTGCGGCCCGGCGGCGGGCTGGACCCGGGCGGCCCGGAGGACTCCGAGCCGGACCGCTACCGCTACGACCCGGCACACCCCACCCCGGCGCTGGGCGGCCCGGTGCTGCTGGGCAACTCCGAACCGCGCGACAACCGGCGCCTGGAGGCCCGGCGCGACGTGCTCGTCTACACCGGCCCCGAGCTGCGTGAGGACACCGAGATGATCGGCCCCGTCTCCGCCGAGCTGTACCTGCGCTCCAGCACCGGGCACACCGACGCCGTGGTCCGGGTCTGCGACGTGCACCCCGGCGGCGCGTCCTACAACGTGTGCGAGGGCGTGCGGCGGCTCACCCCCGGCGACCCGGCGCCCGACGCCGACGGCGTCCGCCGGGTCGAGGTGGACCTGTGGCCGATCGGCCACCGCTTCCGCCGCGGCCACCGCATCCGGGTGCACGTGGCGAGCGGCGCCTACCCCCGCGTCGCCCGCAACCTCGGCACCGGCGACCCCCTGGGCACCGGCAGCGCCATGGTGATCGCCGAGCAGGAGGTCTTCCACGACCCGTCCCGCCCCTCGGCGGTCGTCCTGCCCCTGGTCCCCCGCTGAACCGCCTCCCTCCCGCCGCCCGGGGCCGTCCCGTCGCGCCCGGGTCGCGGCCTGCGCGGTGGCGCGGTCCCGGCGCGCGGCGCGGCGCCGGGCGTTAGGGTCGGCGGGTGCGTGCGGCCAGGCTGATGTCGTTGGTGCTGCTCCTCCAGTCGCGCGGCGGGATGACCGCGGCCGAGCTGGCCCGGGAGCTGGAGGTGTCCGAGCGGACCGTGCACCGGGACGTGCTCGCGCTGTCCGAGGCGGGCATCCCGGTCTACGCCGACCGGGGGCGCGGCGGAGGCTACCGGCTGCTGGACGGCTACCGGACCCGCCTCACCGGCCTGGACCGGGCCGAGGCGGAGGCCCTGTTCCTGTCCGGCGTCCCGGAGGCGCTGCGGGAGATGGGGCTGGGCGAGGTCGCGGCCACCGCCAGGCTCAAGGCGTCCGCGGCGCTCTCCCCCGGCCTGCGCGACGCCCCTGCGACGGCCGCGCAGCGCTTCCACCTCGACGCCCCCGGCTGGTTCGCCAGCGAGCGCCCGCCCCCGGAACCCCTGGCCCCGCTGGCCAGGGCGGTCTGGGGCGACCACCCGGTCACCGCGCTCTACCGGGGCGCCGAGCGGACGCTGGAGCCGTACGGCCTCGTGCTCAAGGCCGGCGTCTGGTATCTGGCGACCCGTTCGGCGATCTACCGGGTGGACCGCTTCTCCACCGTGGCCGTCCACGCCGACCGGCGCTTCGACCGGGACCGCGACTTCGACCTGGCCGCCTTCTGGGCCGGGCGGGCCGCGGAGTTCACCCGCTCCCTGCTCACCACCCGCGTCACGGTACGGCTCAGCCCCGACGGCATGCGCCTGCTCCGGCACGTCGCCGACCCGGCGGCCCTCGGCGAGGCGCTGGCGTCGGCCGGGGAGCCCGACGAGCAGGGCTGGACCACGCTCGTCCTGCCCGTCGAGTCCCCGGAGGTCGCCTACGGCCAGTGCCTCCGCTTCGGCCCGGAGGCCGAGGTCGTCGACCCGCCTGAGCTGCGGTCCCGCCTCGCCGAGGCCGCCGCCCGCATGTCCCGCCTGTACGGCCCGCCCCCGGCGGAGCCCGGACGGGGCCGGCCCTCCCGAGGGCACCCGTAGCCCCCGGCTCCCCTCGGCCCCGACAAGGCCCTGGGAGGCCCGACGGGGCCCGAGGAGGCCCGGGGGCGCGGCCTCCCGGTTCCCCCGGTCCCCAGGCCGGTCAGCGGTAGCCGGTGGCGTCGGCGGGCCGGCCCGCCTCCTGGACCTCGACCAGGTAGCGCCAGGCGTCCGGCCGGGTGCCGTCGAGGTCGGTGAAGCCGTACACCTGGGCGAGTCCCCCGCTGGAGAGCGACTGCCCGGACCAGCGCTCACGCTCCGGGTCGGCGGCCAGCGCGACGACCGCGCGGCCGGTGAAGGCCGGCGATTCCGAGATCACGAAGTGCGGCTCCTTCTCGAGCGCGTCACGCCAGCTCTCCTCCTTTACACCGTAGATTTCTAGCATCGCCTCCGAGCGGAGCCACCCTGGGGTCAGCGAGACCGCGGTGCAGCCGTACGGGCGCAGCTCGTGGGCCTGGGAGAACCCCAGCCGGTTCACCGCGATCTTGGCCAGGTCATAGAAGCAGGAGAGCCGGTAGCGGCCGGCGTTGTACTCCCAGGTGCCGTCGGTCACCTCCACGACCAGGCCGCCCCGGTTCCTGGTCAGCAGCGGCAGCGCGAAGTGGCTGGTGATCAGGTGGGTGTCGACCGCCAGCCGGAGCAGGCGCAGGCCGTCGTCCAGGGAGTGCTCCCACAGCGGCGTGTCCCAGGCGGCGAACCGGTCACCGCCCCAGACGTCGTTGACCAGCACGTCGAGCCGGCCGTGCTCGCGGTCGATCCTCTCCACCAGCGCCTCGACCTGCTCCGGCACCAGGTGGTCGACCTGGACGGCGATCCCCTCCCCGCCCGCCCGGGTCACCCGCTCGGCCGTCTCCTCAATGGTCTCCGGCCGGTCCATCTCCGAGCGCCGCTCCCGCGTCGTGCGCCCGGTGCAGTAGACGGTCGCCCCCGCGGCGCCCAGCTCCGCGGCTATCGCCCGGCCCGTTCCCCGCGTCGCCCCGGCGACCAGGGCGACCTTCCCCTTCAGTGTCGTCTCCATGAGACCGAGGGTGGCCGAGAAAGAGGACATCTCATGTCATGTTCTCCGGATCGCCGGTCACGGGTCTCCGGGCGGCCCGCCGACCGGATTCCGAGGCGGCGCCGCACGGCGCCGGGGCCTCAGGGCGTCTCACCGGTGGTCGTGCGGCGGGATGCCCGGTCGCCTTCCCCGCCGCCAGCCGTCCCGACCGCCCCGGCCGCCCGCAGGCAGGATCCGAGATTGCGGACGCACGCCAGCCGGACGGGCTGCTCCCGTTCCACCTCGTCGCCGAGCAGGTCCACCGCCCGCCGCAGGAGCAGCGCGGCCTCCTGCGGCCTGCCGCGCTTCCACACGGTCATCGCGAGGTTGTTCAGGGCGACCGCCAATTCGGGGTGGGCCCGTCCCAGCAGCCGCTCCTTGATCGCGAGGACCTTGAGATACGCCGACTCAGCCGCTTCCAGCTCTCCCTTCGCGTACCTGATGGCGGCGAGGTTGTTCAGCGCCGACGCGACCTCGTAGTGCTCCGGCCCGAATTCCCTTTCGAAGACGGCAAGGGCGTCGCGCAACAGGCCCTCGGCCTCCCCCATCCGGCCGAGCGCGTGCAGGAGCGCGGCCAGTGCGGCCTTGTCGGCGGCGACGTCCGGGTGGTCGGGGCGGCACGTCCGCTGCCGCAACTCCAGCCCGTGGCGCGCCAGGGGCTCGCCCTGCGCGTGGGTCCCGCGCGCGTGGTTCAGCCCGCCGAGATTGTGGTGGATGTCGGCGAGGAGGGGATGGGCGGCGCCGGCGTTCGCCTCGACAATCTCCAGCGCGCGCCGGTACGCCCGCTCGGACTCGTCGAACCGCCCGGTGTACTTGCGGAGCACGCCCAGGCTGTTGCAGACGCGCCCGACGGCCAGGGAGCCCGGGCCGAAGACCTCTTCGGCGAGGGCCAGCGCGTTCCGGAGCATCGTCTCGGAGTCGCGGTAGCGGCCCAGGAGACGGAGCGACTCGCCCAGCCTGCTCAGCAGGAGCAGGTGGACGTCCCGGTCGGCCGGCTCGGCCGCGCCGGTCCCGGCGCGGCCCGGCTCCGGACGGGCCGCGCCGTACCGCCCGGACCGCCGATGCCTGCGGCTCGCCTCGACCAGGGCGTCGGCGAGCGCCTCGCAGGAGGTCTCCGTGGAACCGGTCGACTCGCGAGCTGCGGACAGCAGGGTGTCGTACGCCTCGGCGGGGCGCCCCGCCAGCTCCTGCTCCCGGGCGAGGTCGAGAAGCCTCGTTCCCGCCGTCCCGGGCGGGGGGCCGTCGTTCATGAGGAGTCCTCCTCGGCGGGTGGTCGGCGGTGAAGCGGGACCCTCCTCCCCTCAGGGAGGGGAGCAGTCGGCCTCCGTCCTTCCCCGGTGGGCGGACGAGCCCGGCGGGGCCGCCGAGACGAGGTTCGCCGAGGCGGGGAGGAGGCGTTCGAGCCGGAGCGCCTGCAGGGCGACGAGCCCGAGCGCCAGAGCCATGCAGCCGAAGAGGGCCGGTCCGTGGCCGGCGCCGAGCGCCACCCCCGCCAGCGCCGGTCCGATGACGACCCCGGCGGTTCCCGCGAGGCTGTAGACCCCGTTGTACCGGCCGCGCGCCGAGTCGGACGCCAGATCGTTGACGATCGCCGGAACGGTCGGGGACAGCAGCGTCTCGCCGACGGCGAACAGCGCCATCGCAACGGCGAACCCGGCCGGCGCCACCGATCCGGCCTCCCCTGTCGCAGCCCACAGCACGATCAGCCACGCGGCGGCCATCAGCGCGGCGGAGAGCGCGAACCCCCGGGTGCGGCGCCTGCCCTCCATGAACCGGAGCACGAGGAGCTGGCCGAGGACGACCGTGACCGTGTTCACCGCGAAGGTGAGTTGCAGACCTGCGGCGGAGAGCCTGCCGACCCCGGTGGCGAAGACCGGATACGCGCTGTAGAGCTGTGCGTACCCGAAGGCGAACACCCCCACCACCGACAGCCAGATCGGCAGGAGGAGCCGGTCGGTGAGTATCTCCCGGTATCCGCCGGCCGCCCCGGGTTCCGGCGGCCCGGTTCCCCGGTCGCTCCCGGTGGCCGGGAGCGGCGGCGCCTTCCCCTGGCCGCGCGCCGCCAAGAAGATCACAGCGGCGACGACGAGGAACGTGACCGCGTCCAGAAGGTAGATGGCGACGAAGCTCTGAACCGACGAGAGGCCGACCGTGAAGGCGGCCAGCAGTCCCCCGGCGCTGAGCCCGACGTTGATGGCGGCGTGCCGGATCGAGAACACCTGCGAGCGCCGATCAGCGGGAACCGATGTGCCGAGAAGCGTCTGGAACGCCGGTTCGGCGATCGCGGTACCGAGCCCGTACAGCCCGGCCGCGAGAAATCCCTGCCAGGCCGACCGGACGGCGATCATCGCCGCCGTACCGGCCGCGGCGAGGAGGAGACCCGCCACAGCGGGCCACCGGGCGCCGAAGCGATCCGCCAGCAGGCCGCCGGCGGGATTCCCGACGAGTCCTGCGACCGCGACCGTCGAGAGGATCGGCCCCGCCGTGGCGAGCTCGATCCCCCGCAGGTCATGCAGGTAGATGAGGAAGAAGGGGAGGGTCAGGCCGGTGCCGAGCGCGGAGACGGCGTCACCGCCGAGGATGAGCCACGCCTGTCGGGGAAGCTGCGGTACCAGGCGGCGCATCGGCACCGGTCTCACCTGCTCTCTCGCCGGAGACGGACGGCGTGCGCGTCAGGACCGCTCAATGCGGCCCGCGGCGCTTCCGCGCCCGCTCGCCTCCGGACTGGTTCGGGTGGGTTCAGCCGAGGACGGTCTCGCTGTGGTTGAGGCTCAGACCGGGGATCCCGTGGTCGTCACCGAGGACGGTCTCGCTGTGGTTGAGGCTCAGACCGGGGATCCCGTGGTCGTCACCGAGGACGGTCTCGCTGTGGTTGAGGCTCAGACCGGGGATCCCGTGGTCGTCGAAGGACATCGGCGCTCTCCTTGTGGAGTGGCTCGCCCCGGAGGGCGGAGCCGATCGGTTCAGACCCCTTGAGACTGGGCCGCCGCGCCCGTGATCCGCTTGTCGTCCTTGGGGATTCCGGGATTCACTTGTCTGCCGCAGGTGAGGGGTCCATGCCTCCTGCGTCTCCGCGCGGCCGGTCCGCGTCCGCGTCGACCGTCGCGGCGGCGACCTCGAATGCGGCGGACACCGGTCGCCGCAGGGCCTCGGTGAGTGCGCGGGTCCGCGGCGCAGTGCCCCAGAACCATTCCAACTCGGCCTCCCTGCGCCGGTCCGCCAGCCACAGTCCGAAGAGCATCTCCTCGATCTCCCTGCGCGTGGGGCCGTCGAGAACGGCCGGCCGCACCTCCAGGACCCGGTGGACGGCGGTATCGTGCTCCCCCGGACCGAGCAGGTCTCCCGCGCGGGCGGACACGGCGGCGGGACCGAGCTCCCGCCGGCGCACCTGCCGCACCTGGCCGTGCGCGCCGTGGTCGAGCGTCTCCCGGGCCGCCAGGGCGAGCGGATCCGTTCCACCGCCGGGCCGGTCCGGGGCGCCCAGCCGTACGGCCGCCGCCCGGGCGGCTCCGGGATCGCTGTAGCGCAGTTCCAGTACGCTCAGCCGATCGTAGCCGCCGGGACGGGACGCGAACGCCTCCTCCACGTCGTCGCCGACGACACGCCGGCGCAGACCGGCGACGGCGGCCTCGGAGGCGGCGATCTCCTCCAGGCGCGCGTGGCTGAGCCCGCGCTCCGCCATCCACTCCCGGGTGTCTTGGACGGTGAGCAGTCCCCGGGCCCTGCGGAAGGCGTCGAGGACCTCCTGCAGTTCGGCCGCGGTCGGTTCGATCGGGAAGCGGGCCAGCTCCTGCTCCACCAGACTGGCGTTGACCAGCCGCGTCGCCAGGGCGGTGTCGCTCCACAGGACATCGAGCATGCTCACGGCCTGCTCCATCGTAACCTCCGTGCCGTTGACACGGAGCAGGACCTGCTCGCCGGTGTGGCGGCTGCCGCGCAGAGGCCAGGGAAGAGCGCGGTCGGGGGCGAACGCGAGGGAGACCGTCCCGCCCTCGACCGTGATCAGCATGTCGTAGTGGAAGGTCCCGCCGAACGGGTCCTGCTCCCACACCAGGCGCATCGGCACGTCGGGCTGCTTTGCGCGGAGCGCGTTCAACGACTCCTTGGCCTGGCCGGAGTCCATGTCGGCGATCTGGCGGAGACAGGCCAGAACGTCGGACAGCAGCTGGTCGGGCAGTGACACGGTCAAGCTCCTTCGAGCAGGTGGTCGCAGATGGCCTCGCTGATCCGCAGGCCGGTGAGGCTCTCGACCCACAACCACTGGGCGTTGGGGTTGATCTCCAGGAAGACGTGGCGGCCGTCGGGCGTCAGGATCAGGTCGATCGCCCCGTACGCCAGGTCGAGGCGGTCCATCAGGGCCAGGCACCGCGCGGCCGTCTCATCCGACAGGTGGTGTGCGCGGTAGGGGGTGACCTGGGTGTCGTACCGCCGCCAGTCGAGGCTGGAACGGTTGGCGACCTGGGAGTGGATCTCGGCTGCGAAGATCCGGCGCCCGACCACGGTGACGCGCAGCTCGACGTGTTTGGGGACCCGTTCCTGCACGATGACCGGGCAGAACCGCAGCCCCTCGGCGTAGGCCACATCCCGGGTGGAGACCTGCTCACACAGCCGGGTCAGCGTGAGATCGCCCTCCACGCCCGTGACCCAGGGAATATTCAGCGGCTTGGTGATGACCCGGCCGTCGTGCCGCTCGTAGAAGTCGAGGAACGTCTCCGCGTCCGTGGTGATCACGGTCTCCGGGATCAGGAAGCCGAGTTCGGCCGCGACGGCGAGCTGCGACGCCTTGTGGCCCGCGCGCCGGAAGACGGACTCGCGCCCCGGCAGCTGGCGGCAGCTCAGGCTCTCCCACAGGCCCGTGACCAGGCTGCGGCACTCCTCGGCGACATACGACGCCACGGCAGGGTCGGTGAGTTCGGGGGACGCCGCCGGACGTCCCGGTCGGCGCCACCACAGCGCAGTGATCGCGTCCAGGTCCACGGTCCCGCCCGGCCCGCTCAGAAGCCTCCGGACGAGGCCGTCCGCCTCGTAGACCAGGCTCATCCGCGCGGATGCCGGAAAGTCCCCGGGGTCGAAGACGGTGACACGGGCACCGCGCTCGGCGAGCAACCCGCCGACCCGGTCGGCGTGGATGTCGTCCTCACCGGTGAGGATGAGGACGTGCGGGCTGGACAATGGGGTTCCTTCGTCGTGGTCCGGGTGCGGGGGCACCGGTCAGCGGTGCCCCCGCAGGCGTGGCTAGAGGGCGATGTCGTCGTAGTCGCAGCTGCTGTCGCTGTAGCAGCCGGTCCGCCAGACCTCCCGGTCCAGCACACCGCCGCTGATGCCGAGGAGGCGCTCCTCGTTCAGTTCGACGCCCACCGCGCTGATGTCGTTGAGTTCCGTGTTCGTGCTCATGATCTGACCTGTCCTTTCAGAGGATGTGGCGGCGGCTTCCTAGCACCACCAGTCGTCGGTGTTCTCCCAGACCCCGCATACAGACGTGGCCTTGGTAGGCAGCGTTCCGCCGCTGATGCCGAGGAGGTGCCCCTCGTTCAGCTCGACGCCCACGGCGGGGATGTCCCTCAGCTCGGTGAGCCTGTTAGTGATCACACCGGTTCTCCTTTCGGGTTTCGGCGGAGTGGATTCGTGAAAGATCTTGCGCGGGCGGACTTGTGGTCGGCTTGTGGAGGTTGGAGCCGCTGGAACGGTCCAGGGACGCTTCCGGGGCCTTTCGGTCCTTGACGTGGCGCCTCGTCACGAGCCGCAGCCGCAACGGTGCGGGCCGTCCACGTCGAGGTCGGTGGAGAGCTGCGTCCGGGCGAGGCGGGCGTAGCGGCCGCCGAGGGCGAGCAGCGTCTCGTGCGTTCCGGTTTCGATGATCCGGCCACCGTCGAGCACCAGGATCAGGTCGGCGTCCCGGACGGTGCTCAACCGGTGGGCGATGACGATCCGTGTCTGGGTGAGCAGGCTCAGGTTCGCTTCGATCTCCGCCTCGGTGTCGGTGTCCAGATGACTGGTCGCCTCGTCCAGCAGCAGGACGTCGGCTCGGATGAGCAGCGCCCGGGCCAGGGCCAGACGCTGGCGCTGGCCTCCGGACAGACCACCGCCCTCGTTCAGGTGGGTGCGGTACCCCATGGGCATGGCGACGATGTCGTCGTGTATGCAGGCCAGCCGGGCGGCTTCCCGTACCTGGTCCAAGGACGCGTCCGGGTCTCCCAAGGTGATGTTCTCCAGGATCGACCCGGTGAACAGGACCGGTTCCTGGGTGACCACCCCGAAGCGGCGCCGCAGGCGGCCCTGGTCCAGGCAGGCCACCGGGACCCCGTCGTGGCGGATCTCACCCTCCGTGGGCGGCAGCAGCCCCAGCAGCAGTCGTGCGAGGGTGCTCTTCCCGGATCCCGACCGCCCGACCAGGGCGATCTTCTGTCCCGAGCGGATCCGCAGGTCGATGTCGCGGACGATCCACGGGCTGGTGGAGGTGTACCGGAAGCCGACTCCTCGCAGCTCGATGGCCTGGTGCGGGGCACGGGCGGCTCCACTGCGGGAACGGGGGACGGGTGCGGAGGCGGGGGCGGGGGACTCCGGACGGGTGCCCCATATGTCGGCCAGCCGCTCGGCGTGCACCCGGGCCATCTGCACGCCGCGCAGGCCGGCGGCCAGCGATGCCAGCGGGGCGAGCGCGGCGGCGGCCAGGGCCTGCAGGCCGAGCATGGTCCCGATACCGAGCCGGTGGGTGGCGACCTGCCAGCCGCCCACCCACAGCATCACCAAAGGGGCGGCGAACCTCAGCGCGGAGAGAGAGGCGTCCTGCAGCCCCTGAGCCGTGCCGTTCCGCCTCGCCTGGCGCATCTGGACGGCGAGCAGGCCTGTCCAGCGGTCGAGGACGCGCGGCTCGACCCCGGACGCCTTGATCGTTTCGATCCCGCGGACGCTTTCGATGAGCTGTCCCTGCGCGGTGCTGCGCGCCTCCATCTCGCGGTGGGCCAGATCGGCGATCCGCCGGTGAGTGAGGGTGAGCAGGAGGAGCTGGGCCGCCGCGGAGGCGAGGAGGACGGCGCCGAGCAGCGGGGACCGCACAGTGACCATCGTGACGTAGCCGAGAGCGAGGGGTCCGTCGATCAGAGCGGTCAGCGCCTGGCTGGTGAGGAGCTCCCTGAGCAGGCCGACCGAGGAGATCCGCGAGACCAGGTCGGCCGAGCCGCGGTGGGAGAAGAACCGGAACGGCAGCGCGAGCAGGCGTCGTGCGAGGTCGTCCAGGAGCATGGTGTCGGCGCGGGTGCGCAGGGCGACCAGTGCCCGGGAGCGCAGCCCTCCCACCGCCAGCTGGGCGACCGTCGTCACGGCCAGGCCCAGGCCGAGCAGGTGCAGCATGTCGGCTTCCCCGCCTGTCAGGACGCCGTCCACGACGAGTTCGGTGGCTGCGGGCAGCACCAGGCCGAATGCCTGCAGCAGCACGCTGAGCAGGGCCAGCAAGGCCAGCAGCCCGCGGTGCCGCACGAGGACGGTCCGCAGGTACCGGGACCACCATCCGCCTCGTTCGCCGATACGGCCCCGCCGGAAGCCCGAACCGGGAGCGAACGTCAGCACCACACCGCTGTAGTCGCGTGCGAACTCCTCCGGGGTGAGGCCGAACCGACCGATCCCGGGGTCGACCACGACGATCCGGCCCCCGGTGATCCGTTCGACCACGACGAAGTGGCTGTGCCGCCAATGGACCACGGCGGGCAACGGGACGTGCGGCATCTGCACGGCGGGCACGGCGAGCGCCCGGGTGGTGAGCCCGTGCCCCCGGGCGGTGCGGACCATCGCCAGCGCGCTGACCCCGTCCCGTCCGGTCCCCATCTCTTCTGCCAACACCAGTACGGGGACATGACGCCCGTAGGCGCCGAGGATCATGGCCATGCAGGCGGCGCCGCATTCGACCATGCTGTGCTGGAGTATCACCGGGACTTTCACGGACGAGAGTCTTCAGCCCCGGCTTGGGATCGGCTTGTGGAGCGTCTGCCCGCGACTGCGCGCCCGCGGCCGGAGCGGGCCAAGGTTCTTTGCTTCCCGACAAGGACTCCAAGCCGTTCGCAGCATCGGCTGGCATCGTGATCCGTGTCCGAAGGACAGATCCAGGAGGACAGGCCTCCGTCGCCGATCCGCCGCGCGGCGGCACGGCAGGCCCGGCTACCACCCCCCGCCCAGCGCACTCCGTCACCGTGCCGTGTTCCGGTACGCGGCCGTGGATTCCTCAGCTCCTCCACGCAGAAAGCAGCAAAGGGACCCTTCAGTATGACTTCGATCGGTGAACCTCAGACCGTGTCCGAACCGATCGCCGTGGTCGGCATGGCCTGCCGGCTGCCCGGCGCCCGCTCACCGCAAGAGCTGTGGGACCTGCTCCGCCGGGGGGAGAACGCGATCTCCGAGATCCCCGCCGACCGGTTCCCGGTCGAGGAGGTCTTCCACCCCGCGCCCGGCACGCCCGGCAAGCTGTCGTCCCGCTACGGCGGGTTCGTGGCGGGCATCGACGAGTTCGACGCGGAGTTCTTCGGCATCTCGCCGCGCGAGGCCGCCGCCATGGACCCGCAGCACCGCCTGGCGATGGAGACGGCCTGGGAGGCGTTCGAGGACGCCGGGCTGACCCTGGAGCAGATGCCGGGCCTGACCGGGTCGGTGTTCATGGGAGTGATCACCAGCGACTACTGGGACCGGCAGTCCGGGGTCGTCGACGAGCTGGACGTGCACACGGTCGCGGGCAGCACCCGCGGCGGCAACGCCGGCCG